>SHXL01000011.1 GCA_009693345.1 Betaproteobacteria bacterium
ACGATCAGGATCCCGATCATCGGTGTGCAGCCTTCAATTCGGCCTCGAGGGCGTCCAGCAGCATGCCGGAAACGTCGAACCCCGTCTGGTCCTGGATTTCGCGGAAGCAGGTCGGGCTGGTGACGTTGACTTCGGTGAGGTGATCGCCGATCACGTCCAGGCCGACGAGCAGCAGTCCCCGGGCGGCGAGCACCGGCCCGAGCGTTTCCGCGATGCGGCGGTCCTGCGCGGAGAGCGGCTGCGCGACGCCGCGGCCGCCCGCGGCAAGATTGGCGCGCGTCTCCCCCGGCTTGGCGATGCGCGCGAGCGCATGCGGCACCGGCTTGCCGCCGATCAGCAGCACGCGCTTGTCGCCCTTCGTGATCTCGGGAATGTAGCGCTGCGCCATGATCGTGCGCGCGCCGCCCTGGACCATGGTCTCCACGATCACATGGCGGTTCGGGTCGCCCACCCGCACGCGGAAGATGCTTTCCCCGCCCATGCCGTCCAGGCGCTTGAGGATCACGTCGCGCTGCTCGTCGATGAAGGCGTGCACGCGTTCCGGGTCGCTGCTCGCCAGCGTCGGCGCCACGAACTGCGCAAACTCCAGGATGCCGAGCTTTTCATTGTGATCGCGCACCGCGGCGGGCTTGTTGAAGACGCGCGCGCCATCGCGCTCGGCCTGCGCCAGCAGCCAGCTCGCGGTCAGGTATTCGAGGTCGAACGGCGGATCCTTGCGGTTCAGCACCGCGTCGAATGATGCAAGCGCGGTTTGCTTCGGTTCTTGAACTTGATACCAGTCTTCGTCATTGCCGGTTAGCGACAACCCGCCGGCGAGTGCGAAAACACGGTCTTTCCAGAAGAGATCCCCCTGCGTGCAGGAGAAAATCTGGTGGCCGCGCGCCTGCGCCGCGCGCATGATCGCGACGCTCGTGTCCTTGTAGGCCTTGAGCGAATCGAGCGAATCGAGAATGAAGAGAAACTTCACTTCAGCGCGGTAGTGAGGTGCGGAACCAAATCCTACTTCTTGACCGGCGTCGGTTCTTTCAGGTTGCCGCCCGCCTGATTCGCCATGAAGACGATCGCACTGCCGAGTTCATGGTCGGTCAGGCTGGTGCCAGCGCGCGCCGGCATCGCGCCCTTGCCCTTGACCACCGCTTGCAGCAAGCCGTTCAAACCCAGCTTGAGGCGCGGGGCCCATGCAGCCTTGTCGCCCAGCTTGGGCGCATTGGCCACGCCGGCGGCGCCCGCTGCCGAAAACTCCACTTTGCCGACAGGCTGGAGGCGGGCGCTGACCGCGTCCGCGCTGAGCGCCGCAGGGTCGGCGTGCGGGCGGTTCAGCACCAGTTGCACGGTCAACACGATGCCGACAATCGCCGCCACGAAAGCAAGCAGCACGATCGTGATCAGTTGCTGCGGCGTCTTGATGAAGGAGGAATTCTCGTCGTGCTCGGCCATGCCCGTCCCCGCCATGTTCGTGCTGGTAAAATACTGATTTTAGCGCGAATCTCGCATACTCAGCGCAGCGCCCGTAGCTCAGCGGATCAGAGTATTGGCCTCCGAAGCCAAGGGTCGTGGGTTCGAATCCCGCCGGGCGCGCCAAAGCTTCTGCAAATCCGCCTGGATTGATCTTCATCAAACCAGCATCTGAGGTGTCGTGTAGATTTGGAAACTCTTTGAAAAGGGGTAAGGTCATGCCGAAACGCAAACAGTTGCTCGCCTTCTTCGCGCTCGCCGCCTTCGCGGGTTGCGCGGCCGCGCAGCAATACCCGAACCACCCGGTCACCATGGTGGTGCCCTACGCCGCGAGTGGTCCGACCGATACCGTTGCCCGCGTGATGGGCGTGGCGATGAACAAGCCCCTGGGTCAGACGGTCATCGTCGAGAACAAGCCGAGCGCCGGCGGGATCCTCGGGCCCGAGCAGGTCAAGAATGCCAAACCTGACGGCTACACCATCCTGATCCACCACATCGGCATGGCAACCACGCCGGCGCTGTACCGGCAGCTGCGCTTCAACCCGCTCACTGATTTCGATTACATCGGCCTGATCAACGACGTGCCGATGACGCTGATCGCGCGGCAGAACTTCCCGGCCAAGGACTTCAAGGAATTCCTCGCCTACGTCAAGGCCAACAAGGACAAGGTCACCTACGCCAATGCAGGAATCGGCGCAGCCTCTCACCTGTGCGGCATGCTGTTCATGAGCGCGATCCAGACCGACCTGCTGACCGTGCCGTACAAGGGGACCGCGCCGGCGATGAACGACCTGCTCGGCGGCCAGGTGGACTTCATGTGCGACCAGACCACCAACACCACGAACCAGATCAAGGCCGGCAAGGTGAAGGTGTACGGAGTTACGTCGAAGAAGCGCGTGCCGTCGTTGCCGGAAATTCCTACCCTGGACGAACAGGGAGTTAAAGGATTCGAGGTCGGAATCTGGCACGCGCTCTACGCGCCCAAAGGCACCCCCAAACCGGCGATCGACAAGCTCGTCGCCGCGCTGCAGGACGCGCTCAAGGACGAAACCGTGAAAAAGCGCTTCTCCGATCTCGGCGCCGAGGTGGTGCCGCTTAGCATGGCGACCCCGGCTGCGCTCGAGGCGCACCTCAAGGCAGAAATCGCCAAGTGGGGGCCGATCATCAAGAAGGCGGGGGTTTACGCCGACTAGGAAATCGTCATGCCCGCAAAACCAGTGAGCCGGTTCCCGGTGCCGGAATTGAAGGACCTCCCGGCCGACATCCGCGAGCGCATCGAAGAGGTGCAGAAAAAAACCGGCTTCGTGCCCAACGTGTTCCTTGCGCTCGCGCACCGGCCCGCCGAGTGGCGCGCGTTCGTGGCCTACCACGATGCCCTGATGGAAAAGGAACCCGGCGCGGGCTGCACGCTCAGCAAGGCCGAGCGTGAAATGATCGTGGTTGCCACTTCCGGCGCCAACCATTGCCAGTATTGCGTTGTCGCGCACGGCGCGATCCTGCGCATCCGCGCGAAGAATCCCCTAGTCGCCGATCAGGTCGCGGTCAATCACCGCAAGGCCGACCTCACGACCCGCCAGATGGCAATGCTCGATTTTGCCATGCAGGTGGCGCTCGAGTCGCACACCGTGGGCGACGCGGATATCGAGGCGCTGCGCGCCCACGGCTTCAGCGCGGACGATACCTGGGACATCGCCGCGATTGCCGCGTTCTTCGCCATGTCCAACCGGCTGGCCAATTTCACCAGCATGCGGCCGAACGACGAGTTCTACCTGCTGGGACGCGTTCCTAAGAAGTAGGCGGCCGGCATTTCCAGTGTTGCGTCGAGCCCTCGAATGCATGCGCGAGCTGCAGCACGCCGAAATCGTCGCGGTAGCGGCCGACGATCTGCAGGCCGACCGGCAGTGGCACGGGGTCGCCGGTGAACCCCGCCGGCACCGAAATTGCCGGGTGGCCGGTGATGGTGATGTAGTAGCAGCTCTTCATCCAGTCGAGGTAGTTGCCCATCCTTTCCCCGGCAATCTGCATCGGGTATTCCTGCTCGGCGGGGAACGGCGGCAACTGGTTCACCGGGCAGAGCAGGAATTCGTAGCGCTCGAGGAATACGCGCATGCGGTGGTACAGCGCGTTGCGCAGCGCGTCGGCGCCCGCGATCTGCTCGGCCGTGAGTTTCAATCCCTGCTCGACGTTCCAGATGATCGAGTCCTTGACCTCGCGGCAGCGTGTCTTCACAAGTTCGCCGTAGTTCTGCACGAAGGCGAGCGCGCGCAGGGTCTCGAAGGCCTGCGTCGCGCCGGAGAAATCCGGCTCGGCCTCCTCGACGATGCAACCAAGGTCCGCGAAGATCCTGCGTTGCCCTTCCAGGACGGACGTGACGCGCGGATCCATCGGCAGGCCGCCGAGGTCCCGGCTCCAGGCGACGCGAACGTTCTTGAATTTTCTGCTCAGGGACTTTGCAAAGACCGACCCCGGCTCGGAAATTGAAATCGGCGAGCGCGGATCGGGACCCGCCATCGCCGAAAGGAGGAACGCGGCATCCGAAACCGTGCGCGCGATCGGGCCGAGCACGCCGAGCGTGTTCCAGGTGTTCGGCGCTGGCCACGAGGGCACGCGCCCGGGCGACGGGCGGAAGCCGACGACGTTGCAGAAGTTGCCGGGATTGCGCAGCGAAGCGGCGAGATCGCCGCCGTCGGCGAAGGGGAGCATGCCGCAAGCCGCGGCCACGGCGGCGCCGCCCGAGGAGCCGCCGGCAGACTTGGTCGGATCGTAGGGGTTCAGCGTGGCGCCGAACACCGCGTTGAAGGTATGGCTGCCGGCGGCGAACTCCGGCAGGTTGGTCTTGCCGATGGTGATCGCGCCGGCAGCCGACAGGCGCTCGACGATGAGATGGTCTTCCCCGGGCACGTTGTCCCGGTATACCGACGAGCCGAAAGTGGTCCGGATGCCGCGCGTCGGAACGTTGTCCTTGTAGGCAATCGGCAGCCCGGCCAGGGGTTTGAATTTATTCGACTTGAAATTTCTGTCGTATTTTCTTGCAGCGGAAAGAGCGAGATCGGGCAAAAACGTAACAATCGCATTGACCTTCGGATTGACGCGCTCGATTTGCGCGATGAATGCCTTCATCACTTCCGTCGCCGAGAGTTTGCGGCTGCGGATGAGTTGCGCGAGCTTGCGCGCAGGCGTGAAGCAGATGTCAGTCATAGCAGCACGATATCGTATTGCTCCTGCATGTAACTCGTTTCGATCTGGATGGAGACCGGCTTGCCGATGAAATCCGAAAGCATCGCGAGCGCGCCCGATTCTTCCTCCTGGAAGAGGTCGCAGACGGCCTGCGAGGCCAGCACGCGGAACTCGCGCGCGTCGTTGAAGGCGCGCGCCTCGCGCAGGACTTCGCGCAGCACTTCATAGCACACCGTGCGCGCGGTCTTGATTTCGCCGCGGCCGCCGCAGGCCTGGCAGGGCTCGCACAGCACATGGGCGAGCGATTCGCGGGTCCTCTTGCGCGTCATCTCCACCAGGCCGAGCGCGGTGAAGTTGCTCACCGTCATGCGCGTGCGGTCGCGCGCGAGCGCGCGGCGAATTTCCTCCAGCACCGCAGCGCGGTGCTCCGCGGAGTGCATGTCGATGAAATCGACGACGATGATGCCGCCGAGGTTTCGCAGGCGCAGCTGGCGCGCGATGGCCTGCGCCGCCTCGAGATTGGTCTTGAAGACGGTGTCGTCGAAATTGCGCTGGCCTACGAAGCCCCCGGTGTTGACGTCCACGGTGGTCATGGCTTCGGTCTGGTCGATGACCAGCGTGCCGCCCGACTTGAGGTCGACGCGGCGGGAGAGGGCCTTCTCGATTTCCTCCTCGACGTTGTAGAACTCGAACAACGGCCGCTCGCCCGTGTAATGCTGCAGCTTGCCGGCCAGCCTGGGCATGTACGCCTGCGCAAATGCGGCGAGTTTCTGGTAGTTCTCGCGCGAATCCACGTGCACCGCCGAGGTGGCATCGGAGGCCATGTCGCGCAGCACGCGTTGCGCGAGCGACAGGCCCTGGTAGACCAGTTTCGGCGGCGGCGCGCCGAGCGATCGCTCGTGGATGTCGCGCCACAGGTTGCGCAGGTATCCGATGTCGGTGCGCAGTTCATCATTGCTCGCGCCCTCGGCGAGCGTGCGCAGGATGAAACCGCCCTTCTCGTCAGCGGGGATCAGCTCCTTCAGCTTCCCGCGCAGCGCCGCGCGCCCGGCTTCGTCCTCGATGCGCTGCGAAATCCCGATGTGCGGATCCTGGGGCAGGTAGACGAGCAGGCGGCCGGCAATCGACAGCTGGGTGGAGAGCCGCGCGCCCTTGGTGCCGATCGGATCCTTCATCACCTGCACTGTCACGGGTTGGCCCTCGGCGAGCATCTTTTCGATCGGCTTGGCCGGCTCGGTCATGCCGTTTTCCTGCGTCCTGCGGTGTTCCCAGATGTCCGCGACGTGCAGGAACGCCGAGCGCTCCAGGCCGATCTCGACGAACGCGGATTGCATGCCGGGCAGCACGCGCGCGACGCGCCCCACGTAAATATTGCCGACCAGGCCGCGGCTCGCCTCGCGCTCGACCACCAGCTCCTGCACCTGGCCGGCGGTGAGCACCGCGACGCGCGTCTCCTGCGGCGTGATGTTGACGAGGATTTCTTCGTTCACGCGGGATACCCGATCCGGTCCAGCAGCTGCGCCGTCTCGTAAAGCGGCAGGCCGACCACACCCGAAAAGCTGCCGCGCAATTCGGCCACGAAGCGCGCCGCATGGCCCTGGATGCCGTAGGCCCCGGCCTTGTCCTCGCATTCACCCGTCGCGACGTAGCGGGCGATTTCCTCTTTGCTGAGGGTCTTGAACCTGACTTCCGAAATCGAAACGGCGCTCTCCAGCCGCGAGTCGTACTTCACGGCGACCGCGGTCAACACCTCATGCTGCCGACCGGAGAGCGCAGCGAGCATTGCGGCTGCTTCGCGATCGTCCGCCGGTTTGGCGAGAATGCGCCCATCGATGGCTACCGTGGTGTCTGCGCCTAGCACCGGCGCGCGGGCAAGATTGTCCCGTTCGACGCGCCGCCAGCCCGTCTCGGCTTTCGCGCGCGCAAGACGTTCCACGTAGGCGCGCGGCGATTCGCCGTCCGTGACCGATTCGTCCACATCGATTTCCATCGCCTCGAATTTGACGCCGATCTGGGCGAGCAGCTCCTGCCGCCTGGGGCTGCGCGACGCAAGATAGATACTGCGATCGAGCTGGATGGTCACGGGACCGCGAAGTTTAAAGCTATTCGCGGTGGTAGGGATGCCCGGTGAGTAGCGTCGCGGCGCGATAAAGCTGCTCGCACAGTACGACCTGCGCGAGCGCGTGCGGCAGCGTGAGCGCCGAGAGGCGCAGCAGCAGTGACGCTTCCTTTTTCAATGCCGGGTCCAAACCGTCGGCGCCGCCGATCACGAATGCGGTGGGTTCGCCGAGCAGGGCGGCGAATTGCTTGGTGGTGAGGTCCTTGCCGTGCTCATCGAGGGCGACGAGGCGCGTGTTGGCTGGAATTTCTTTGCGCAGCTTTCCTGCCGCGGAGGGCTTGAGCTGCACTAGGCGTACCTCGTAGCCGCGCGGCCTGCGCTTGAGGTACTCGTCGCGCGCCGCCTCGGCCCAGGCGGGGAGCTTATTTGCGACCGCGACGACGTGCAGTCTTGCCACGGAGGGGTTTTTTCTTCTTCGGCGCGGCGGCGCGCTTTGGTCTTGCTTCCTTCTTCATCTTCACTTCCTTGCCGCCCCAGAGCTCTTCCAGGTTGTAGTAGCTGCGTACCGCAGGGTGCATGACGTGAACGATGATGTCGCCCAGGTCCACCAGCACCCATTCGCCGTTGCGCCGGCCTTCGACCCCGACGACTCTGGCGCCGAGCGCTTTGAGCGTTTCCTGCACATGGGTGGCAAGCGCATTCACCTGCCGGTTGGAGTCGCCGCTCGCGATCACCACGCGCTCGAAGTAGGCAGATTGCCGGGCGACGTTGAACACCACGATGTCGCGTCCCTTGACGTCTTCCAGCGCCTCGACCACCGCGCGCTGCTTGATGCGGATGTCCATCAACGGTACAGGCCTTTCTCGCGGATATAGCCAAGCACGGGCGGCGGTAGCATGGCCGAGACATCCTCGCGGCGCCCGATGCGGGCCCGGATGTCACTTGCGGAGATGGACATTGGGGTTATGGAGATTGTTTTTACCTTTGCATCAAGCTTCGATCCAGGTCTTGCAACAACGGCGATGCCACACAGCTTCTCGATGTCCTTCCAGCGATGCCAGGTATCGCGTTTCGCGTATTGGTCCGCACCCAGAAGCAATATGAAAAAGTTACTAGGAATTTCTTTGTGAAGTGAAGAAAGCGAATCGAAAGTAAAACCGCTCGTATCCGGCCGGAGTTCGCGCTCGTCCACGATGTAGCGCGGCTCGCCTGCGACGGCGAGCCCGAGCATGGCGAGGCGGTGAGCGGCCGCGGCAACCGGCGCCGGGCGGTAAGGTGGCGCGCCTGTCGGCATCCACCGAATCTGCTGCAATCCCAGCTCGCGCAGCGCCGCACCGGCGATCGCGAGGTGCGCGTTGTGGACAGGGTCGAAGGTGCCGCCGAGGATGCCGATCCGGAGTGTCAACGAGGGGCCACTAATTGCGGATTTCCCCGTGTCCGAGGACGACGTACTTCTGCGTCGTCAGTCCTTCGAGTCCGACCGGACCGCGCGCGTGCAGCTTGTCGGTCGAGATGCCGATCTCCGCACCCAAGCCGTATTCATAGCCGTCGGCGAAGCGGGTGGAAGCGTTCACGATCACCGAACTCGAATCCACTTCGCGCAGGAAGCGCTCGGCGCGCGCCGGGTCCCCGGTGACGATGGCGTCGGTGTGCTGCGAGCCGTACCTGGTGATGTGCGCGATCGCCTCGTCCAGCCCCTTCACCACGCGGATCGAGACCACGGGCGCGAGCCATTCAGTGAAGTAATCCTTCTCGGTGGCGGGCTTTGCGTCCTTGATGTGCTTGCGCGTGGCTTCATCGCCGCGCATTTCCACATTCTTGTTCCTGAATATGGAACCGATCAAAGGCAAGACTTTTGCGGCAATCCCCTCGGCCACCAGCAGCGTCTCCATGGTGTTGCAGGTGCCGTAGCGCTGCGTCTTGGCGTTGTCAGCGATGCGTACCGCCATCTCCGGATCGGCGCGGTCGTCCACATAGAGGTGGCACACGCCGTCCAAGTGCTTGATCATCGGGATCTTCGATTCGCGCATCAGGCGCGCAATGAGCTCCTTGCCGCCGCGCGGCACGATGATGTCCACGTACTGGTTCATGGTGATCAGCTGGCCCACCGCGGCGCGATCTGCGGTCGCAACCACCTGCACCGCGGTTTCGGGCAAACCCGCGGCCTTGAGCCCCGCACGCACGCAGGCCGCGATCGCCTGGTTGGAATTCAGCGCCTCGGAACCGCCGCGCAGGATCGAGGCATTGCCCGCTTTCAGGCAAAGGCCGGCGGCATCCGCGGTTACGTTGGGCCGCGACTCGTAGATGATGCCGATGACGCCGAGCGGCACGCGCATGCGCCCGACCTCGATGCCCGTCGGGCGCGTCGCCAGACCGGTGATTCTGCCGACCGGATCTTCAAGCGCCGCGATGGCTTCCAGCCCTTCGGCCATCTGCTCGATGTTCGCGGGCGTTAGCGTGAGACGGTCCACGAACGCGCCGTCGCGGCCCTCTTTCTTCGCATGCGCGACGTCGGCGCGGTTCGCTTCCTGCAGTTTCGCCGCGCGCGAGCGGATTTCCGCCGCCATGGCGCGCAGCGCGCGGTTCTTCGCATCGGTGCCGGCGCGCGCAAGTTCGCGCGCCGCGTCGCGCGCCGCCTTGCCGAGTTCGAGCATGTACGCCGCGACGTCCAACGACTCGCTATTCAGCCGCGCGCGTGGCTTTGCCTTCATTGAGCAATTCTAACCCCAGGCTGACGAACTCATCCCAGGGCTCGCCGGGGCCCGCGCCCTTGCTGGCGCGGTCGATGCGCGCGGCATGTACGAGCGCACGTTCCAGTGCACCGCGCGCGTGCCGTTTCAACGCCGCCTTCATCGGTCCCTGGCGCTCGCCCCAGACGCGATTCTCGCGCAGCAACTGGTCGATCCCACGCCCGCCCTCGAGTCCCTGCTGGATGCGTTCGAGCGAGCGTAATTCCTTAGCCAGTGCCCAAAGAACGAACACCGGCGACTCGCCTTCGCTGCGCAGTCCGTCGAGCACGCGCACGTAGCGGGCCATGTCGCCGGCAAGCAGCGCGGCCGAGCAATCGTAGGCGTCGTAGCGCGCGACGTTCGCGACGGCGTCGCACACTTGCTCGGCGGATAGCTCGCCCTTGGGCAACAGCAGCCCCAGCTTCTGCACTTCCTGGAATGCGGCGAGCAGGTTGCCTTCGACGCGATCGGCGAGGAAACCCAGCGCTTCGGGCGACGCGCGCTGGCCCTGGCGCGCGAGGCGCGCGCCGATCCAGTCCGGCAAGCGCGCGCGCTCGACCGGGTAGATATCGACCACGACGCCGGCGCCAGCGAGCGCGAGGAACCAGGGCGAGTTCTGGTCGTCCCGGCGCAGGCGCGGCACGGTAACCAGCGTGACGTTCTCCCTGGCGAGATGTTCGCAGTAGGCGTGGATCGCCGCCGCGCCCTGGGTGCCGGGCTTGCCCGAGGGAATGCGCAGCTCGATGAGCTTGCGGCCGCCGAACAGCGATTGGCTGGCGCCTGCCTGCGCCAGCTCGCTCCAGTCGAAGCCGCGCTCGACGCTGAGCACCTCGCGCGCGTCGCAGCCTTGCCTGCGCGCTGCGGCGCGGATCGCATCGGCCGCCTCCAGCGCGAGCAGCGGCTCGTCGCCGTGGACGAGGTAAACGCTGGCGAGGGACTTTGAAAGCTGGGCTTCGAGCTGCTCGGCGCGCAGTTGCATCTACTGCGCGGCGGGCTTCGCGAGCTGCGCCGCGGCGAGGCGCCGCATGATCTGCTGCACCATGTCGAACTGCATGTCGCGGTACAGCTGCTGCTCCTCGGTTTCCTTGGCGAGCACGTCGGTATCGTTGAAGCTGATGTCCCGCTCGAGCTGCACCGTGCTTACGGGCAGGAATTCGCCGCCCTTGCCGTCGTGCACCCGGAAGGCGACGCGATAGCGCAACTGGTATTCCCGCACGCGGCCGCTCGCGCCGAGCGACAGGATGACCTTCTCGCGTATTTCCTGGACGAAATCGAGCATCGCCGAGGCCTTGTTCGGGTCGTCGACTACCAAGGTGCGCGTGCCGGACTGGATGTTGCGCTTCAGATCCAGCGCGATGCCGGCGGCCGTGCTCGGCATGTAGAGCGTATCGAACGGCAGCGCGGCGGTGCCGCGCTGCTGGAAACCGCAGCCGGCGAGCGCCAAGGCAAGGACGGCTGCGAGAGCGGCGAGTCTTGCGGTATTCATCAGATGACGATGTTGATCAGGCGGCCGGGGACGATGATGGTCTTGCGTATGGCTTTGCCGTCAATGTACTTCTTTACGGCCTCGGCCGCCATTGCCTCGGTGGTCTTCCGGTCCGCGGATTTCGACACTTTCACGTTGCCGCGCGTCTTGCCGCCCACCTGCACCACGTAGTCGGTCTCGTCCTGTTCCAGGGCCGCCGGATCCGGCTCGGGCCAGGCGGCGGTCATTAGGTCTGTCCCGAACCCCAGTTCAATCCACAACGCGTGGCAGATATGGGGTGCAATCGGCGAAAGCAGGCGCAAGAGGATCGACAACCCATCCTTGATGATGGGTTCGTGATAGCCACCGGCGACGCGTTCGAGCGCGTTCAGTATCTTCATGGTGGCCGATGCAACCGTATTGAATTGGTGTTTCGAGAGATCGTAGTTCGCTTGCTTGAGCACTGAATGAATCTCGAAATTCGTGATTTTCAGCAGATGCGGTTGAACCTCTCCTTTGCTCCCCTTCTTGAATTTTTCACAGTAGCTCCACAGTCGTTTCAGGAACTTGTACGAACCTTCGACGCCTTCATCCGACCATTCAAGCGTGCTGGTCGGCGGCGAGGCGAAGATGATGAAGAAGCGCGCCGTGTCGGCGCCGTACTTCTCGATGAGTTGCTGGGGATCGACGCCATTATTCCGCGATTTCGACATCGTGCCGATGCCGTCGAAGGTGACCTCGGCACCGTCCGCAGTTCGTTTCGCAGAAACGATCTTGCCTTTGGCGTCGTGCTGGACTTCGACCTCGGACGGATTGATCCATTCGCGGCGGCCTTCCTGGGTGTCGCGGTAGTAGGTGTCCGCGAGCACCATGCCTTGCGTGAGCAGCCGGGTGAAGGGTTCGGAGACGCCCGGCAGCAGGCCTTCGTCGCGCATCGCGCGCGTGAAGAAGCGCGAGTAGAGCAGGTGCAGGATGGCGTGCTCGATGCCGCCGATGTACTGGTCGACCGCCATCCAGTACCCGGCGCGCTCGTCCACCATGGCGTTCGCCTGGTCCGGGCAGGCGAAGCGCGCGAAGTACCAGGACGAATCCACGAAGGTGTCCATGGTGTCGGTTTCGCGCTTCGCCGGCTTGCCGCAGGAGGGACACTGCGTCTCATAGAACGCCGGCAGCTTCGCCAGCGGGTTGCCGGATCCGTCGGGCACGAGGTGCTCGGGCAGCACCACCGGCAGATCTTCGTCTTTCACCGGCACGTCGCCGCAGGAGGCGCAATGCACGATCGGGATCGGGCAGCCCCAGTAGCGCTGGCGCGAGATGCCCCAGTCGCGCAGGCGCCACTGCACCTGCTTCTCGCCGAGGCCCTTCGCCTGCAGATCCGCGGCGATCGCATCGACCGATTGCTGGAAATCGAGGCCGTCGTACTTGCCGGAGTTGATGCACCTGCCGTGGTCGATGTACCACTCTTCCCATTTGTCTGAGGCGAAGGACTTGACCTCGATCACCTGCGCGATCTCCAGGCCATACTTCAGCGCAAACGCAAAATCGCGCTCGTCGTGCGCCGGCACGCCCATGACGGCGCCCTCGCCGTAGGTCATGAGGACGTAATTGCCCACCCAGACAGGAAGCTGCTCGCCAGTGATCGGGTGCGTGACAAAAATTCCGGCGGGCATACCCTTTTTCTCTATCTGGGCCAATTCGGCCTCGACCACGGTACCGCGCTTGCATTCCTCGATGAACGCAGCGAGCTCCCTGTTTCCTTTCGCAGCATGCGTGGCGATCGGATGCTCCGCAGCGACGGCGCAAAAAGTGGTGCCCATCAGCGTGTCGGCGCGGGTCGTGAATATCCAGAGATGTTTTTTCTCCTCGAGAATTTCATACGGAAATCCGATTCGCACCCCTTCGGAACGGCCGATCCAGTTCTTCTGCATCAGCTTGACTTGCTCGGGCCAGCCGTCCATGCCGTCCAGTGCGCCGAGCAACTCCTCGGCATACTTCGTGATGCGGAAGAAGTACATCGGGATCTCGCGCTTTTCCACCAGCGCGCCGGTGCGCCAGCCGCGGCCTTCGATCACCTGCTCGTTTGCGAGCACCGTCTGGTCCACCGGATCCCAGTTGACGACGCCGGTCTTCTTGTACGCGAGGCCCTTTTTGAACAGGCGCGTGAACAGCCACTGGTTCCACTCGTAGTAGTCCGGGTTGCAGGTCGCCAGCTCGCGGCTCCAGTCGAGCGCGAAGCCGAGGCCCTGCAACTGCTTCTTCATGTAGGCGATGTTGTCGCGCGTCCACTTCGCGGGCGGCACCTTGTTCGCCATCGCGGCGTTCTCGGCGGGCAGGCCGAACGCGTCCCAACCCATCGGCTGCAGCACGTTCATGCCGCGCATGCGGTAATGCCGCGTCAGCACGTCGCCGATAGTGTAATTTCGCACATGTCCCATGTGCAGCTTGCCGGAGGGGTACGGAAACATCGACAGGCAGTAGAATTTGGGGCGCGACACGTCTTCCGTGACGCGAAACGAATGCCGCGATTCCCAGTACGACTGGGCTTCGCTTTCGATGCTGCGGGGATCGTAACGGTCGAGCATGGGAGCGGCGGATTATAAGGGAGTGTTCCGTATGAAAAGCACGATTGCAGCCCTGTTTACCGTGGTGTTGGCCGCCTTTTCCCAGATTGCGCCGGCGCAATCTGCGGCGGTCGTCGAAGGCGTGCAGATGCCCGCCTGGCTGGAACGAGGCGGCGAGCGCAAGCCGCTGGCCGTCGGCATGGAGCTGAAATCCGGCGATGCGGTGAAGACCGGCGCCGGCTCGCGCGCCCTGGTCAAGCTCTCCGAGGACAGCACGGTCAAGCTGGGCGAGAACGGATCGCTGCTGATCACCGAGGTGAACCCGGAAAGTGGCGGTTTCTTCAAGGCGGCATTGCGCATCGCCGAGGGCGCATTCCGGTTTACGACCGACGTGCTGGCGAAGGCGCGGCGGCGCGAAGTGAGCATCCGGGTGGCCACCGTAACCGCAGGCATCCGTGGCACGGACCTGTGGGGCAAGTCCGCGCCCGACCGGTAGATCGTCTGCCTGATCGAGGGCGCTATCGAAGTCGGCGCCGATGGCGAGAAGCCGGCGCTGATGGACCAGGCGCGCCAGTTCTACCGCCGCGAGAAGGGCCAGACGCAACCGATCGGCTTCGTCGAGGCGGCGCAGCTTGTCGAATGGGCCAAGGAAACCGACATCGAAGCCGGCAAGGGCGCCGTGCGCCGCGGCGGCAAGTGGAAAGTAATTCTTGCCAGCACGGAAACGCAGGCTGCCGCGCTCGCGGTCTATGACGCGGCGCGCGACAACGGTTACGCGGCTGAAATCCGCCCTGCGCAGGCCGGCGACAAGCTGGTGTACTACGCGCGCATCGCGAACCTGCCTTCTAAAGCGGAAGGCGAAATGCTGGCTGCGAGCCTGCGCGGCCGGTTCGGCATCGCAGAGCTGCGCGTAGTGAATTGAGCGCCATGCGCGTGAATTGACGCCTTCGGCGCGTGAGATAATGCGCGCGCTTTGTCGCTGCATCTCGAACACCTAAACCCGGAACAGCTTGCGGCGGTTACCCTGCACGAAGAGGGAACTGCGGGGCACGCCCTCGTGCTCGCGGGCGCCGGCAGCGGCAAGACGCGCGTCCTCACGACGCGCATCGCCTGGCTGATCAAATCCGGCCATGTCACTCCCGGCGGTGTGCTGGCGGTGACGTTCACCAACAAGGCCGCTCGCGAGATGCTCACGCGCCTCACCGCGATGCTGCCGGTGAATCCGCGCGGC
The DNA here is from genome assembly GCA_009693345.1 of Betaproteobacteria bacterium. GTDB lineage: Bacteria > Pseudomonadota > Gammaproteobacteria > Burkholderiales > SG8-39 > RBG-16-66-20. The sequence continues at coordinate 14,678 of SHXL01000011.1, forward strand.
CTGTGGATCGGGACTTTTCACGGACTTGCGAACCGCCTCCTGCGCTCGCACCACCAGGAGGCGGGGTTGGCGCGCGAGTTCCAGATCCTCGACACCCAGGACCAGCTCTCCGCGGTGAAGCGGCTCGCGCGCTTGCTCAACATGGACGAGGACCGCTTCCCGCCGCGCGAGCTGCAGCGCTTCATCAACGCCCAGAAGGAAGAGGGGCTGCGCGCGCGCGACGTGCCGGCGGGCGACGACGTGACGCGCCGCCAGGTGGAATTCTTCGCCGCCTACGACGAACAATGCCAGCGTGAAGGCGTCGCGGATTTCGCGGAATTGCTCTTGAGAAGTTTTGAATTGTTAAGCAGGAATGAAATACTCCGGCAGCACTATCAGGCGCGCTTCCGCTACATCCTGGTGGACGAGTTCCAGGATACCAACCGGCTGCAGTACCGCTGGCTGAAGCTGTTTGCCGGAACCGGGACCCGCCTGTTCGCCGTGGGCGACGACGACCAATCCATTTACGGCTTCCGCGGCGCCAACGTCGGCAACCTGGCGGAATTCGAAAAGGAGTACTCCCGGGGCAAGGTGGTGCGCCTGGAGCAGAACTACCGCTCGCAGGGCAACATCCTGGACGCTGCGAACGCGCTGATTGCCAACAATACCCAGCGCCTGGGCAAGAACCTTTGGACTTCCGCCGGGCAGGGCGACCCGCTGCGGGTGTTCGAGGGCGAAAGCGACGCCGACGAGGCGCGCTTCATCGCCGAGGAGGTGGGCGCGCTCAGGCGCGAGGGCATGCGCCTGGTGGACATCGCGGTGCTGTACCGCTCGAACGCGCAGTCGCGCGTGCTTGAGCATGCGCTCTTCGGTGCGGCGATCCCCTACCGCGTCTACGGCGGCTTGCGCTTCTTCGAGCGCGCCGAGGTGAAGCACGCCCTCGCCTACCTGCGCCTGGTCGCCAATCCGTCGGACGACAATTCCTTCCTGCGCGTCGCCAATTTCCCGCCGCGCGGCATCGGCGCGCGCTCGATGGAGCAGCTGCAGGATGCCGCGAAGCAGAAGGAGGCTTCTCTTTTCACTGCAGTTGATTTTTCATCCGGTAAAGGTCTTCCGTTCAAGAAATTGATCGAAGAACTTCAAACCGAAACAAGAGACCTCCCTCTGCCCGAAATGGTCGAGCACGTCATCCACCGCAGTGGACTCATCGAGCACTACAAGAACGAGCGCGAAGGCGCCGACCGGGTAGAGAACCTGGAGGAACTTGTGAATGCAGCGGCGGTGTTCGGGCAGGATGACACCCGAACGGAAATTCCGGAAGAAGTTACGCCGCTCGTTGCGTTTCTCTCCCACGCTGCGCTGGAGGCGGGCGATCACCAGGCCGCCGAAGGCCAGGATGCGCTGCAGCTCATGACGGTGCACTCGGCCAAGGGCCTGGAATTCAATGCCGTGTTCATGAGCGGGCTGGAGGAAGGCCTGTTCCCGCACGAGCAAAGCGTGATGGAGAAGAACGGCCTGGAAGAGGAACGGCGCCTCGCCTACGTCGCCATCACGCGCGCGCGCCAGCGCCTCTACCTGTCCTTCGCGCAGACGCGGATGCTGCACGGCCAGACGCGCTACAGCCTGGCCTCGCGTTTCCTCGAAGAAATCCCGGAAGGCCTGAAAAAGTGGCTCACGCCGCGCTTCGCCCGCGAGCAACGCGCAGTGTCGTTCGCTACGCCCGGGCGCAAACAGGCCCAGGCAGGCAGAAATGCGGACAACAAGGACACGTATTTCCCGAAGAAGGAAAAGACCGCTTTCGCCATGCAGCGCGAGGATTCGGGCTTCCGCATCGGCCAGAACGTCACGCACCCGAAATTCGGCACCGGCGTGATCGTCGACGCCGAGGGCGAGGGCGGCGACGCGAGGGTGCAGGTCAATTTTGGCCGCCAAGGGGTGAAGTGGCTCGCCGTCGCGATGGCCAAGCTGCAGGCGGCCTGAACGTTTCCGGCGCGCAGCTTTAAGCTGGATCAAAGCCGGGTGCGCCGGATCCTCCTAGACAAAAGTGTCCGGAATATCGGGGGAAGCCCAGTAGCGCTGAGATGGTAGCGAGGCCTTGCTCCTCATGAATGGTGCCGAAAAGCAAGACGCGCGTCACCTTCTGTCTCTGAGGAATGGTGACCGGGAGAGGATTAGTCACTGGCGAAGGATGTGGGGCTCTTGATAATCCGGAGCCGAGCGTCGGCATAACGTTCAATCATAAGAAGATTTGCGGCCTATTGTATTTAGTGCCGCAAATTTGCTGTCTATCATGATCCCACGCGAAGCCCGGAAGCATTTGTATCCCGAGCCGCGCCTGGATCATGCCGCTGTTGTGCATGTAGCAAGTTTTTATTTCTGGTGCTTGCCGAAGTAATCCGGGGCAATTTCGGCTGCGTAGCAGACCGGCGATGCGAGTGTGCTGGGTTCGCCCGCCGGAGGTTCGCCGAGAAAGGCGAGCCGGTCATGGTCCCGGCGATAGACGCCTCGTTCCGTGACTACCCAATCCACCGGGATGTCCCAGCTTTGCGGATGGATGGTCTCGATCTTCGCAATTTCGTACGTCACGCCGATGACAGCCGGCTTGTTGGAAAAAGAAATTAAAGTCCTGTCGAAAAAACCACCCCCATAACCCAAACGGTAACCGGCCGGGTCCCAACCGTTCATCGGCAGAAGCACCGCGTCGGGCAGCACTTGCGGGGAGTTGACCGGATAGGGGATGTCGAGGGGGCCTGCGGTCAGTTCAACCCCGGGATGCCATTCGCGGAAGATCAGCGGCTGATTCGGCGCGACAACGACCGGCAGCGCGGTCAACGCGCCGCGCGCGCGCAACGTTCTTATGAGGTGGCGCGCGTCGTACTCTCCCTTGATTGGCCAGCAGAAAGCGAGCTTCGCAGAGGCAAACCCGGGGAACGCGCGCTCGAGATGGGCGTCTATCTTGTGCCGGTATTGCTCGAGGGTTGCGTGATCGAGCGAGGCGCGTGCGGCGATGAGCCGCCCGCGTTCGCTCTTCCGCCAGGCTTTCAGTTGATCAGGATCCATGCAGGTTCATCGCGGCAGTGTTAAGCTTAGTCCATGATTTTTAGGCGTTTCCTCACTATAGCAGCGTGCGCGGCTTGGGCCGGTGCAAGCCTTGCCGCGCCTAAAGCGCCTGCCGCAGACGAAGCGCTGCTGAAGGCTTATGACGCGTTTCGCGCCGGCGATGCGGTGAAACTGCAGCGAGTCTCCGGACAGATCCATGGTGGTCACGTGCTTGCGCCCTACCTGGAATACTGGCGCATGAAGTTGCGGCGGGGGGAGATGCCCGATTCCGTCGTGCATGCTTTCCTCGACCAGCAGGCGGGCAGCTATCTCGCCGACCGCCTGCGCGCCGACTGGCTGAAGGAACTCGGCAAGCGCGGCGCCTGGCAGGAGCTGGAGCGGCAGTTGCCGCTGCTTGTGCAGGACGATCTGGAAATCCGCTGCTATGCGTGGCAGGCGCGCCTGGCGCGACTCGACGACGCGGCGTACGAAGAGGTACGCGCGATCTGGCTGGAGCCGCGCGAGCTGCCCGACGGCTGCAATACGCTGATCGACCGCATGCTCGATACGCAGCGCATCAGCGTGGAGGACGTCTGGCGGCGGGTGCGGGTGCTGTTCGAGAACGGCCAGCTCACCGCGGCGCGGCAGGTACTTGCTTTCCTGCCGGCGGGTTACAAGCACGATGAGCGACTGCTCAACCAGGCCGCGACGGCGCCGAAAAAGTTGCTCGCCAGCCTGCCCGTGAATCTGGATCGCCGCGCGACCCGCGAGATGGCGCTGTTCGCGGTAATCAGGCTCGGCCGCAGCGACCCCGAGGCGGCGGTGGAAGTGCTGCGCGGCAAGCTGGGCGGGCGGCTGCCGGCGCAAGACGTGAAATACCTGTGGGGCCGGCTTGCCCTCGAAGGCGCGCGCCGCCTGCTGCCGGAAGCCCACCAGTGGTACCTGCTGGCCGATACCGCCGCGCTCGACGACGAGCAACTGGCGTGGAAGACGCGTGCCGCGCTGCGGGCGGCGGACTGGCAGGCGGTGCGCGACGCGGTTGACCGCATGTCGTGGCTTGCGCGCCAGGATCCGGCCTGGACTTACTGGTATGGCCGTGCGCTTGCTGCGCAGGGACGGGACGACGGCGCCCGCGCCTATTACCTGAGGATATTGGGGCAGCCGAATTTCTACGGATTGCTCGCCGCCGAGGAACTCGGCGCGATGGCGGGGATTCCGGAGCCATTCCATGCCGCAAGCGAGGCCGAGGTCGACGGCGCCAGGGCCATTCCGGGGCTCGCTCGCTCGCTCGAACTGTATCGCCTCGATCTGCGCTCCGAGGCGATGCGCGAATGGCTCTTCGCCATCCGCGGCATGGACGATGCGCAGCTGCTGGCGGCCGCCGAGCTTGCTCGCAGCGCCGGAATCTTCGACCGCGCAATCAATACGGCCGACCGCACGGCGCAGCAGCACAACTACAAGTTGCGATTCCTCGCGCCATTCAGGGAGGTGTTCAGCGAGCACGCGCGCAGCTTCGGTCTGGACGAGGCCTGGGTGCTCGGGCTGGTGCGCCAGGAAAGCCGTTTCATCGTGAAGTCGAAATCCTCCGCGGGCGCGCAGGGGCTGATGCAGTTGATGCCCGCGACCGCGCGCTGGGTCGCGAAGCGCAACGGCCTGCGCGGCTACTCGCCGCAGAACGTCGACGAGGTGCCGATCAATATCGCGCTGGGAACCGGCTACATGAAATTCGTGCTCGAGGATCTCGGCCACGCGGTGCTCGCGTCGACAGCCTACAACGCCGGACCGGGCCGCGCGCGGCGCTGGCGCGATGCGCGGCCGCTCGAGGGCGCGATCTATGCCGAAACCATTCCGTTCAACGAGACGCGCGATTACGTGAAGAAGGTGATGGCGAACACGATGTACTACGCGCAGTTGATCGGCGGTAAGCTTATTCCGCTGAAGGACCGGCTGGGACAGATCCCGGCCAAGGCGTCGACCGACCGCTTCAACGAAAAGCTGCCTTGAAACACGAAAACTTTCTGGTCGTCGGGGGTTCAGGCTTCGTCGGCCGGTACCTGGTTGCCGCGCTGGCGGCGCGCGGCGCGCGCGTTACGGTACCGACGCGCCGCCGGGAGCGTGCCAAGCACCTGATCCTCCTGCCAACGGTGGACGTGGTGGAGGTCGAGCAGGTCGATTCACGGGCGCTGGCGAGCCTCGCCGCCGGGCACGATGCGGTGGTGAACCTCGTAGGGGTGCTGCACAGCCCGCGCGCCCGACCGGGCGAGGAGGGACCCAACCATTACGGACCGGCATTCGCGCAAGCGCATGTTGAACTGGCACAAGCTGTCGTTGCCGCCTGCCGCGAAACCGGGGTGAAGCGCCTGCTTCACATGAGCGCCCTCGGCGCCGATCCGGCGGCGCCTTCCGAACACCTGCGCTCGAAGGGCATCGGCGAGCAGGCGGTGCTCGCGGCCGACGACCTCGAGGTGACCGTATTCCGACCGTCGGTGATCTTCGGGCCCGAGGACCGGTTCCTGAACCTGTTCGCGCAACTCGCGGCATTTTTCCCGGTGCTCGGGCTCGGTTCGCCCGGCGCGCGCTTCCAGCCGGTCTACGTCGGCGATGTGGTGAAAGCGATGCTCGCCGCGCTGGAGAGCCGTGAATCTTCCGGCAAACGCTACGACTTGTGCGGCCCCAAGGAGTACACGCTGCGCCAGCTGGTCGAACTGGTGTGCGCGATCACCGGGCGCCGCAGGCTGGTGATCGGCCTGACGGATGCGCTTTCCTACCTGCAGGCGTGGATGCTCGAGTCGCTCCCCCTGCAGCTGCTGACGCGCGACAACTACTATTCCATGCAGAAGCCGAGCGTCTGTGATTGCGCGTTCCCGTTCGGCATCCAGCCTGCGCCGCTGGAAGCGATGGCCCCGTCCTGGCTCCTGCCCGCGGGCCCGCGCGAGCGGTTTTCGGGATCGCGCGGGCGCTATGCGCAACTGCGCTGGAAGGCCGGGCGCTAGGTTTTAGCCGGCACTTTCGCTATAGACCGCGAGCGCGGCATCCACTGCGGCGCCGCGCGGGAGCTTGAAGCCTTCGCCGGCGAGTACGGCTTCGAGCGCGGCGAGCGTCGCCAGCACGGCGTCCGGGCGTGCGTTGTAGCCCATCGCGCCGATGCGCCAGACCTTCCCTTGCAGCGGCCCGAACGAGGTGCCGATCTCGATGCCGAAGTGAGTCAGAAGCGCGCGGCGCAGCTTCTCGGCGTTCACGCCCGCGGGCACCAACACGCCGGTGACGTTGGCCATCTTGTGCCTCTGGTCGCCGAAGAGTGCCAGGCCCATGGCCTGAAGGCCAGCCGTCACCGCATTGGACGCCCTGGCGTGGCGCGCAAAGGCGCTTGCGAGGCCTTCCTTGACCAGGATGCGCGCGCACTCGCGCGTGGCATAGAGCATCGAGGTCGCCTCGGTATGGTGATTGAGCGCCTTGTCCGACCAGTAATCCAGGATCATCGCGAGATCGAAATAGTTCGAGCGGATCGGCGGGCCGTCGCCGTCCACCGCATCGCTCGTGCGCAGGCCCTGCTCGGTATGCCGCCTTCGGACGATGCGCTCCTCGGCGCGCGCGTTGAGCGTCAGTGGCGCCGCGCCCGAGGGGCCGGCCAGGCATTTCTGCAGCCCGGCGCTGACCACATCGAGCTGCCAGGCGTCCGCGGGGAGGTCCATGCCGCCAAGCGTGGCGGTGGCGTCCACGTACAAGAGCGCGTCATGCGCGCGGCACACGCGGCCCAGATCCGCGAGCGGCTGCGCCATCGTGGTCGAGGTATCACCGTGGCAAACGGCGACGAGCTTCGGCTGGTGCTTGCGGATTGCCTCTTCCAGGACTTCGGCGGGAAAGACGCTGCCCCACTCCGTCTCAATTGTCCGGATCTCCGCGCCGCAGCGCTGGGCGATTTCCGCGATCAGATGCCCGAAGCGGCCGAACACCGGTACCAGGACGCGGTCGCCGGGCTCGATGAGCGAAACGAGCGCCGCCTCGATGGCGGAGCGCGCCGTTCCGTCCACCACCAGCGTCGCGCGGTTGGCGGTCTGGAACACCGCGCGAAGGAGTTCGGAAGTCTGGCGCATGTACGCGCGGAACTGGGGATCAAACTGGCCGAGCAGCTGGGCGTTCATCGCACGCAGCACGCGCGGATCGGCGTTGATCGGCCCTGGCCCCATCAGCAGGCGGGGCGCCGGATTCAGGTCGTCGAGTGCTTCAACCATGCGCGCTTCATCCATGTGGATGATGTTCAAGCCAGTGGCGCGCGATGTCAATGCGGCGGGCAATCCATACTTTCTTGCTTTTCACGTATTTCATGAATTTCTCAAGGGGGGCGATTCGTCCTGGCCGCCCGGCCAGCCGGCAATGAAGTCCCACCGACATCATGCGTCCGCCCTCGGCGTAGAGGACGTCGAAGGAATCCTTCAAGTATTGGTAAAACTGCTCGCCGGAGTTAAAGCCCTGCGGCATGGCAAAGCGCATGTCGTTCGCGTCCAGCGTGTAGGGCACTACAAGCTGCGGCGTGCCGTCTTTCTTCACGTAGCGGCTGTCGTACCAGGGAAGGTCGTCACTGTAGTCGTCGGCGTCGTAGACGAAGCCGCCATCCTCGACCACCAGCCTGCGCGTGTTGGGGCTGGTGCGGCCGGCGTACCAGCCGAGCGGCCGCTCGCCGGTGAGGCGCCTGTGGATCTCGATCGCGCGCCGCATGTGCTCGCGCTCTTCGTCGAGCTGCACGTGCTGGTAGTTGATCCAGCGCCAGCCGTGGCTCGCGATTTCGTGGCCGGCCCTGAGAAAAGCCTCGACCGCGGCCGGGTTGCGCTCCAGGGCCATCGCCACGCCGTAGACCGTGAGCGAGAGCCGGTGGCGCTTGAAAAGATCCAGGACGCGCCAGACGCCGACGCGCGCGCCATACTCGTAGAGCGACTCCATCGACATGTGGCGCGCGCCCTCGACCGGCTGCGCGCCGACGATCTCGGAGAGAAACGCTTCCGAAGCGCGGTCGCCGTGCAGCACCGAGTTCTCGCCGCCTTCCTCGTAGTTGAGGACAAACTGCAGCGCCATGCGCGCCTTGCGCGGCCACTTCGCCTGGGGAGGGCGGCGGCCGTAGCCGACGAGATCGCGCGGGTAGCCGGTTCTCATACGCGCGCCTTCGGCCGGAAGTTCTCGATGAAGCGCAGGAACACCCGCCCCCCGATTTCGGCATCCGCGGCGCTGATCGCCTCAGCCGAATTATGGCTGATACCCTTGGCGCAGCGCACGAAGAGCATGCCGTCGTACTTCCCGGCATCGCGCACCGTGTCGAGGTGCGATCCGAGCATCAGGCAGGGCGATCCCGGCCGCGCACCCTCGAGGCGGCCGACCACGTTGCCGACGGCGTCGAGACGCGCGCTCATGCCCGCCTCGCGCATCCAGTCGAGCACGAGCTCGTTTGCGGCGGCCTGCTCGCGAGACAGGTAGGCGCGCGTCAGGCCGCCGGGAAGTTCCGAGTGGCGGGCGAACGCATCGCAGCGCTCCATGATTCTGCGCGGATCGGGCATGCGGCAAGAATATACTAGGGAAACGCAGATTTATTCACGAAATTTGCCAACCGGCGCAGGCACTCAAGCGTTATATAGAGGTATCCCACAACGCAGAGCCGAGATGAACTCCACGGCACCAAAGCAGATCAGTTTCTCCCTTGCCGAATACGAGGGCAAGAAG
>SHXL01000012.1 GCA_009693345.1 Betaproteobacteria bacterium
CTCCTTCCTGTTGCGCGAAGGCGAGGATGCGCAGGTCGCGCTCGCCGCCTTCGACGACTTCAGCGAGGCCTACCAGGCGAGCGCCGCGCAGCCGGTGCCGCTGTTCCGCAGGCGGGACGGGCGGTGAGCAGGGAGAACCAGGCGCGCGACCTGCTCGCCAGGGTCGCGCGGGACCACCATCCCGCGGCGCGCGCCTCCAGCAAGCGCGGTTGCGGGGATCTCGACCTGTCGCTGCTCACCGACGGCCTGGAGGCCGAGCGCGAACAGGGCATCACGATCGACGTCGCCTACCGCTACTTCACCACCGGGCGGCGCAAGTTCATCATCGCCGACACGCCCGGCCACGAGCAGTACACGCGCAACATGGTGACCGGCGCATCGACTGCGGGCGCATCGCTTCCGGCATCCTGCGCCCGGGCAATGAAGTCGTGGCATTGCCCTCGGGCCGCCGCACCCGGGTCAAGGCCATCACGGTCCTGGACGGCGTACGCGACGCCGCGGCCGCGGGAGATTCCGTCACGCTGCTGCTGGCCGACGAACCGCTCGCGCCCCGGGGCCGCTACCTGCTCAGGCACAGCACGCGTACCGTCAAAGCGCGGCGCGCCTCGATCAACTACCGTGTCGATGTGCATACCCTCGACAAGGAACCGCTCGCCGGCGGTGTGCGCATGAATGACATCGTTCACGCTGCCCTGGTCGTGCAGCAGCCGATCTTCGTCGACCCGTACGCGCTCGATCGGGCAACCGGCGCCTTCATCCTGATCGATGGGGCGAGCAACCAGACGGTGGCCGCGGGGATGATCGAATGAGCGGCACCGTATATCTCGTTGGCGCGGGACCCGGCGCGCCGGACCTGCTCACGCTGCGTGCCGCGCGGCTGCTTGAGCGCGCGGATATCGTTTTTCACGACGCCTTGGTGCCTGATGAAGTGCTTTTCTTAAGTGGAAATGCAATAAAAATAAAAGTCGGAAAACGCTCTGGCCGGAACTCCACCGCACAGAAATTCATCAACAAGCGCCTGGCCGATGCCGCACGCCGCCACAAGGTGGTGGTGCGCCTGAAGGGCGGCGATCCCATGCTGTTCGGCCGGGCGCACGAAGAGATTACGTATCTGAAAGTCAAGTGCATCCGCGTGGAGGTCGTCCCCGGCGTGACGGCTGCGCTCGCGGCTGCGGCGGAGTTGGCGGTTTCGCTGACCAGAAGAGGGCTGTCCCGGTCCGTCGTCTTCCTCACCCCCAGGCGCGGGGCAGGGGAACGTCCCAATGAATGGGTAAAAGCGGCGCTGGCTGCAGATACGGCTGCCATCTACATGGGCGCAGGCGAGGCTGGAGAAATCTCGAGGGCCCTTATCGAGGCCGGAAAATCGCACGCGACGCCGGTAGTGATGGTGGAAAATGCGTCGTTGCCCGATGTGCGCCGGTACTTCGGCACGCTGGGAACGCTTGAATCCGTGGCCGCCGCAGGTTCGGGCGGCCCTGCCTTGATCCTGCTAGGCGAGGTATATCGCGGTTCGGCGATAATCGCCGTATGGCGCGACAAGCAATCGTCCGGCGAGCAGTTATCCTCTTTGCCCACGGTGCGCGCGACCCGCAGTGGGCGCGCCCGTTCCAGCAGCTCGTAGCCGAGCTGGGCGAGTTGCTGCCCGGCGAGCGGATCGTGCTCGCGTTCCTCGAATTGATGCAGCCGTCGCTGCCGGCCTGCGCCGCGTCGCTGCATGGCGAAGGCATGCGGTCCTTGCGCGTGGTGCCGGTGTTCCTCGGATCGGGCGGGCATCTGAACGAGGACCTGCCAAAACTCGTAGCGACGATCCAGGGGAACTATCCGGATCTCGAAATCGTCGTCGAGCCGCCCATCGGTGAGCAACCCGAGGTGATCGCCGCAATCGCACGCGCTATCGCGCGTTGAAAGGTTCGCCGGATTGCGTCAGCGGTCCGGCTGCGTGACGATTGCAAGAGCCCCCAGGAACTCGATACCGATAAACAGCAGCACTGCCGAAGCGGCAGCACGAATCAGTATCGCAAATGACATCTCGGCAAACGGGGTGCTGAAGAAATCCGGAGGCCACATTGCGTATGCGCCGCTCAGGATTGCAAATGCACAGACGCCGAAGAAAATCGCGCCCGCTAGCGGCTTGCCGCTCCGATCCGCCAACCTAGTCTTTGCGCAAATGCGATAACCAGTGCTCCATCTGGCGTCCCGCCGCTTCGCGGCCGCCCAGTCCGAAGGCGAGGGCGAAGGCCACCGCCACCGAACCCAGCGTCAGGCCGAAAGCGAGGTTGACGATGTCGTCGGCGATGCCCATGGCGCGCAAACCCATCGCAATGACGAGGCCGAGAATTACGATGTGCGCGATTCGCGCGATCCCCGTGCGATTCTCGCCGCTTGCGCGCTTGATCGCATCGTAGGCGAGGTTGGCGAGCCAGAACACGCCGACCGCGATGCCGGATTCGACGCCGACTTTCTGGCCGGTGCTTTCTTCGATGCGTCTATCGACCTTGAGCATGCTGAGGATCCGCCGCGTGGCCGCGCGCAGGACCACCGCCACCAGCCAGCCAACCGCGATGATACCGAGCGCGCCGAAGATTGCGGGAAGCTGCCCGCCGAGCGTGGACTGCAGTGAAGTTGCGAGTACCGAGAAGTCCATGTTGCCCTCCCGTGACAGGTTGAGTTGCTAGCGCTGGCCTGTTCCGGTCTTGAATCCGAGCCAGAGCGCGTAGAGCGCAAGACCCGCGAAACAGGCAAGCGACCACTCGGCAATGGAGAGACCGAGGAACCTCCAGTTTACCTCCGCGCACTGCCCCGAACCCAGAAAGACTTTCTCGAGAATGCGCCTGAGTGGAAAATTCTCCATCATGAAGAACAGATCCGGCCCGCAGGCAGGTACCTGATCCGCCGGCAGATGCTGCAGCCAGACCTGCCTTGCGGCGACGCCGAAGCCGCCGAGGGCGAGGATCGATGCGGCGGCGCAGTAGATCGATTTTCCAGTCCTCGCAGGTGAATGCAGCGCAGCAATGGCGAAAACCAGGAGAACCCCGTAGTAGAAGCCCCTTTGCACGAGGCACAGCGGGCAGGGATCCTGGCCGTCGAAATACTGCAGGTAGTAACCGAAGCCGAGCAGTGCGGCGCATGCCAGCGCCGGCAATGCATAAAGCAGGCGAGGGTTGTTCATGCCGCCTCGGCGCGTTTCATGGCCGCTATTTTAGGAGAAGGCGCGCCGCCGGGGAAAGCAATTGCCGGGTGATGGCTGCATGGTAAATTCGCCGCGGGGAGGAGCGCCGTTGAATCAGGTGTTGCAACTGCTGCTTGCTGGAGTCGCGCAGGGCTGCGTCTACGCGCTGGTCGCGCTCGGTTTCGTGCTGATCTACAAGGCGACCGAAACGGTCAACTTCGCCCAGGGCGACCTGATGATGCTGGGCGGTTTCTTCGCGCTTACCGCGAGCGTCATCTGGGGCTGGCCCTATTGGGCGACGATCCTGTTCGCGGTGGCCGCGATGGCGGTGGCCGGCATGCTGATCGAGCGCCTAGTTGTGAAGCGTCAAGAGGTTGTTGGCGGACTGAGAGAGACGACTGATGGGCGTGACGCCTTTGATGCCCTGATGCGGGCGATGCCAGTTGTAGTGATGGATCCAGCGGTCGAGCATGTCAGTGTGCTCCGAGGAATGATTGTAGGGGATGCCGTAGGCCCATTCGCGAAGCGCCGACTGGATGAATCGCTCGGCCTTGCCATTGGTCTGAGGGCGGTACGGTCGGGTGAAGCTGTGCTTGAGTTTCAGGCGCCGGCAGGTCTTGGCGAATTTTTTGGAACGGAAGGCCGAACCATTGTCGGTGAGCACACGTTTGACCCGCACACCCAGGGAGCGGAAGTAGGCCACGGTGTTCTTGAGGAACTGAGCGGCACTTGTCTTTCGTTCGTCGGGATACATGTCAGTGAAGCCAATACGCGCGTGGTCATCGATGGCGACGAACAGATACTCCCAGCCCGCGCCATCGACCGAATCGCGCCGGTCACCGGTGATGCGGTGGCTCATGCGCTCGATACGGCCCAGTTTCTTGGTGTCGATATGTACCATGTCACCGGGATGTGCATGCTCGTAGCGCACGACGGGCTCCGAGGGCTCCAGGTCCTTGAGCCGGGACAGACCGGCGCGCGCCAAGACCCGCCCCACGGTGCTCTTGGAGACGCCCACGCTGGCCGCGATCCGGGCCTGGATGAGCTTGCGACGGCGCAACTCCACAATCACCAGCGCCTTGGCGGGCGAGATCGACCGCGGGCTCAGGCGTGGACGCGAGGAGCGATCAAGCAAGCCGGCCTCGCCTTCGGCCAGATACCGGCCAGCCCATTTTTTTGCGGTCGGAAGGCTGACGCCGTACGCGGCCGCGCACAGCGTCAGCCTTCTTTCGAGGATGTCTTTGACCAATTCCATTCAACGTGTGAGGGTCAATCGGGCATTCTTGTGAATGTTCATTCGGCTGAGCTCCTGAGAGATACGGGTTGGTTCGCTCCTCCCAGTCTCTCAAACTCAGTCCGAGTGAACAGCAACAACCTATTGGGCCATCACAGCTAGCCGACGACGTACGCGGCGCCGCCGGTGGCGATGAGCTCGCCCGAGTCGTTGTGCAGTTCCATGTGCGTCACGGCGATACGGCTGCCCTTTCTCACGATGCGCGCCGTGGCGACGAAATACTTGCCGCGGCCGGGGCGCAGGTAATCGACCCGCAGGTCGATGGTGCCCATGTTGGGAAACGAAGCCGGCGTTACGGGGCTCTCCGCCGCGATGGATAGCATGATGGCAAAGCCGCCGGCGACATCCAGCGTCGCCGAGATCACCCCGCCGTGCAGGATCTGGCGGCTCGGATTGCCCACCAGTTCCGGGCGCATGTCGAAGCGCAGCCCGGGCGCGTCCGCATCGAAGGACTCGACTTTCAGGCCGAGCAGCTTGTTGAAGGCGATGTGTTCCTCCATCACCTTGCGCAGCAGCGCACGCGATTCCCTGGTTTTCTTTTGCGTCATGGTGACCGATGCTCTTCGAGCAGCGCGGGAAGTGTCGTCTAACCGGCGTTCAGTGTAAAGTTCCTGCGCGAAGCCCGGCCCATGCTGCAAATCAATCCCGACCGTCTCTGGCAGTCCCTCATGGACCTGGCGCGCATCGGCGCCACCGACAAGGGCGGCGTGCGCCGCCTGACGCTGACCGACGTGGACCGCCAGGGGCGCGACCTGTTCGTGCGCTGGTGCGGCGCTGCAGGCATGAGTACCGAGGTGGATGGTATCGGCAACATCTTTGCGCGGCGTGCCGGAAGCGACGCGGGCGCCCTGCCCGTGGCGGTGGGCAGCCACCTCGATTCCCAGCCTTCCGGCGGCAAGTTCGACGGCGCCTACGGCGTCATGGCGGGGCTGGAGATCGTGCGTACGCTGAACGACGCCGGCGTGCGCACGCGCGCGCCGCTGGAGGTGGTGTCCTGGACGAACGAGGAAGGATCGCGCTTCGTGCCGACCCTGATGGGTTCTGGTGTGTTTGCATGTGTTTTTTCTCTGGAAAATGCTCTTGAAGCGAAAGACATGGACGGAATCAGCGTGCGGGAGGCCTTGGACCAGATCGGCTACGCCGGCAAGGCGCAGCCGCACCAGTTAGGCGCCTATTTCGAAGCGCACATCGAGCAGGGCCCCGTGCTGGAGCATACGAAGACGACCATCGGGGTGGTGCAGGGCGCGCTCGGCCAGCGCTGGTTCGATGTCGCGATCACCGGCCAGGACTCGCACGCCGGTCCGACGCCGATGGAGACGAGAAAGGACGCGCTGCTGGCCGCCGCCCGGCTGGTGCTCGAAGTGAACCGTATCGCGACCTCCTTCCCGGATTACGCGCGCGGCACGGTCGGTTTCATGCAGGTGAAGCCGAATTCGCGCAACGTGGTGCCTGGCGAGGTGCACATGACGGTAGACTTGAGGAACGCGAAGGACGCGACGCTTTCCGCGATGGTGGAAGAGTTGAAAGGAAAAGTTGCCATAATTGGAAAAGAAACCAGAACGGAAATCACGCTGCAGGAAGTCGTTTATTTTCCGCCCAGCGAATTCGCGCCCGATCTCGTCGCCAGCGTGCGCGAGGGCTCGAAGGCTTTCGGCTACTCGCACCGCGACATCGTCAGCGGCGCGGCGCACGACGCGGTCTACCTGGCGCGCATCGCGCCCACCGCAATGGTGTTCGTGCCCTGCGAGGGCGGCATCAGCCACAATGAGATCGAGAACGCGCGGCCCGAGGATCTCGCCGCCGGCTGCAACGTGCTGTTGCACGCCGTGCTGCGCAGCGCGGGAGCCGTCTAGCCGCCCCCCTGGATGAGGACGGTGTTCTTGCCGTCCGCGAACTGGAGGTTCATCTTCTTCAGCGCCGCCTCGATGCGCTTCAGCGCGCCTGCCCGCACGTCGAACTGCTTGCCGGGCGGACTGCGGAATTTGCAGCGGAAAACCTTGACGCCAGGGTCGATGCGGAAGAGCTTGCATTTCAGCGACTCGATAATCAGCGGGCCGAGATCCGGGTCCGCCTTCATGTCCTCGCCGACTTTCTTGATCATCTTGCGGATGGCCTCGCTTTCGACCTCGATTGGCAGCGGTAGATTGAATTTGTCGATGACCCAGTCGCGCGACGTGTTGCGCACCACGCCCAGCGCCCCGTAGGGCACGAAATGCAGGAGCCCGTTGTGATGCCGCAGCGCCACGGTGCGCAGCGAGATGCGCTCCACCGTGCCCTTGGTGTTGGTACCGCTTTCGATGTACTCGCCGACCCGGAACGCGTCCTCCACCAGGAAGAAGATTCCCGCGATCACGTCGCGCACCAGCGCTTGGGCGCCGAAGCCCAGCGCCAGGCCGAGCACGCCAGCGCCGGCCAGAAAAGGGGTGATCTCGATGCCGAGCGCCCAGAGCGAGGACAGCACCAGCATGACGATGAGAAGCACCGCGGCGCTCACGCGCAGCAGCGGTAAAAGAGTCAGCAGCCGCGCGTTGGCATCCGGCCCATCGTGCGCATTGACCGGCTTTATCTGGGTCACGCGCTGGTCGACCACGGTCCTGACGGTGATCCAGATGCCGTGCGCCAGAAGCGCCAGCACCGCGACGCCGAGCAGGCGCAGCCCGATCTTCAGCCACGGGTTGACGGTTTCCGCGAGAGTGGCGATCGGCGCATCGAGCGCCAGCGCGCACACGCCGATTCCTGCCAGAACTACCAGGAAGCGGGCCACTGAAAGGGCGATGGCGGGCAACGCACCGTAGCCGGAATCCGCCGCCGCGGGGTCTTGCAAGGCGCCAGCGGCTCCCTGCGCGGCGTCGATGCGCCAGAAGAAGTAGACCATTTTCCGCAGGCTGAGCTGAAGCGCGATCACGACGGCGTCGCTGGTGGCAGAGCGTCAGAAGACCGGCCGGCCGGTGGATTTCCGCGACACGCAGATCGCCGGCATCGCGCATTCGCGCCGCGCCACGCTTGCAACCCGGAATACGCTGCACTTTCACGATCTGCGAGTTCCTGTGGTCGATCCCTGGCAAGCCCAAGCCTGATACCAACGATTCGCATATCATTCAATCCGATGATTCCACGCACCCTTTTTACCCCCGAGCACGAAACCTTCCGCGACAGCGTGCGCCGTTTCCTCGAGACCGAAGTAAAGCCGCACGACGAGCGCTGGCAGGAGCAGGGCTACGCCGACAAGGCGGTCTGGAAAAAAGCGGGAGACAACGGGTTCCTCTGCATGGGCATGCCGGAGGAATACGGCGGCTCCGGCGCCGACCGGCTCTTCAGCATGGTGCTGATCGAGGAGCAGGCGCGCATCAACAATTCGTCCCTTGGCTGGGGCCTGCATTCGGAGATCGTCGCCCCCTATCTGCTCAACTACGGCAGCGACGCGTTGAAGCGGAAATACCTGCCGAAAATGGCCTCGGGGGAGATGATCGGCGCCATCGCGATGAGCGAGCCCGGCGCTGGTTCGGACCTGCAGGCGGTCAAGACGACCGCGGTTCGCAGCAGCAGTGGTTATGTTTTGAATGGATCGAAAACATTCATTACCAACGGCTGGAACTGCGATCTCGTCATCGTCGTCGCCAAGACCGATCCCGCCAAGGGCGCCAAGGGCACGAGCCTGGTCGTGGTGGATACCTCGATGAAGGGTTTTGCCAAGGGCAAGCGCCTGAAGAAAATGGGCCTGAAGGGCCAGGACACCGCGGAGCTGTTCTTCGACAACGTCGAGGTGCCCGCGGAAAACCTGCTCGGACAGGAGAACAACGGCTTCATCTACCTGATGCAGGAACTGCCCTGGGAACGCATGCAGATCGCCATCGCCGCGGCGGCCAAGTGCGAGGCCGCGCTGCGCTGGACCATCGACTACGTCAACGAGCGCAAGGCCTTCGGCCGGACCGTTGCCAGCTTCCAGAACACGCGCTTCAAGTTGGCCGAAGTCGCCACCGAAGTGCAGGTGATGCGCGTCTTCGTCGACCGCTGCATGGAACTGCTGCTCGAAAAAAAGCTCGACACCGCCACCGCCTCGATGGCCAAGTACTGGGCCACCGACATGGAAGGCAAGGTGCTCGATGAATGCCTGCAGCTGCACGGCGGCTACGGCTTCATGTGGGAGTTCCCGATCTCGCAGGCCTACGTGGATGCGCGCGTCACGCGCATCTACGGGGGCACCAACGAAATCATGAAGGAAGTCATTTCCCGTTCGCTCGGGCTCGGAGGCAAGGATGGCTGAGGCAATGGTGTTCGACGCGATCCGCACGCCGCGCGGCAGGGGAAAATCCAGCGGCTCGCTGCACGAGGTGAAACCAATCACGCTGCTGACGGGCGTGCTGAAGGAGCTGCAGAAGCGCCACGACCTCGACACCTCGCAGGTGGACGACGTGGTGATGGGCTGCGTCACGCCGGTGGGCGAACAGGGCAGCTGCATCGCCAAGACCGCGGCGCTCGCGGCGGGCTGGGATTTCCGCGCTTCGGGCGTGCAGCTGAACCGCTTCTGCGCCTCGGGCCTCGAAGCCGTGAACATGGCCGCGCAGAAAGTGCGCTCCGGCTGGGAAGACCTGGTGGTCGCCGGCGGCGTCGAGTCCATGTCGCGCGTGCCACTGGGTACCGACCGCGGACCCTGGGCCTGCGATCCGGAAACCGCGTTCGACACCGCGTTCATTCCGCAGGGCATCAGCGCGGACCTGATCGCCACGCTCGAAGGCTTCACGCGCGAGCAGGTGGACGCCTATGCGCTGCGCTCGCAGCAGCGCGCCGGCGCGGCGCGCGACGCCGGCCGCTTCAAGCGCTCCATTGTTCCGGTCGCAGATTCGATGGGCGACATGATCCTCGACCATGACGAGTTTATCCGGCCGCAGACCACGCTGGAAGCGCTCGCCGCGCTCAAGACGTCGTTCGACAAGATGGGCGAGATGGGCTTCGACGCGGTCGCGATTCAGCGTTACCCGCAGGTGGAGCGCATCACGCACGTGCACACACCGGGCAACTCCTCGGGCATCGTCGACGGCGCTGCGGCGGTGCTGATCGGCTCGGAGGAAAAGGGCAGGCAATTGGGTCTGACTCCACGCGCCCGCATCGTCGCAGTAGCGCTGTCGGGCGCAGATCCCACCATCATGCTGACTGGCCCGATGCCGGCGGCGCGCAAGGCGCTTGAGAAGGCGAAGATGACGATCGAGCAGATCGATCTGTTCGAAATCAACGAGGCCTTCGCCGTGGTGCCGATGAAGTTCATGAAGGAACTGCACGTGTCGGAGGAGATCGTGAACGTCAACGGCGGCTCGATCGCGATGGGCCACCCGCTCGGCGCCACCGGCGCGATGATTCTCGGCACCCTGATCGACGAACTCGAGCGCCGCAAGCTGCGCTTCGGCCTGGCCACGCTGTGCGTTGGCGGCGGCATGGGCATTGCGACGATCGTCGAACGTCTGTAAAAAGAATGCCAATCAAATTCGAGAAAGATTCCGAAAGCGTAGTCACTGTCACCTTTGATGCCCCCGGTTCCCCGGTCAACACCATGACCGCGGAATGGCAGGCAGCGTTCACCGGGACCGTGGAGCGACTGGCAGGTGAAATTCGGCGCGAAAGGGCTTCGATCAAAGGGGTGATCCTCGCTTCGGCGAAAAAAAACTTCTTTGCCGGCGCGGAACTGAAGGACGTGCTCAAGTTCGGGCCGGACCAGGGCCCCGCGGTCTTCCACTGGCTGGAAGCGGTGAAAAAGCCGATGCGCGCGCTCGAGAAGCTCGGCATTCCGGTGGTCGCGGCGCTGGAGGGCACCGCGCTCGGCGGCGGCTGGGAAATAGCGCTGTGCGCGCATTGCCGCCTCGTATTGGATCGTGATTCGATCCAGCTCGGGCTTCCCGAAGTGACGCTCGGCCTGCTGCCCGGCGCGGGCGGCGTCACTAAGACGGTGCGCCTGCTCGGCTTGCAGGCGGCATTTCCTTATCTCGTCGAAGGCAGGACGATGCGCCCGCAGGAGGCCGCGAAGCTCGGCCTCGTGCAGGGCCTCGCCGCGAACCGCGACGACCTGTTCCGCATGGCGCGCGAGTGGATCCGCGCCAATCCCTCGCCGAAGCAGCCTTGGGACGACGAGAACTACCGCATGCCGGGCGGCGGTCCCTCGAATCCGAAGGTCTCGCAGATGCTGTCCATCGCGCCGGCGATGGTGGTGGAAAAGACGCGCGGCCTCTATCCCGCGCCCAAGGCGATCATGGCGGCGATGGTCGAGGGCGCCTACGTCGATTTCGATACCGCGCTGCGCATCGAGTCGCGCTATCTCGCCAAGCTCGCGGTCAGCCCGGTGGCGAAAAACCTCATCTCGCTTTTCCTCAACCGCACCGCAATTAAGTCCGGCGCCTCGCGGCCCAAAGATGTGCCGAAGTGGAAGGCGACGAAGGTCGGCATTCTCGGCGCCGGCATGATGGGCGGCGGCATCGCCTACGCCAACGCGGTGCGCGGCGTGGCCTGCGTGCTGAAGGATGTGAGCCTCGAGGCGGCGGAAAAGGGCAGGGGTTACACGGAAAAAATCCTATCCCGAAGGAAAAAATCCGCGGAAAAAGAACTGGCCCTGATAAAACCCACCGCGGATTACAAGGATCTCGAGGGCTGCGACCTCATCATCGAAGCGGTGTTCGAGAAGCGCGACCTCAAGGCGCAGGTGACGAAGGAGGCCGAACCCATGCTGGCCGCCGGCGCCATCTTTGCCTCCAACACCTCCACGCTGCCGATCTCGGGCCTCGCAAAGGCATCGGCGCACCCGGAGAAATTCATCGGCCTGCATTTCTTCTCGCCGGTGGACCGCATGGAACTGGTGGAAATCATCAAGGGCGAAAAGACCTCGGCCGAGACGCTCGCCAAGGCCTACGACTACGTGCTGCAGATCGGCAAGACGCCAATCGTGGTCAACGATTCGCGCGGCTTCTATACCAGCCGCACCTTCGGCACCTTCGTGCAGGAAGGCTGCGCGATGCTGGCCGAGGGAATCCCCGCAGCCGCGATCGAGAATGCGGCGCGCCAGGCCGGCATGCCGGTCGGTCCGCTGGAAGTCATCGACCAGACCTCGCTGTCGCTCTCGATGCACGTCATGGAACAGGCCATCGCGGACCTGAAGGCGGAAGGCAAGCCCCTGCCTCCAGAGCATCCTGGACAGCAGGTGATCGTGAAGATGGTGAAGGAACTGAATCGCCCGGGCCGCGCGGCCGGGGCCGGCTTCTACGAATACCCGAAGGAGGGCAGGAAATTCATCTGGCCCGGACTCGCGAAAATTTTCGGCCGCGACGGCGTGAAATTCGACATCGAAGAGATGAAGAACCGCATCCTCTACCGTCAGGCGATCGAGACCGCGCGCTGCCTGGAGGAAGGCGTGCTCACCGCGGTGCACGACGCCAACATCGGCTCCATCTTCGGCATCGGCTTTCCGGCCTGGACCGGCGGCGCGCTGCAGTTCATCAATTGCGTCGGGCCGGCGAAGTTCGTCGCGCGCGCGGATGAACTGGCCGGGAAATTCGGCGCGCGCTTCACGCCGCCGAAGCTGCTGCGGGACAAGGCGGCGAGCACGCTGAGCCTGTGAGAAGATAACCCGCATGTCCCTCCCCCCGATCCTGCAACACCTGAGCATCCCGGTGATCGGGGCGCCCATGTTCATCGCGGGCAATCCGAAGCTCGTGATCGAGCAGTGCAAGGCTGGCATCGTCGGATCCTTCCCGGCGCTCAACGCGCGGCCGAAAGAGGCGCTCGACCAGTGGCTGACCGAGATCGAGACCGCGCTCGCGGGCCAGCCGAACGCCGCGCCCTACGCGGTCAACCAGATCGCGCACAAGTCGAACGACCGCCTCGAGCACGACGTCGAGGTCTGCATCAAGCACAAGGTACCGATCACGATCACCAGCCTCAGGGCGCCGAACGAGGTGGTAGCGAAGATCCACGCCTACGGCGGCATCGTGCTGCACGACGTGATCAGCGTGCGCCACGCGGAAAAAGCGCTCGAAGCCGGTGTCGACGGATTGATCCTGGTGTGCGCCGGCGCGGGCGGGCACGCAGGCACGCTGTCGCCCTTCGCGCTGATCGGCGAGGTACGGCGCTTTTTCGACGGCCCGATCGTGCTCTCGGGCGCCATTTCCAGCGGCGACGCGATCCTCGCCGCGCTGGCGGCGGGCGCGGACCTCGCCTACATCGGCACGCGCTTTCTCGCCACGCCCGAGGCGAGCGTGCCGGAACGCTACAAGGAAGAAATCCTGCGCGCGGCCGCCGCCGATATCGTCTACACCGATCTGTTCTCCGGCGTGCACGGCAACTACCTCAAGCACAGCGTGATCGCGGCGGGCTTCGATCCGCTCAACATGCCGAAGTCCGATCCCGCGAAAATGAATTTCGGCACCGCCGGCGGCGCCGAGAAGAAAGTCTGGCGCGACATCTGGAGCGCGGGGCAGGGCGTGGGCCAGATCGACGCCATCGCGCCGGTCGCCGAGGTGGTGGCGAAACTCGAAGCCGAGTACCTCGCCGCGCGCCGCCGCCTGCAGATCAACTAGAAAATCGGGGTCAGAGACCGATTTCATGCGGACCGTTGGCGCACTGTTCGCTGCCGCGCTGCTCATTGCCGGCATCCATGCCGCGGCGGTGCGCGGCCTGGCAGAGGCGCATTACACCAGCGCGCGCCTGACGCTCGCCGAGGGCACGATCGCGCTTGCCCTCTCGCGGCATGCGCCGCGCGGCACCGTGCTCCTGATCGCGAGCCTGATTGTCATCGACCTTGCGCTGATCGGCACCTGGTTCGGCGTGGAGCGCACCGTGCAGCGCATCACGGAGACCACCGTGAAGAACGTCGAGGAGCGGGTCGATCCAAGCGTCTACGCGGTGAAGATCCTGGACGACTACCCGCTCTTCGGCACGGGCGGCGGCACCTTCTACACCGCTTTCACCCGCTATCGCGGCCAGGACATCGAACCCTACTACGACCATGTGCACAACGACTACGTGCAGTTCCTCACCGAGACCGGGATCATTGGCGGGGCACTGTTCGGGTTGCTGGTGCTGGCCTCGTTCGCCTGCGCCATCCTGGCCCAAGCGCGCCGCCGCGACCCGCTCGCGCGCGACGTGGCTTTCGGCGTGGCGATGGGCGTCATCGCGATCGGCATCCACAGCACGGTGGACTTCAACCTTCAGATCCCCGCCAATGCCTTCATCTTCATGATCCTGCTGGCGCTGGGCTGGCTTTCGCTCTATCTCAACCACGCGGGCTTGACCCGCCCCGCCGCCTCGCCGAAGCCGATCCAAGCGTAGCCTTCGCGCGCGCAGCGGCCGCGCAGGATCACTTCGTCGCCGTCTTCAAGGAAGGCGCGCGTTTCGCCGTTCGGCAGCGCGACCGGATTTTTCCCGCCCTGCGTGAGTTCGAGCATCGAGCCGAGTGCATCCGGCGTCGGCCCGGAGATCGTGCCCGAGCCGAGCAAATCGCCTGGGCGCATATTGCAGCCGTTGGAGGCCTGGTGCGTGACGATCTGCGCCGGCGTCCAGTACGCGTGGCGGAAATTGCTGCGGGCGAGGCAGTGCGCGCGCGGCAGCTTGCGGGTTCGCAGATGCGCTTCGAGCTGGATGTCGAAATTTCCGCTCTTCTGATCTGATTTGTCGAACAGGTAAGGCAGGGGAGCCGGCTGATCGCCTGAGCGGGGGAACGCCGCGCAGCGGAACGGCTCGAGCGCTTCCATGGTCACGATCCAGGGCGATACGGTGGAGGCGAAACTCTTGCCGAGGAACGGCCCGAGCGGCTGGTACTCCCAGCCCTGGATGTCGCGCGCCGACCAGTCGTTGAACAGCAGCGCGCCGAAGATCTGGTCATGCGCCTTCGAAATCGGCACCGGCTTGCCCAGCGCGTTGCCCGGCCCGATGACGAAACCGAGCTCGAGCTCGAAATCGAGCCGCTTGCTGGCACCGAAGGAAGGCGCGGCATCTGGCGCGCTTGCTTGGCCACGGGTTTGCCCGCTCGGTCGAATCACCGGCGTGCCGGACACCACGATCGACGAGGCGCGCCCGTGGTAGCCGATCGGCACCCAGTGGTAATTCGGCAGCAGCGGGTTGTCCGGCCGGAACAGCCGGCCCGCGTTCTGCGCGTGGTAGATGCCGGTGAAAAAATCGCTGTAGTCGCCGATGGCGACGGGCAGGAACAGCTCCGCCTGCTTCATCGGCACCAGGTGCTTCGAGATTTGCTTCCGGTGCTTCGGGTTTGACAGCACATCCGACAGCAGCGTCCTCAGTGCTTTCCACGCGGGGCGGCCCGCCGCGGCAAGCACGTTGAGCGTCGGCCCGGTATTCAGCCCCACCGCGGCGAGATCGAGGATCTGGTCGCCGATCGCCACGCCGCCGCGCGGGCGTTCCTTGCCGCTCTTCCTGCGAAAAATTCCGAACGGAAGATTCTGTATCGGAAAATCGCAGGCCGGATCGTTGGCGCTCTTGACCCAGCTTTTCAGCTTCGGGTCGTGCGTTGCATTCATTTGAAATGTTTCTTGAATCCGCCCCAGACCGCGTCGTAGCCCTTCTGTAGCTGCGGCGCGCCGAGCGCGAACCGGGTCGGGCGGAAGATGGTTTTCGATTCCCACATGAAGGCGAGCGTGTTCTCCTGCTTGTGGGGCTTGAGTTCGGCGGCGCTCGCTTTCTCGAAGGTCGCGGCGTCCGGGCCATGGGCCTGGTGGCAGTTGTGGATCGATATCCCGCCCGGCAGGAAGCCCTCGGCCTTGGAGTCGTACACGCCGCGCACCAGCCCCATCAGCTCGCTCATCACGTTGCGGTGGAACCACGGCGGGCGGAAGGTGTGCTCGGCCACCATCCAGCGCGGCGGGAAGATGACGAAATCGCAGTTCGCCACGCCGGGCTGGCCTGAAGGCGACGTGAGCACGGTAAAGATTGACGGGTCCGGGTGGTCGAAGCTCACGGTGTTGATCACCATGAAGCGCGCGAGGTCGTACTTGTAGGGCACGTAGTTGCCGTGCCACGCCACCACGTCGAGCGGCGAGTGGCGGTATTCGGCGGTCCACAGGTTGCCGAGGAACTTGCACAGGACTTCGCATTTCCTGCTCTTGTCCTCGAACGCGGCGACCGGCGCGAGGAAATGCCGCTTCTGCGCGAGGCCCTGCGAGCCGATCGGCCCGAGTTCCGGCAGGCGGAAGGGCGCGCCGTAGTTCTCGCAAACGTAGCCGCGCGAGGGGCCCTGCACGCCGACCTTGAATTTGACGCCGCGGGGCACGACCGCGATTTCCCCGGGTTTGATTTCCAATTTTCCAAATTCGGAAAAGATCGAAAGCTCCCCCAGTTGCGGCACGAACAGCATTTCGCCATCCGCGTTGTGGAAATAGCGATCGGTCATCGAGCGGTTGGCGCGATAGACGTGCACGCCGAGGCCGGTATGCGCGTCCGGGCTGCCCGAGCCCGCGATGGTCACGAGGCTGTCGATGAAGTCCGTCGGCTTCGAGGGAATCGGCAGCGGATCCCAGCGCAGCCGGTTGGGCGGGGTTTTCACTTCGTCGAAGGGGCCCGAGCGCAGCAGCCCGCCCGCCATGGGCTGGTACGGCCCGTGCATCGCCGAGGGCCGCAGCCGGTACAGCCACGCGCTCAGGTTCTCCGCGCGCGGCGCGGTGAACGCGCTGCCCGAGACGCCTTCGGCGTACAGCCCGCGCGGCGCGCGCTGCGGCGAATTCTGGTCTGCCGGCAGCGCGCCCCGGGCGGCTTCACTGGAGAACGTATTGCCGAAACCGCTCTGGTACTTGAGTTTCATGATGTGAGAGTATAAGAGTGAATGATGCGAAGCATGCCGACGATCCTGCGATGCCTGTGCGCGAGCTTCCTGCTCTCATTGAGCGGGCCGCTCGCGGCGCAGACCTACCCGAATCAACCCATCAAAATGATCTCGCCGTTTCCCCCCGGGGGCAGCGTCGACATCACCGCGCGGCTGATCGCCGAGCCGCTCGGTGGCGAGCTCGGCACGCGGATCGTCATCGACAACCGCTCCGGCGCCTCCGGCAACATCGGCATGGAGACTGCGGCGCACGCGGCGCCCGACGGCTACACCATCGTGCTGAACACCATTCCGCTGGTCACCAACAAGAGCCTGTTCGAAAAGCTCGGCTGGGACCCGATTCGAGATTTCGCGCCGATCGGCATGGTCGCCACCTCGCCCCACGTGATGGTCGTTCCCGCCAAATTTCAGGTGAGCAAGGTCGAAGACGTGGCGCGGCTCGCTCGCGCCAGTCCCGGCAAGCTGACCTACTCCTCGGCGGGTGTCGGCACCACGTTCCACTTCTGCGGCGAAATGTTCAAGGACGCCACCGGCACCTTCATCCTGCACGTGCCCTATCGCGGTGGAGGGCCGGCGCTGCTCGATGCGCTCGCCGGCCAGGTCGACATGAGCTTTCCGACGCTCTCGGCGGCGCTGCCGCACGCCAAGGCGGGCACGCTGCGCGTGCTGGCGGTCACCGGCCTGACGCGCGCCTCGCAACTGCCGGACGTGCCGACCATGCAGGAAGCCGGCGTGAAGGATTTTCAGTTCACGCAGTGGCTCGCGCTGCTCGCTCCGGTCGGCACGCCGCCCGCAGTGGTCGCGCGGCTCAATTCCGCCCTCAGGAATGCGTTGAATTCGAAGGACGTCAAAGAGAAATTCGGGGCGCAGGCCTTCGAGTCCTTCATCACCACGCCCGAAGACGCGGGAAAGTTCATCGCCAGCGAGGCGCAACGCTTTGCCCGGCTGATCAAAGCGAAGGGCATCACCGCAAACTGAAAATCTTGGTCAAAGCCCGATTTTCAGCGCTCGAGATACAGCGCGATCCAGCCGTAGGCGAGCAGCACCATGAAGGCAAGCGCGTTGGCCGGGATCTGCAGCAGGTTGAAATCCACCGTGCAGTGGATCGCGATGGACGACACGCCCATCAGCACCGCGAAGGCAAAACCTCGGGCGAGCGGATCGCGCCGCCGCGACAGCGCCAGCACCGCGAGCACCAGCCCCATCAGCGCCAGGCCGCCCGCGAGCGCCGCGCCGAGCGCGCCTGTCTCGACGAGGAATTGCATGTAGTCGTTGTGCGCTTGGTCGAAGAACGCCCGGATGTCCGGTCCGCGGTAGCGCGTGAAGGCTGTATAGAACGTGCCCGGCCCGGCGCCGAAGAGCGGGTAGTCTCGCACCATCTCCAGCGCGTACACGCTGGGGTCTTCGCGCAGTTCGACGTCGCCCACGGTGGTCTGCTCGATGCGCTGCATCGTTTTCTCCACCCCGAACCACGAGCCGATGACGAGGATGTCGATCGCGATCAGGCTCGCGATCAGGATCACGGTGCTGCGCGTGGCGTGCCGGGAGAGCGTCAGCGCCACCCCGCCCGCGATCAGCAGGCTGGCGAAGAACGCCGTGTTGCCCATGCGCGAGCGCGTCATCACCAGCGCGATCACCATCGCCACCAGCACCAGGCGCAGCGGCGCCTTCGGGCTGAGCAGCAGCGCCGCCATGTCGCGCCAGAACTGGCGCCAGCTGCGCCGCCCGGTTTCGCGCAGGCTGCCTACCATCAGCCCGATGCCCAGCGCGAGCGTGATCTCTAGAAAGCCCGCGAGGTGGTTGCGGTTGACGAAGCCGCCGCTCGCCTGCGAGCCGTGCGGGATTTTCGTGCCGAACAGCTCCAGGTCGAAGCCGCTCAGGTGCATCAGGCCGCCGTACACCGCCTGCGCGAGGCCCGAGAGCACCAGCGTCAGCGCGATCAGCCGCGCGCGCTCGCGCGTGTGGGCGAGGGCGAGCGTGAGGAAAAACGCGATCGCATACGCGCAGCTCTTCAGCCAGAAGATGAAGCTCGCGTTGGGATCGATGGAGAGCGTGATCCACGTGCTGGCCTGGTGAGTGGCGGCGTAAGGCACGGCGAGCGCGTGCACCGCCGCCGCCTGCGGCGAAAGCGCGCGAACCAGTCCCGCCGGCAGCGGCGTCCAGTGCAGTGCGAGGTAGGCGAGCCACGCGCCGAGCAGCGCGAACGCGGGCCAGGCCGCGCGAACCACCGCGAGCGAGCCGTGGCGCCGCTGCATCCAGCCGATCGTCCAGAGCGCGGCGGCGAGGAACAGGCCCGCTTCGAGGAGGGTCCACGCCCATGCCCGGTTGCTGCCGAGCGGAAACGGCGCCCAGACGAGCAGCGCGAGGAACACTACCAGCGCGGCCAGTTCGGCCCGCCCGAGCCTGTCCTTCATGCGCTGCTCAGGTCCCGCGCACGATGCTTAACGGCGTGCCGCGCGTCATGCGCAATGCTTCCTCGTCGCCGACGATCTTCGCCGCCGCGTCGCGGCCGAGCGCGATGTGCGGCGGCCGGTCCACGGTGTCGTGCGCGTCCGAGGCGATCACGCTCACCCAGCCGCGCTCGAGGAACTCGCGCGCGCGCAGCGCGCACACTTCGCCGAAGCCGCCGGAGACCGCATCCGCGGTGATCTGCAGCAGGCAGCCTTCGCGCACGAAGGGCTCGAGCTTGTCCGGATCGCGCATCAGGTCCTTGTTGCGCTCCGGGTGCGCGATCATCGGCCGGACATTGTGCGCGAGCAGCCACGCGACGAACTTGTCAGTGCCCACCGGCACGTGGCTGTGCGGAAATTCGAGCAGCATCACCTTGAAACCCTCCAGCGTGCCGAGAAACGGCATCCGGCCCGCTTCGATGAGCGGCAGGATCTCGTAGTCGAGGCGCACCTCGGCGGCGAAACCGAGCTCAAGGGGAATGCCCGCTTGCGCCAGCGCCGCGCGGTAGGCCTCCACCGCGGTAGCGATCTTCGGCAGGTCGTTGTCCCAGCGCCCGGGGTACAGGTGCGGCGTGACATGCGCGGCCGTGATCCCGTTCGCCACCGCTATACAGCGCGCGAACTGGAAGGAGCGCTTGCTTTCGCGGGCTATGAAGTTCTGCGCCTGACTTACTGGAACGCGCTGCTGTTTACTCTCGTACTCGCCTGGCGCCGTCTGCTGCGGCGCCGGCGCCCGGGCGAGGCGCAGCGTTCCTACTTAGTCCCACTTCCCCGCGTTGTCAACGGGTTGCTGAAGTTTGTGCTGCGCCTGGAGCGATCGGTGTTCTCTGGCGTCGACCTGCCGTTCGGAAGCTCCGTGTTTGCGGTAGCACGCAAGGGTACCGGATAATATGCCTGCTCACGGGTCGACTTATTCAGGGGGATATCCATGAAGTCCGCATCCATCCAGTTTTTCGCATTCATCGCGCTTGCCTTGGCCGTATCTGCAGGGGCCCACGCGCAACAGAAATACGAGATGAAGCTCGCCTATTTCGTCGGCGACCAGCACGCCATGTCGCAATGGCTCGTCAAGTGGTCCGAACAGCTCGAGAAGGGTTCGGGCGGGCGCATCGTGGTGAAGCGCTTTCCGGGCGCGCAGATGGGGCCGACGCCGGGACACTACGATTTTGCGCGCACCGGCCAGGCCGACGTGGCGTGGTTCCTGCACGGCGGCACTCCGGGGCGTTTCCCGCTCACCGAGATCATCAGCCTGCCGTTCATGGTCGGCAGCGCCGAGATCGGCATGAAGGTGCTGAACGATCCGGGGCTGCGCGCCAAGTACCTCGATGCCGAACACAAGGGCGCAAAGGTGCTGATGCTGTTCACCCACCAGCCCGGCGGCGTGCATACCACCAAGAAGCCGATCCGCGCGCTCGACGACTTGAAGGGAATGCGCATTCGCTTTTCCAACCCGACCATCCGCGAACTGGTGGCCGCGCTCGGCGCGACGCCGGTGGGCGTGCCGCCGCCCGAGCAGGTCGAGCAGATGCAGAAGGGCACCATCGACGGCGTGTTCATCGACTACGGCGGCGCCGGCATCGCCTTCAAGATGGGCGGCGTCGTCAAGTACTCGACCGAGCTCTACGCCTACGTTTCCAGCTTCGGCCTGGTGATGAACGAGGAGTTCTGGAACAAGCTGCCGGCGGATCTCAAGAAACTCGTGGTCGATACCACCACCGGCAAGGAAAAGGAGATCGGCCAGGCCTGGGACGGCCTCGACGTGCCGGGCAAGAAGGCGCTGATCGACGGCGGCGCCGAGGCGATCAGGCTCTCGGTCGCCGACACCACCCGGATTCGCGCCGTGGGCACGCAGGTTTCCGAGGCCGCGATCAAGGGCTACGACGAAAAAGGCCTGCCGGCGCGCGCGGTCTACAACTCGATGCGCTCGCTTTCCGAGACCTACGCCAGGACCTCGAAGAACTTCTGGAACTGAACGGCGTGGCTCGCTGGCGCATCGCTGCGGCGGGCGTGTGCGGCTGGCTGGCGGCCGTATCGCTCGCGGCGATGATGTTCGTCACCGTCGCCGACGTGATTTTGCGCGCGGCGATCAACAAGCCGATCCGCGGCACGCTTGAAATCGTCGAGTTGCTTCTCACCTGCACTTTTTTCCTCGCGCTGCCCGCCTCGTTCCTGCGCGAGGAGCATATCGTCGTCGATGTCGTGGACGGCTTCGCCGCGCGCTGGGTGCCGCTGCTCAGGCGCATCGCCGGGATGTTCGGCGTCCTGCTGATGGTGGCGATGGCCTGGCAGGGCTGGATCGCGGCGCGCGATTCACTGCTGTTCAACGACGTTACCTCGGACCTCGCGCTGCCGCGCATCTGGTACTGGGTCCCGGTGCTCGCCGGCATGATCGGCGCCGGCATCGCGGCGGCGGCGATGCTTTTCCTCTGGAAAAGCGGGAAGTGAACGTCGCGGCGATCGGCATCCTCGGCGTCGCCGGGCTGCTGGTCCTGATTTTCGCGCGCGTGCCGATCGCGATCTCGCTCGCCGTGAGCGGACTCGCCGGCTATGCCGCGCTCGACGGCTGGACGAAAGCACTGAAGATGCTGGGTTCGGTGCCGTTCAACCTGGCGAGCGCCTACTCGCTGTCGGTGATACCGCTGTTCATTCTGCTGGGCGCCGTGGCCTCGCGCGCCAATATGGCGCGGGAACTGTTCGACGCGTCGAACGCGGTGTTCTCGGGCGTGCGCGGCGCGCTCGCCAGCGCCACCATCGGCGCGTGCGCGGCGTTCGGCGCCATCTGCGGCTCTTCGATCGCCACGGCGGCGACGTTCTCCAAGGTTTCGATTCCGGAGATGCGCCGCTACGGCTACGACGAGGGATTCGCCGCCGGCGCGGTTGCCTCCGCCGGAACCCTCGGCATCCTGATCCCGCCCTCCGTCATGCTCGCGGTCTACTCGATCGTTGCCGAGCAGTCGCTGCCCAAGTTATTCGCCGCCGCGATGGTTCCGGGCATCGTGCTCGCCGTGCTGTACGTGATCACGGTCGCGGTGGTGGCGCACCTGCGGCCGGATCTCATGCCGAAAGCGCCTTCCATGCCGCTGGTGGAGCGCGTGCGGGCGGCGCGCAGCATGTGGAAGCTGGCGTTGCTGTTTTTTCTGGCGGTCGTGGGAATCTACCTTGGGTGGTTCTCCCCGACCGAAGCCGCCGCGGTCAGTTCGTTTGCCGCGATCGTGATCGCTTTCGCGACCCGCTCGATGAACTGGCGCGGGCTGGTCGAGGCGTTGCTCGACACCGTCTACTCGACCGCGATGCTGTTTTTCATCGTCGTCGGCGCGTTCGTCTTCGCGCGCTTCATCGTTCTCACGCAGTTCCCGAACCTGCTCGCGCAGTGGGTGCACGAGGCCGGGCTCGCGCCCGCATGGATCCTGCTGGCGGTGACATTGCTGTATTTCGTGCTCGGGACCTTTCTCGATGAAGTCAGCACCATCCTCGTGACCGTGCCGATGACCCTGCCGCTGATTACGGGAATCGGCTTCGACGGCATCTGGTTCGGCATTTTCGTCACCGTCATGTGCACCATCGGCCTCATCAGCCCGCCCACCGGCATGACCGTGTTCGTGATCCAGGCGCAGAACCCGGAAATCCCCGTGGCGCGCATCTACCTCGGCACGCTGCCGTTCCTGGTCGCCGATTTCGTGCTCGTCGGTTTGCTGATCGCTTTTCCAGTCTTGGCTTCCTGGCTTCCGGGAGTGCTCGGGATATGAAGGAAATTCTCATCGCGGGGGGCGGCATCGGTGGGCTCGCGGCGGCGCTTGCCCTGGCGCAGAAGGGCCGCAAGGTGCGCGTGCTGGAGAAAGCCGCCGAGTTCGGCGAGATCGGCTACGGCATCCAGATGGGGCCGAACGTCGCGCGCATGCTGGACCGCCTCGGGGTGCTCAAGGCGCTCGAGCCCACTTCGGTTTTTCCGGAGGCGCTGATCTTCGCCGACGCCCTCACCAACGAGGAGATCAGCCGGATATCGCTGGGCAAGGCGTTCGTCGCGCGCTACAAGTTCCGCTACTTCGTGATCCACCGCCGCGATCTGCATGGCGGCCTGCTGGAAGCATGCCGACAGCGCGAAGAAATTGTCCTTCAATCTTCTTCCGGGCTGAAGAATTTCACGCAGCAGTGCGACGCCGTGAGCGTCACCTGCGAAGACGGTGCAGTGCATGAAGGTTGCGCGCTGGTCGGCGCCGAGGGCCTGTGGTCGCCGACGCGCCAGGTCATGATCGGGGACGGCGCGCCGCGCATCGCGGGGCATTATGTTTACCGCGGCGTGGTGTCCGACGAGAAGATCGTCGACCGCAGCCGCATCGACACCATGACGATCTGGGGCGGGCCGGACCTGCACATGGTGCAGTACCGCCTGCGCGGCGGGGCGGTGATGAACAACGTCGCCACCATCGCGAGCCGGCGTTTTCGGCGCGGCGAGAAGGATGCCGGCGCGCCGGATGAACTCGAAGAGATCTTCGCGCGCACCCATCCCGGCGTGCGCGACAACCTGCGCTACGTCTCGCGCGAGCGCAACTGGGTGCTGCACGACCGCGATCCGGCAACC
>SHXL01000013.1 GCA_009693345.1 Betaproteobacteria bacterium
AGCGGGCTGAGCTTTCTCACCACGATAGCGCGGCCGCGCACCTGCGCCTTCTCCTCCGCGCCCTGCACTACGCTCTCAGGGTCGATCCCGGTAAGGTGATTCGGTACCACGTGGCCGAGCTTGCCGAACCAGAAGTTCGCGAGTTCCGTGAGCACGCGTCCCTTGTCCGGGATCGGATCGGACAGCACCACGTCGAACGCAGACAGCCGGTCGGTGACGACGATCATCATCTTGTCGCCGCCCACGGCGTAGATGTCGCGCACCTTGCCGCGCCCGATCCTGGGCAGGCTGTTGATATGCGATTCGAACAACACCATCAGGCCGCCTGCTTCTCAAGCTCCGCCTTCCACCTGCCCTGCGACGCCAGCCCGTTCATCTGCGCGCGGTGATGGAACGCGCGTTGTGCCGCGCCGGCGTTGGCGTTCTGCCCTTGCCATGCGTTGAGCGCCGAGTTCTGCAGCGCGCGCGAATAGGAGAACGTAAGCGGCCAGGGCAACCCCTTCATCGACGCCATGGCGTTCAGGTGTGCGGTCGCCGAAACGTCGGACTGGCCGCCGGAGAGGAACACCACGCCCGGCTGGGCGGCAGGCACGGTGCGCTTCAATACGCGCAAAGTGCGCTCGGCCACTTCGTCCACGCCCGCCTGGCGCGCGTTCGTCTTGCCCGACACGACCATGCTCGCCTTGAGGATGACGTGCTCGAAGGAAACGTTGTGCGCGGAGAGCGCGGCGTAGGTCGCGCGCAGCGCAGCCTCGCTCACTTCCTCGCAGCGCTCGATGCTGTGGCCGCCGTCGAGCAGCACCTCGGGCTCGATCATCGGCACGATGGATGCGTCCTGGCACAGCGCCGCATAGCGCGCAAGCGCGTGCGCATTCGCATACAGACAGGTATGGCTCGGGATCCCATCGCCAATCGTGATCACCGCGCGCCACTTGGCGAAGCGCGCGCCCAGCTTGAAGTAGGCCGCGAGCCGCTCGCGCAGGCCGTCCAGTCCTTCGGTGACCTTTTCGCCCGGACACAACGCGAGGTTCTTCGCGCCGGAGTCCACCTTGATGCCCGGCAGGATGCCTTTCCTCGCCATGTAGTCCGGGAACAGCACGCCGTCATCGGTCTTCTGGCGGATGGTCTCGTCGTAGAGAATCACGCCGGAGATGAACTGCTCGGCGCCCGGCGTGGTGAACAGCAGCCCGCGGTACGCGCGGCGGCTCTCCTCAGTACAGGCAGTGTTGATGGTCTTGAAGCGCGTTTCGCAGGTGCCGCTCGATTCATCGGCGGCGAGGATGCCCCTGCCCTTGGCGACCATCGTGGCCGCGGTGTTCGATAACAGTTTTTTGTCCATGCGGGCTCTGGATGAAGAGATGAGAAAAGCTTTTCTTGCGGCTGAAATTCTACTACTTCACTCCGCCTTGACACCGGCATCGGCCGCGACCTTGCGCCAGATTCCGATTTCCTTCCTGATCTGCGCCGCGAACTGCTCCGGCGTGCCGCCCGCGGGCGCGACGCCGTCGTTCTGCAACTGCTCCGCGGTTTCCTTCAGCTTGAGCGATTTCGTGACGTCGCCGTTGATGCGGTCCACCACCGCGCGCGGCAGTCCCTTAGGCCCGATCAGGCCATGCCACAAAACGACGTCGTAGCCCGGCACGCCGGACTCGGCGACGGTCGGCACCTCCGGCAGCGCGGGGATGCGCTTTGCCGTGGTCACCGCGACCGCCCGCAATTTCCCCGCCTTGACGTGCGGCATGGCGTTCGCGGTGCTGCTGAAGAAGACGTTCGTCTGCCCCGCGAGCGTATCGGTGAGCGCCGGGCCGGTGCCCTTGTACGGAATGTGATTCATCTTCACCTTTGCCATGGTGCCAAACAGCTCGGTCGCAAGGTGAATCACGCTGCCCTGGCCGGATGAGGCGAAAGTAACTTCACCGGGCTTCGATTTGGCGAGCGCGATGAGTTCCTTGATGCTTTTGACCGGCAGCGCCGGATTCACGACCACCAGCAGCGGACCCTGCGAAATCTGGATGATCGGCGTGATGTCGCTGACGGGATCGAAATTGAGCTTGTAGATGCTCGGATTCACCGTGTAGCTGGAAGCGATCAGGGTGAGCGTGTAGCCGTCGGCGGGGGCCTTGATGCCCTGCTCGATGCCGAGCACGCCGCCGGCGCCGGGTTTGTTCTCGACGATCACCTGCGAGCCGAGCGACTCGGTGAGCCGCTGCGCCATGAAGCGGGCGATGAAATCCGAGCCGCCGCCCGGGGCAAAGGGCACGATGATGCGCACCGGCTTGGCTGGGTACGGCTGCGCCAGGGCTGGCAGGGCAAGGATTGAAAATACAAGGGCTGCCAGCAGCTTCATGGAACTTCTCCACAAAATCATATTCTATTAAATCCCGGGTCGGTTTTCGGCGATAATGCGCCCCAGCAATTTAAACATCCTCATGATAAAGATCGAGAATCTGGCGAAGAGCTTTGGCGCCAAGCGCGCCGTGGACGGCATCTCGTTCACGGTGGAGCGCGGCGAAGTGGTGGGCTTCCTCGGACCGAACGGTTCGGGAAAATCCACCACCATGCGCATGATCACCGGCTACTACCCGCCCACCGCCGGCAGCGTGCGCGTGGGAGGCTACGACGTCGTCGAATCGCCGCTGGAGGCCAAGCGCCTCATCGGCTACCTGCCCGAAAATGCCGCCGCCTACCCGGACATGTCGGTACGCGGCTTCCTCGGCTTCGCCGCCGAGCTGCGCGGTCTCTCGGGCGCGGCAAAGCGCAAGGCCGTGGCGCGCGCGGTCGAGCGCTGCTTCCTCGAATCGGTGCTGCACCAGTCCATCGACACGCTATCCAAGGGTTACAGGCACCGCACCTGCCTCGCCCAGGCGCTGATCCACGAGCCCGAGGTGCTGATCCTGGACGAGCCGACCGACGGGCTCGACCCGAACCAGAAGCACGAAGTGCGCAACCTGATCAAGGAGCTGGGTCGCACGAAGGCGGTGGTGTTCTCGACTCACATCCTGGAAGAAGTGGACGCCGCCTGCACGCGGGCGATCATCATCGACCGCGGCAGGATCGTCGCCCAGGGCACGCCCGACGAGCTGGGCAGGCCGCTGGACGAAGTGTTCCGCCGCTTGACGGTGCCGGACACCGCGGTGCCCGATACGGTGAAGCAATGAGGAACGTCCTGATCATCGCCAAGCGCGAGCTCGCAAGCTACTTCACGTCCCCGGTGGCCTACGTATTCCTCGTCATTTTCCTGCTGCTCACCGGCTTTTTCACCTTTACCGCGGGGCAGTTCTTCGAGCGCGGCGAAGCGAGCCTGGGCGCGTTCTTCGGCTGGCATCCCTGGCTGTACCTGGTGCTGGTGCCGGCCGCCGGCATGCGCCTGTGGGCCGAGGAGCGCCGCGCGGGAACCCTCGAGCTGCTGATGACGATGCCGATCACGCCCTGGCAGGCGATCTTCGGCAAGTTCCTCGCCTCCTGGGTTTTCCTCGGCATCGCCCTCGCGCTCACCTTTCCAGTGGTGGTGACCGCGAACGTGCTCGGCACTCCGGACAACGGCATCATCTTCGCCGGCTATCTGGGCAGCCTGTTCCTCGCGGGCGCCTACCTCGCAATCACCTGCCTGACCTCCGCGATGACGCGCAACCAGGTGGTCGCGTTCATCCTGTCGGTGGTGGCCTGCCTGTTCCTGATTCTCGCCGGCTTCAACCCGGTCACCGACCTGATGGTGCGCTGGGCGAGCCCGGCGTTCATCGACACGGTGGCGGCATTCTCGGTGGTCACTCACTTCGACGGCTTCCAGAAGGGCGTGATCGACAGCCGGGATCTCGCGTATTTCCTGTCGGTGATCGGCTTTTCGCTCTTCGCCACCAGCATCGTGCTGCGCAATCGATGAAACCGTTCATGAAAAAGCATGAAGCGCTGGCCTACTCGGCGGTGGGCCTGGCCGCCCTGTTCCTGAGCCTGGTCGCGGCCAACTACCTGGTTTCCTTCCAGCCGGTGAAAGTCGATCTGACCGAAGGAAGAGTCCAGACGCTCTCCGAGGGCACGAAGAAGCTGCTGCGCGGCCTGGAATCGCCGGTAAAGGTGAAGCTCTACATCTCGCGCGGCGAGCAGGCGATGCCGGTGCCGCTGCGCAGCTTCGCGCAGCGCGTCGAGGACCTCGCGCGCGAATTCAAGTCGGTCGCCGGCAACAACCTGGTGATCGAGCTCTACAACCCTAGACCCGACAGCGATGACGAGGACGCGGCGCAGCTCGACGGCATCGAGCCGCAGCAGCTCTTTTCCGGCGAACAGTTCTACCTCGGCCTGACCGTCAGCCAGCTCGAGCGCAAGCAGGCGATCCCGGCGGTGTCGGCGCAGCGCGAGCGCCTGCTCGAGTACGACCTGGCGCGCGCCATCGCGCGCGTCGCCACCGCGGAGCGGCCGGTGCTCGGCCTGTTGAGCGCGCTGCCGGTTCTCGGCGAGCGCTTCAACCCGATGACGCGGCAGAGTTCCGAGCCCTGGGTGCTCGCCAATGAATTGAAGCGCGACTTCAACGTCAGGCAGGTTTCGTTGATGGCGCAGGCGATCGACCCGGAGATCAAGACGCTGCTGGTGATCCACCCGCGCGACCTGCCGGAAGCCACGGAGTACGCGCTCGACCAGTTCGTGATGCGCGGCGGCAAACTGATCGCCTTCGTCGATCCCTACGCCTACTTCGACCAGCAGCAAGGACCGATGCCCGGCGTCAGCGGCGGCGGCACCAGCTCCAGCCTGCCGGCATTGTTCAAGGCCTGGGGCGTGGAAATGAATCCGGGCAAGGTACTGGCCGACGTGGTGTACGCCTCCGGCGCCGGGCAGCGCTATACCCCTACGGTGCTGACGCTGAACCGCACCGCGTTCAACCGCGACGACGTGGTCACCAGCCAGATCGAGACCCTGCTCTACGCGTTCGGCGGCACGTTCGACGTAAAACCGGTCGAGGGCCTGAAGGTCGTCGAACTGGTCAAGGGGTCGCCGAACTCCATGCTGGTCGACAATATTGTTTCGACCGTCTCGGGCGAAGCGGCGATGAAGGGCTTCCAGCCCGAGAACAAGGCGCGGCCGCTCGCGCTGCGGCTGACGGGAAAATTCAAGACCGCTTTCCCGGAGGGAAAACCGAAGTCCGAGAAGAAGAACGCGAAGGAAGAAGTCAACCTCAGGGAATCTGCAGCCGAGAACTCGGTGATCCTGGTCGCCGACGTCGACATGCTGAACGACGGCGCCGCGGTGGACGTCCAGGAAGTGTTCGGCCGGCGCATCGTGGTGCCCTCCAACGGCAACATCGCTTTTGCGCAGGCCATGGTCGAGCAGTTCTCCTCGGGCGACGCGCTCACTTCGCTGCGCAGCCGGGCCACGTCGTTCCGCCCGCTCACGGTGTTGCGCGAGATGGAGGCCGAGGCGCAGAAGCAGTACTTCGGCCGCCTCAAGTCCCTCGAGGACGAGGTGCAGAAGACCACCGGGAAGCTGCAGGAGCTGCAGAAGGCGCGCGGTGCGGGCGCGAAATCGGCCCAGCTCATGACCCCCGAGCAGCAGCTGGAGATCGAGAACTTCCGCAAGCGCGTCACCGAGACGCGCAGGGAACTAAAGGAACTGCGCAAGAACCTGCGCCAGGATGCGGAAGCGCTCGTCTTCTGGACCAAGGTGGTTAACATCGCGCTGATCCCGTTTCTCGTCGTGCTGCTCGGGCTCGCGGTGTTCTTCGTGAAACGCCGGAAACAGCAACCCTCGGCATGAATGCACGGATCGCGGGAGTATTGGTCGTCCTGCTGGTTGCGCTTGGCGGCGGCGCGCTGCTGGTGCGCGAGCAGCAGAGTTCGCCGAAATCCGGCGGCGTGGAAACGCTCGGCCAGCCGCTGCTTAAGGGCCTGCAGGCTTCGCAAGTCGCCGCCATCGCGATCCGCGAACCCAAGGGCGCGATCACCATCGCGAAGAAGGACGAGCGCTGGACCATCACCGAGCGCGGCGGCTTTCCGGCCGATCTGGACAAGGTGCGCGAGTTCGTCGTCAAGGCGATCGCCCTCAAGATCGGGCAAATCGAGCCCGTCGGCGAGAAGGACCGCGCCCGGCTGCTGCTCGATGCGGGCGGCACCGCCATCGAGTTCCTCGGCGCCGACGGCAAGCCGCTCGCCCGGCTGACGGCGGGCAGGAAATACTTCAAGACCGAGCCCGAGAATCCGGACAAGGCCAACGGCGACGGGCGCTACGTGGCGCTGCCGGGCGACGAGAAGCGCGTGGTCGTGGTCGCGGATGCGCTCGCGCAGGCCTCCGTGCGCAGCGCCGACTGGATCAGCAAGGCGGGTTTTGCGGCCGAAAAGGTCAGAACCATGGAGGTGCGCGCCGCGGACGGCGCGGCATGGAAGATAGAGCGCTCGGGCGACAACGCCGACTGGAAACTGGCCGGCGTGCGCGGCGACGAAAAACTCGACATCAGCAAGGCGAACGCCGCGTCCTATTCGCTCTCGCTGATTGAACTCGCCGACGTTGCGCCCGCCGACGCCAAACCTGAAGACAGCGGACTGGACAAGCCGACGGTGGTCACCGCGGCCACCCTGGACGGGCTTACGTACACCCTGAAAATCGGCAAGCTCTCGGGCGACAACTATTACGCCACCGTCGCAATTGCGGGCGATGCCAAACCCGAGGGCAAGGACGCGGAGGAGCGGCTGAAGAAAATCAACGAGCGCCTGCCGCGCGAAAGATCGCTTGCCGCGTACACGCTCCTCGTGCCGAAGTCGAAGCTCGAGGACGTCGTCAGGAAGCGCGCCGAGCTGCTGGCAAAGAAGGAAGAAAAGAAGAAGTAGGCGACTTGGCGAAACCCCTGGTTTTCGTGCACGGCTTCGCCTGCACCCACGCGGACTGGCAGCCGCTGGTGGCGCATTTCGGCGCCAGCCATCCGACCTTCGCGCCCGACCTTCGCGGCCACGGCGCCACGCATGCGCGGCCCGAGGACTGCTCGATCGAAACCTACGGCGCGGACATCGCGGCACTGCTCGAGGGCAAGGATCTGAAGGGCGCCGTGCTCATCGGGCACAGCATGGGCTGCCGCGTCGTCCTCCAGGCCTGCCTGAACGCGCCTGAGCGCGTCGCGGCGATTGCATTGATCGATGGCAGCTTCCAGGGCAACCGGCCTCCGGTCGCGATCGAGGATTACCCGGACGTTGCTCGAAAAATTTTCGAGCAGATGTTCCTTGCGCCAAGCGAACTGGGCGCCGCGATCGTCGAACGCGCGCTGCGGCTGCCCGCAACGGTCGGCTCGGCGCTGTTCCCGCGCATGGCGCGCTGGGATGCCGAGAACATGGAGCGGGCGCTGGCCGCGGTAAAGGTTCCCCTGCTGATTATCCAGAGCACTTACCTGAATGCCGAACGCAAGCGCGTCGCGCTCAAGGCGGGTGAAACCACCCCCTGGCTCGACCTGGTGCGCCGCAACGCGCCGCAGGCGAGGATTGAAATCATCCCGGGGACGGGCCATTTTCCGCAGCTGGAAGTCCCGCGGGAAGTAATCAGATATCTGGAGAGCTTTATCCAGCCATGAGGTTTCTCGCTACGATCGCCGCACTTCTCTCCGCCGCCTGCGTCTGCGCCTCCGCATCAGCGCAAGGCTGGCCGACGAAGGGAGTTCGCATCGTGGTGCCTTATCCGCCCGGCGGCGGCATCGACATACTCGCCCGGCAGCTCGCGGAAAAGTTTGCGCCGCAGTGGGACCAGCCGGTGGTGGTGGAGAATAGACCCGGCGGCAGCACCATCCCCGGCACCGACGCGGTCGCCAAGGCTGCGCCCGATGGCCACACGCTGCTGCTCAGCACCGACGCGTCGTTTTCGATCAACCCACACCTGTTCGCGAAGCTGCCGTACGACGCGCAGCGCGACTTCATCCCGGTGACGATGCTGATTCTGCTGCAGCAACTGCTGGTCGCGCATCCGGCGCTGCCGGCGAATCACCTCCAGGAACTGATCGCGCTCGCCAAATCGAAGCCCGGCAGCCTCAACTACGCCTCCTACGGCAGCGGCAGCCAGCCGCACCTCTCGGGCGAGATGCTCAAGAACCGTGCGGGCATCGACATCGTGCATGTGCCGTACAAGGGCATTTCGCTCGCGGTGCCGGCGGTAATGGCCGGCGAAGTGCAGCTCACATTCTCCGGAATCGCCTCCTCGATCGGACCGCTCAAGGCGGGCAGGCTCAAGGCGATCGCGATCGGCGGGCCGAAGCGCTCGGCGCTGCTGCCCGAGGTGCCGACGTTCACGGAACTGGGCTTTCCGGAAGTCGAGACGCACGCCTGGTTCGGCCTGTTCCTGCCCGCGGGCTCGCCCCGCGAGGCGGTGGCGCGCATCTACCAGGACGCGAAGCGCGTTCTCGAGGAACCGGAATTCCGCCAGAAGCAGCTCATCGACAGGGGCTACGACGTGGTCGGCAGCTCGCCCGAGGGCTTCGAGGCTTTCCTCAAGACCGACAGCGCGAGCCGCGCGCGTGCGGTGAAGATCTCCGGCGCAAGGGCGGAGTAGCCAGACAATCGAAACGATCTTCGTCGGTCCGCTACCGCGCCGCCGCCTGGGACGCGCGGGGCTACGGCGATTCCGAGGATTACGCCGGGCCGCTCGACTTCGCCGATTTGTGGCGCGACCTCGAGCGCGTGCTGGATCACCTTGCGGCGCAGCGCGCGCACCTCGTCGGGCTGTCGATGGGCGGCCGCATCGCGCGCGATTTCGCGTTGCAACGGCCCCACCGGGTCGCGAGCCTCACCCTCGCCAACTCCAGTCCCGGATACGACGCCCTGCCCCCGGACGCAGTTCAGGCATATCTGGACGCGCGCCGCTCGAGCACATTGCCGTCCCTACGCTGGTGATCACCAGCGATGAAGACCGCCTCTATCCTCCGGCGCTCGCGCACGAGATGGCGCGCCGCATTCCGGGGGCCGAGTTGATCGAGATCAAGGGAGCGGGACACCTGAGCAACATCGAGCAGCCCGGGCGCTTCAACGAAGCGGTGCTCGGCTTTCTGGCGCGTTGCGGCTGAGACTTCCCCCGCCCCGCCTCTTGCTGTTATAAAAGGCTTCGTCGAGGAGGCAACCCGCTGTGTCAAAGTTTCCCATCAAGAAGATAAGGACCCTTGCGCTGGTCGGCCAGGCGGGGTCGGGCAAGACCTCGCTCGCCGAAGCGCTGCTCGCGCGCGCCGGAGCGATCCCGGCGGCCGGCAACGTAGAGCGCGGCAGCACCGTCTGCGACTACACCCCGCTCGAAAAATCCTTCCGCCATTCCCTCAAGCTCGCTGTCGCCAGCTTCGAGGCGCAGGAGCATCGCATTCACCTGCTCGACACGCCCGGCTACCCGGATTTTCTCGGCCACGCCC
This sequence comes from Betaproteobacteria bacterium, assembly GCA_009693345.1. GTDB lineage: Bacteria > Pseudomonadota > Gammaproteobacteria > Burkholderiales > SG8-39 > RBG-16-66-20. The sequence continues at coordinate 9,353 of SHXL01000013.1, forward strand.
TGCCGGCGCTGGCCGCAGTGGAAACCGCGGCGATCGTGATCAACGCGCAGAACGGCATCGAGATGATGACCAGCCGCTTCATGCAATGGGCAGCGAAGCGGGGCCTGGACCGCCTCGTGATCGTCAACCGCATCGACGCGGACAACGTCGACCTGCCGGCGCTGCTCGAGAAGATCCAGCAGGCCTTCGGCAAGGAGTGCCTGCCGCTCAATCTTCCGGCGGCGCGCGCAAGCAAGGTGTCGGACTGCTTCTTTGCGCCCTCCGGCGAGGCCGATTTTTCCTCGGTGGCGCAAGCGCACAAGAACCTCGTCGAGCAGGTGGTCGAGGTGGACGAGAAGCTGATGGAGGTCTACCTGGAAAAGGGCGAGGTGCCGGCCGAAGAGCTGCACGAGCCGCTGGAGCGCGCGATGCGCGAGGGCCACCTGATTCCCGTGGTGTTCACCTCGGCGAAGACCGGCGCCGGCATCGGCGAGCTGCTCGATGTGATCGTCAAGCTGCTGCCCAATCCGGCGGAAGGCAACCCGCCCGTGTATGTGAACACCCCCGTCGACGGCGGCGAGGCGAGCGAAATCACCGCCCTGCCCGATCCGGGCCGGCACGTTCTTGCGCACGTGTTCAAGATCGAGATCGATCCCTACATCGGCCGCCTCGCCGTGTTCCGCGTGCACCAGGGGCGCATCACGCCGGGTACGCAGCTCTATATCGGCGAGGGCAGGAAACCCGTCAAGGCCGGGCACCTCTACGCGCTCAGGGGCAAGACGCAGGTCGAAGTCGACGAGGCCGTGCCGGGCGACATCTGCGCCATCGCCAAGATCGACGAAATCCAGTACGACCACATCCTGCACGACTCTGCGAGCGATGCGCACATCCACGCGAAACCCCTGGAACTGCCGATCGCCGTCTTCGGCCTCGCGGTGCAGCCGAAGAAGCGCGGCGACGAGCAGAAAGTGTCCGACGTGCTGCACAAGCTGATGGCCGAGGACCCCTGTTTCCGCCTCGAGCACAACGCGCAGGCCAACGAGACCGTGATGCGCGGCATCGGCGAGCTGCACCTGAAGATCATGCTCGAGAAAATGGCGGGCCAGTACAAGGCTGAGCTCGACACGCGGCCGCCATCGATCCCGTACCGCGAGACCATCGCGGCGCGCGCCGAGGGGCACAGCCGGCACAAGAAGTAGACCGGCGGCGCCGGGCAGTTCGGCGAGGTGTTCCTCAAGATCGAGCCGCTGCCGCGCGGCGCGGGCTTCGAGTTCGTCGACAAGGTGAAGGGCGGCGTGATCCCGAACCAGTTCATTCCCGCGGTCGAAAAAGGCGTGCGCGGCGTGCTGCAGACGGGCTTTATCGCCGGCTACCCGATCCAGGACCTGCGCGTCACGGTCTACGACGGCAAGTACCACCCGGTGGATTCCAAGGAGGTGGCCTTCGTTTCCGCGGGACGCAAGGCGTTCCTCGATGCTCTCGGCAAGGCGCGGCCAATCGTGCTCGAACCGATCGTCAACGTGGACGTGGTCGCGCCGGAGCAGAAGATGGGCGACATCGCGGGCGAACTCTCCGGACACCGCGGCCACATCAAGGGCTCGGACGCGCCGCGCCCCGGCACCGTGCAGATCCTCGCGCAGGCGCCGCTCTCCGAGCTGGAACAATTTCCGGCGCGCCTCCAGCCTCTCACCGCCGGCCACGGCTCCTACACGCTGGAATTCAGCCACTACTATCCGGCGCCGCTGCTGCAGCAGCGCCTCGTCGCCGCGCACCGCCCCACCGCGCACGCGGACGACTGAAGAAAAAGGGGGTCAGAACAACATTTCCGGATCTGCCTGAATGCGACTTCTCAGTCGTCAGGGAAATGTTGTTCTGACCCCCTTTTTCTACGGAACGAACCGCTAGGCCAGCAGCGCGTCGATGAAACGATGCACCTTGAGCGCCTCCTCGCCATTGACGCGCGGCTCGCGGTTTTGCTCGATGGCATCGAGGAAATCGGTCAGCAGGCTGCGGTGCCAATCGTGCGGAAACGCCATGGGATCGGCGCCGGTGCCCCCGCCACCGGACGGTGTGGAGAATTCGATTGTGGGTTGGTCCTGAAGGTTTACCTTCAAAGAAGTTCCTTCCAAAAGCGCCGTGCCGCGCGCTCCGATCAGTTCGATGCGTTCGGGGAAACCCGGATACGAGGCGGTGGTGGCGTGCACCACGCCGAGAGCGCCGTTCTCGAAACGCAGCGCCGCTACCGCCAGGTCTTCGGTTTCCATCCTGTGCACGCGCGTGGTTGTCGTGAAACTCTTCACTTCCGCGACATTCCCCGCAAGCGACAGGAAAAGATCCAGCGTGTGAATTCCCTGGGTAAGCAGCACCCCGCCGCCGTCGCGCGCCCGGGTGCCGCGTCCCGGTTGATCGTAGTAGCTCTGCGGGCGCCAGTTGGGGATCATGGCCGAGGCCGAAACGAGCTCGCCCAGGCGTCCCGCCTTCAGGATCTCGTTCAGCTTTTCTGCGGCGGGCCGGAAGCGGTGCTGCAGAACGATGCCCAGCTTGACGTTTGATGCACTCTGCACGAGCTTCTCCGCGCGCACGGTTGAAATTTCGAGCGGCTTTTCAAGAAGGATGTGCTTGCCCGCAGCGGCACATCGCTGCACCAACTCGAGATGAGTGTTGGGTGGCGTCAGGATGAGCACCGCGCCGATCGAACGATCCTCGAGGATCGTCTCCAGCCGGTCGCACAGTGGAACCGGAAATTGCGCAGCGAATTTCGCGCGCCGCTCGGCGCTCGGGCTGTAGGCGCAGGCGACCTCCACCCGGTGGCGCAGATCCGCCAGACCCCTGGCATGAGACGTCACGGCCATGCCGAGTCCTACCAGCGCCACCCTAAAAGCCATAGAGCTCCGCCGGATTGTCGACCAGGATTTTCATGCGCGTCGCCTCATCGGGCGCCCAATCGAGCAGCAGGTCGAGCAGGTCGGCGTCGTCCGGCACCTTGTCTTTCGGCGCCGACGGGTGCGGCCAGTTGCTTGCCCAGATCATGCGCTCCGGTGCGTGCTTTACCAGCGCGCGCGCGAGGCGACTGACGTCCTCGTAGGTTGGCGCGCCCGTCTTCGAGGTTTCGTAAGCGCCGGCGATCCTCACCCAGCAACGGCCGGTGTCCACCAGGCGCAGCAATGCCTTGAATGCCTCATGTTCCGGCGGCACGGGCTCGAGGAATTTTCCGTTGTGGTCGATGACGAATTTGCCGGGGAGCTTGCGGATAGTCTGCTCCCATAGCGGCAGCTCGCGGCCGTCGAGCTGGATGGTGGCGAACCAGCCGAAGGGATGCACGCGCGCCATGACTTCATGCATGCGGTCGAAGCCGACCGCGCCCCACTGCATCTGGAAAATACGTTGCGCGACGATGCCGCCCTTCGCGAGGCGCTCGATCTCGGCGTCGGTCACGCCGGGCTTGACGACGCCCACGCCCTTCGCGCCGGGCCCGAGCGCGCGGATCGCCTCCAGCGTGACGCGGTTGTCGTCCTGGTAGGCGTTGGGCTGGACCACGACCACGCGCTTGAATCCCAGGCGCCGCTGCACCGCCTGATAGGCGCTTTCCGGGAAGTTTCCGGGTACCGGGGGACCGCCGGGCACGGCCGGCACGCCGGCGTGATAGATATGGATCGCCGTGTCCACGGCGCCTGCCGGCACTGCCAGGCGCGGCTTTCGGCCGCTCATTTCCTTTTCTTTCCCGCCCTCTTCTTCGGCAGCGGCGCGGGATTCGGGATGTCCTCCGCTACCGTGAACACGCCGCCCTGGTACTGTTCCGCGATCGGATCTCCCGGCCGCTCGCGCCGCAGGATGTCGGCCGCAAAGGTTTCCGAGTCGTCCTGCGGCTTGTAGCCGAGGCGGTAGGCGTTCGAATTGTCGTACCAGCTGCGCTTGTTCTTCGACACGCCGTAGACGATCTCGAAGCGGATGCCCAGATGCTCGATGCCGATGGTCACGAGCTGCGCGAGGTCGCGCGGCGTGAACAGGAGCGACAACCGCCGCTTGTCGATCGGCACCGCGTTCACGTTGCCGATGCGCATGCAGAACATCTGCATGCCGTACTTGTCGGCATAAAGGCTGGCGAGCGCCTCGCCGAACACCTTGGAAACGCCGTAGCGGCTGTCGGGCTTCGGGTAGACGCGGTGGTCGATGGTCTGGTCGCGGCGGTAGAAGCCGGTAGCATGGTTGGAGGTGGGAAAGAGGATCCGCTTCACGCCGTTCCTGCGCGCGGCTTCGAAGACGTTGTAGCAGCCGATGATGTTGGCGTTGAGGATGCCTTCCCAGGGCCCCTCCACCGAATAGCCGCCCAGGTGCACGATCGCGTCCACGCCCTTGGTGATGCGCAAGGCGTCGGACATCTCCGAGATGTCGGCGCGGACAAATTTCTCTTCCTTGTTGATTTTTTTTAGCGAACGTAGATCGGAAACCCGCAGGACATATTTGCCGGCAAGTTCACGGCGCAGATGCGTTCCTACGTCTCCGGCGGCGCCGGTGATCAGGATGGTTTTCATGAAAGAAACTCCTCGACGATGCGGTTGAATTCGGTGGCGCGCTCGAAATAGACGGAATGGCCCGCCATCGGCACGCTGACGTGGCGGCCCTGCGGCGCGCATTTCGCCAGCCCGGGCCCGGCTGGCGACGGGAAAACGGTGTCTTCCTCGCCGTTGAGAAACAGCACGGGCATCGGCAAGTTCGCAAGCAGCGACGGCGGCTGGGCGCGCATCGCCCGTATGCGGCCGCGCACGGCGCTTCGGAAATCGTCCGCATTGGGCTGGTTGATCTGGCGATACAGCATCGCCAGCGCCGGCTGCTCGCGGGTCAGGCGCTCGCCGCCAGCGGCGAGCACACCGCGCGACTCCATCGCGGCGTTCATCCCGCCGGCGCGCTTCATCCATGCCTCGAACTCCGCTTTGCCGAAGCCCGGGACCGCCGCCGGATCAACCGCGCCGGAGGTGCAGGCCATGACGAGCGCTTTGACCTTCGCCGGATGGCGCAGCGCGTACTCGAGGCAGGTCCAGCCACCCATGGACTGCGCCACCAGGCGGACGTCCTGTAATTTCAGTTCGTCGATCAGGGCCGCAAGGTCATCGGCATAAGCGTCCGGCGCCGTGGCGCCCGGCACCGCGCTCGAAGGCGTGAAGCCGCGATGGGCGAAGGCGACGCAGGTATGGCGCGCGGAGAAATGCGCCAGTTGCTGCCACCAGGACAAATGATTTCCGCCCAGGCCGTGCGCAAACACGATCGCCGGTCCCTCGCCCATGACTTCGTAATAGATGCTGCAATCCGGCCGTTTGAGATATCCCGATCGCTTCACGACTTGAGCAATGCCTTTCTACGCCAGTCGGCAGCATTCACCGAGCCTTTCGGGGCGCGGCCCGCGAGGATCTCGGCTGCCTGCGCCACCGTTTCCATGGATTGGTGTTCGATCGCCGGCAGGGTGAGCCCCGCGGTGTGCGCCGTCGCGATGACGTCGGCGCGTGCGGCCAGCGCCGGCGTCGGCATCTGGTCGGCCGCGCGACCGACGTCCAGCGCGCAGCCGGCGATCCGGCCCGAGTCGAGCGCACGCACCAGCGCCGCTTCATCCACCAGGTTGCCGCGCGAGACGTTGATGAAGAACGCCCCTTGTTTCATTTTTGAAAAGGCTGCGTCATTCATGAGATTTTCTGTCTCCGCGTTGGCGACTGCGAGCGGCACGACGTAGTCGGATTCCGACAGGAGCTTTTCCATGGAAACGGTTTTCACGGTGGAAACGTAGGGATCGCAAATCAACACCCGCATTCCCAGGGCTTCAGCCACCCGCACGAGCTCTTTTCCGATCGCGCCGTAGCCGATCACGCCGAGCGTGCTGCCGCGCAATTCCCTGCCCATCACGGCCTGAGGAACCTTGCCTGAATAATAGGAAACCGCATGCGCCGTAACGCGGCGCGAAAGATCGATCATGAAGCCGACGACCAGTTCCGTTACCGATGTGACGAATCCGGCGCTCGCCTGCGTCACCAGCACCCCGGCCTTGCTCGCCGCCGCCACGTCCACGTTGCGGATGTCGATCGCGCAGCGCAGAAACGCCGCCAGCTTCGGCAGGCGCTCGAACAGCGCCGCAGGGGCCGGTGATTGGCGGTACGAGACGATCAGGTCGCAGTCCGCGGCGGCCGAGAGGAGCGCCTCTCCCTCCAGGGAAACTTCTTCTTCGTTCAGCTTTACTTCCCCCAGCGCGCGCAAGCCGGCCAACGCCCTGTCGCCATAGTAGTTGGCGCGCGTGTCCGGCGAATGCGTCAGCAGGATCTTCGCCATCACGATTGCAGCATCGTCCGGTAGGCCCGGCGCAACCGCTCGCGGCTGTTTTCCAGGTGCGCGCGCATTGCCATGCGCGCCGCCTCTGGCGCCCGCCGCTCGAGCGCCTCGGAGATCTTCTCGTGCTCGCCGTTCACCCGGTTGAGGTACGTGGCACGCTTTTCACCCGCGAGCTGCGCCGAATTCACGCGCGTGCGCGGAAACAGCATGGTGCCGAGGTAGCGGATCAGGTCGGCGAAGTGCCGGTTCCCCGTGGCCCGCGCGATCGTCAGGTGGAAGCGGAAGTCAGCCTGCACCGCGTCCTTCGATTGGGCCACCTGTCTGGCAAACGCATCCAGCGCCCGGCGCATCGTCGCCAGATCTGCCTTGCTCCTGCGTTCGGCGGCGAGTGCCGCCGCCTCGGCCTCAAGGCTGATGCGCAGTTCAAGGATCGCGATCAGCTCGTTCAGCGTCGCGGTTCCGACTTGGTGGATGCGAAAGGGCGCCCGGCCGGCGCCCGGGCGCACGAACGTCCCAACGCCATGGCGCGTTTCCACCAGTTCCGCCGCCTGCAGGCGCGACATCGCCTCGCGCACCACGGTGCGGCTGACGCCGAAGGCGCGCGTGATCTCGGATTCGGTGGGCAGCTTGTCGCCCGGCTTGAATTCGCCGCGGCGGATGCGCCCCGAAAGCCGCTCCACCACCGCATGCGCGAGCTTGCGCGGCTGCCTGGCTGTTGTTTTTGTCTGCATGGCTTGACAAGCCCTAGGGCGGCGAAGTCTAATCCAGTTGTATGATGTATGACAACTTGGAGGAGAGGATTCGATGAAACGCCGCAATTTCACCACGCTCGCTGCCGCACTCGCCGTGTGCGCATTCAGCTTCCCGCTCACCGCGCCGGCACAGCAGAAGCAGATCTGGAAGGCTTCCGACGTGCACCCGCTCGGCTATCCCACGGTCGAGGCCATCGTGCGCATGGGCACCAAGCTCGAGAAGGCGACCAACGGCCGCATTTCGATCCAGATGTTCCCGTCGATGCAGCTCGGCGGCGAGAAGGAGATGATCGAACAGGCGCAGGTCGGCGCGCTGCAGATCGCGCGCATCTCGGTGGGCGCAATGGGACCGGTAGTGGACGATCTCAACGTGTTCAACATGCCGTTCATCTTCCGCGACGAAGGACACATGCGCAGGGTGATCGATGGCCCGATCGGCCAGGAGCTGCTGGATCGCACCTCCAACGCCCCGACCTCGCGCCTGATCGTGCTGGGCTGGATGGACGCCGGCACGCGCAACGTTTACTCCAACAAGCCGGTCACCAAGCCCGCGGACCTGAAGGGCATGAAGATCCGCATGATGGGCAACCCGCTGTTCGTGGAAACCATGAACGCGATGGGCGGCAACGGCGTGGCGATGGGCTTCAACGAGCTCTACAGCGCGCTGCAGACCGGCGTGGTGGACGGCGCGGAAAACAACCCGCCCACGCTGCTGGCGCAGAACCACTACCAGGTCAGCAAGGTCTACAGCCTCACCGGGCATCTGATCATCCCGGAGATCTTCGTGTTCTCGAAGCGCAACTGGGAAACAATGTCCAAGGAAGACCAGACGTTGCTGAAGAAGGTTTCGCGCGAAGCGCAGATCGAGCAGCGCCAGCTTTGGGATGCCTACACCGGAGAGGCCGAGACCAAGCTCAAGGCCGCCGGCATCAAGTTCGTGGATGCCGACAAGCCTGCGTTCTTCAAGGCGACCCAGCCGGTGCGCGACAAGTACGGCGCCAAATACGCTGCGTTGCTCAAGCAGATCCAGGACACGAAATAGCGTAGTCCTCCCGGGGAATCGGGCCGCCGGGTTGGTCGACACGGCGGCCCGTTTTTTATCGTGAAAAAACAATACCAGCAGGCAATGGAGTGGCTGTACCTCGCTTGCGTGGTGCTTTCGGGCACCGCGCTGGTGGCGATCACGCTGATCATCCCCGCCGGCGTGTTCATGCGCTACGTCATGAACGATCCGCTGTCCTGGCCCGAGCCGGCGGCGGTGGTGATGATGGTGATGTTCTCCTTCCTGGGCGGCGCCGCGATCTACCGCGCCAACGTGCATATCGCGGTCGAAGCGCTGCTGAACGCGGTCGGCCCGAAGGTCAAGCAGGCAATGCTCCACGGCGTGGACGCCTGCATGGCGGCGACCGCTCTCTTCATGCTCGGCTACGGCGCTCAGCTCTGCCAGCTCACCTGGCACAACACGATGGCTGAATTCCCGGCATTGCGCGTCGGCATCGTCTACATGCCGATCCCGATCGCGGGACTGCTGACGCTGCTGTTCGTCATCGAAAAGGTCTGGGTCGGCCCACCGCCGAAAAGTTCGATCATGTACAGCGACCAGGCCGCGGGGCTGGAATAAGTGGACATCGTCGTCCTGCTCGGCTCCTTCACCCTGCTGTGCGCGCTGGGCGTGCCGGTCGCCTATGCGCTCGGCCTGGGCACGATCTGCGCGGCGCTCTACGTCGACGTCCCGCTCGAGGCGGTGATGCTGAAGATTTCCGACGGCACCGACGACTTCGCGCTGCTCGCGATTCCGTTCTTCGTCCTCGCCGGCGCCATCATGGCCGAAGGCGGCATGGCGGCGCGCCTCGTGAATTTCGCCAAGGTCTTCTTCGGCGTCGTCCGCGGCGGCCTGGCGCTGGTCAACGTGCTGGCCAGCACCTTCTTCGGCTGCATCTCCGGCTCGTCGGTCGCCGATACGGCCTCCATCGGCTCGGTGATGATCCCGCAAATGGTGAAGCAGGGCTATTCGCGGGTCTTCGCCACCAACGTCACCATTTGCGGCTCGGTGCAGGCGCTCATGATTCCGCCGTCGCACAACGCCGTCATCTACTCCGTCGCCGCGGGCGGCACCATCTCGGTCGCGCACCTGTTCCTCGCCGGCATCTTCCCCGGCCTGCTCTTTGGCCTGTGCCTCATCGGCCTGATCCTCTGGACCGCCCACAAGCGCAACATGCCGAAGTCCGAGCCGGTCCCGCTCAGCTGCATTCCGAGGATATTCATCGACGCGCTGTGGGGCCTGGTCACGGTGATCATCATCATGGGCGGCATTCTCTCGGGCGTGTTCACTCCCACCGAGTCGGCCGCGGTAGCCTGCGTCTACGCGTTCCTGGTCACGCTCTTCGTCTATCGCGACTACAAGTGGCGCGACCTGCCGCACCTCATCCACCGCGTGGTGAAGACGGTGGCCATGGTGATGATGCTGATCGGATTTTCGGTCGGCTTCGGCTACATGATGGCGATCATGCAGATCCCGGCCAAGATCACGGCAATTTTTCTCGGCATCTCCGAGAACAAGTACGTCTTCCTGTTCCTCGTGAACATCCTCCTGCTGCTGCTCGGTACGTTCATGGACCTGGCGCCCATGCTGCTCATCTGCACGCCGATCTTCATGCCGGTGATCGCGAAGCTCGGCATCGACCCGGTGCACTTCGGCATGATCATGATCCTCAACCTGGGCATCGGCTTGATCACCCCGCCCGTCGGGCCGACGCTGTTCGTCGGCTGTGCGATCGGCAAGGTGACCATGGAGGAGGTATCGAAGGAGCTGTGGCCGTTCTACGGCGCGATGTGCCTCGCGCTGCTGCTGGTGACCTACATTCCCGCCATCTCTCTCTGGCTTCCGGGCCTGACAAAGTAGAAAATCTCAGCTCCCCGGCATGGTCCCTAGCGGCAGCTGGTAGCAGAAGTCGGCGATCTCCCCCGGGCGCGTCCACCAGACGCGGTCGCTCTGCGCATGCTCGGCGCAGTATTTCAGTGCACGCCGCAGGCCGCGCAGCCGGAACGGCTGGCCGAAAACGTACGGATGCACCGAGACGTTCATCACCAGCGGATGGCGCACGCACTGCTCGACCATTTCGTCGAACTGCTGCACGATCATGTCGCAGAACTGGCTTGCGTCCTGCTTGCGGTGGATGACGGCCTGGGCATCATTCAGCTCGATCGGGTAGGGCACCGACAGGATCGGCCCGGCGCGCGTGCGCAGCCATACGGGCTGGTCGTCCATCGGCCAGTCCATCAGGTAGCGGTAACCCAACTCCTTCAGTAGGTCCGGCGTATTCGCCGTCTCATACGCGCCCGCCCCCATCCAGCCTCTGGGCGGCCGCCCCTCCTGCGCCGCGATGGTATCGGTGACCTCGCGCAGCAGCCGCTCCTCGTCGGGCTGCCAGAGGCCGCGCAGATTCTCCGCGTTGCTGCGGCCGTGGGCGACCACCTCGTCGCCCCGCTTGCGGATCGCGGCCATGATCTGCGGCGCGTACTCATACAGCAGGCTGTTGCAGTTGTGCGCCGCCGGCAGCTTCAGCTCGTCGAACAGCTCGAACAGCCGCCAGATGCCGATGCGGTTGCCGTAGTCGCGCCATGCATAGTTGCGGTGCGTCTGCGGCTCGCCGGTCTTTGCCGGGTCGTGGCCAAGGCCCGCCCCGAACGCGAACCACTCGACATTGGTCGTGATGCAGAACGCCAGTCGCTTCGACCCTGGCCAGCTGTAGTCCTTGCGCTCGGGCAGCGGCACATAATCGTAGCGGTTGTGCTGCGGCAGCAGCGGTCGCTCGGCCATGCCGCCCTCCTCAGTCGATGCGGGCGCCCGAGGCGCGCACGACCGGGCCGAGCTTCGCGATCTCGCCCGCCATCATCGTGCGGAATTCCTCGGGCGTGCTGCTGATCGGATCGGCGCCAATGTTCTCGTAGACCGTGCGAATGTCCGGGTCCCTGACGGCCCTCGCGAATTCTGCGTTGATCCGGCGCACGATCGCCGGGTTCATGCCGGCCGGGCCGAGCACGCCGCTGTAGAGGACGATTTCGAAGCCCGGCAGCCCCGCCTCGATCATGGTCGGAACTTCCGGCGCCGTGTTGCTGCGCCTTGGAGTCGTCACCGCGAGCGCGCGCAGCTTGCCGCCTTTCACGTTCGACACGGCCGGCGGCATGGTCGAGAACACAAACGCCACCTCGCCGGTAAGAATGGCGACGGTGGCGGGGGCGCTCCCCTTGTAGGGCACGTGAACGGCATTGAGGCCGCCGGCCGCCGACTTCAGCATCTCTGCCGCAAGGTGAACGATCGTCCCGTTGCCGGACGAACCGTAGGAGTAATGTCCGGGCCTCGCCTTGAGCAATCCGATCAGTTCCTGCACGCTCGTCGCCGGGGTGGACGGGTGGACGACGAGCATCAGCGGCGTCGAGGCGACGAGCCCGATCGTCGTGAAGTCCTTCAGCGAGTCGTACGGCAGCTTGGCTTACAGGCTCGCGTTGATCGCGTGGGTGGTGATGTCGTGCAGCCAGAGCGTATAGCCGTCGGGCGCGCTCTTCGCCATCAGGTCGCCGGCGATGGTGGTGCCGGCGCCGGGCTTGTTGTCGACGATCACCTGCTGGCCGATGTTCTGCGACAGCTTGGCCGCGAGCGCCCGCGCCAGCACGTCCGAGATACCGCCGGCGGCGAATCCGACCACCAGCCGGATCGGCTTGGATGGATAGTCCGCCTGGGCGAGCGCCGCACCGCCGCAGGCGGCGAAACAGAAAGCGGCGAACCAGTGTCGTAGCAGCATTCTCGGATCTTACCGGGTATCCTGCGCGCGTGAACACCCCCGACTGGCAGCCCAGCGCCCGCTATCCCGATCCCGCGATCGTGGTGATTGACGAATCGTTCAAACGCTACCGCCTGCCGCTCGCGAAAGTCGAGCGCCTCGCAACCGGTTGCCGCTGGGCCGAAGGCCCGGTGTGGCTGGGAGATTCACGGTCCCTCGTCTGGAGCGACATCCCGAACAACCGCATGCTGCGCTGGGACGAGGCAAGTGGCGCGGTGAGCGAATTTCGCAATCCTTCGGGCTACGCCAACGGCAACTCGCGCGACCGGCAGGGGCGCCTAATCACCTGCGAGCACGGCGGACGGCGCGTCTCCCGCACCGAACCGGACGGCCGCGTGGTGACGCTGGCGGATTCCTTCGAAGGCAAGCGGTTCAATTCCCCGAACGACATCGTGTGCAAATCCGACGGCTCGGTCTGGTTCACCGACCCGACCTTCGGCATCCTCGGCTGGTACGAAGGCGGCAAGGCCGAGCCCGAACTGCCGATGAACGTCTACCGCTGGGATCCCCCGGGCAAGCTCAGCGTGGTGGCGGAGGGCGTCAGCCAGCCCAACGGCCTCGCTTTCTCGCCCGACGAGAAGAAGCTCTACATCGTGCAGTCGCGCTCGGTGCCGAGGCAAATACTTTCTTTTGAAGTCACAAAAGAAAACACCTTGAAGAATTCGCGCGTGCTGATCGATGCCGGGCCCAAGGGGACGCCGGACGGTTTCCGCGTCGACATCGACGGCAACCTGTGGTGCGGCTGGGGCATGGGCGAAGCGGGCCTCGACGGCGTGCACGTCTTCAACCCGGAGGGCAAGCTGATCGGCCGCATCGACCTGCCCGAGCGCTGCGCGAACCTGTGTTTCGGCGGCCTGCACCGCAATCGCCTGTTCATGGCGGCGAGCACGTCGATCTACTCGCTCTACGTCAACACGCAGGGCATCCCGTACTCCTGATCGCACCGCGCACGCGACGCTATTCAATAACTCTGTCGGCGCGCAGCAACAGCGTTTACGAAATCGGCACGCCGAGCGCCTTCGCAGTCTTCAGGTTGACCGCGAACGAGAATTTCGTCGGCTGCTCGACCGGAAGGTCCGCCGGCTTTGTTCCTTTCAGGATCCGATCGACGTACGCGGCAATCTTCGGATTGAATTCGTCGGCGATGTGCGAATAACTGAGCATCCCTCCGCCTTCCACATACAACATGTTCCAGTACATCGACGGCAGCCGGTACTTCGTCGTCAGGTCCAGCAGCCGCTGGCGATGAACGAAGAAAATGCTCGCGGTGGTGGTGATGACCGCCTCGGCCCGGTTCTTCCTTCCCGCCTCGAACGCCGTGGCGATGTCTTCTACGGTGTCGATGTCGTGAACCTGGAGCGTTAGGCCGAGATGCCTGGCGACCTTGCGCATCTCGGTGAGCTGAGTGGGGGTAATCGGGTCGACGCCGTACGAAATCACCAGCACCCGGGAAAGCCGCGGCATTGCTTCCTTGAGGAGCGCAAGGCGCTTCCCCGCCAGCGGGCCGGCCGGCCAACTCAGCCCGTTATGTTGCCGCCCGGACGCGCGAGGCTCTGGATCAGCCCGCTGCCCACAGGATCGCCGAGGGCAACCATGAGGATCGGTATCGTCGAGGTCGCCTGTTTCGCCGCCTGCGCCGCCGGCGTGGAAGTGACGACAATGATGTCGGGCCGGGTATCGACGCATTGCCTGGCCAGAACCGGGAATCGTTCGTTGATTCCGTCGGGAGATTTGATGTCGATCGTAATGGTCTTGCCTTCCACATACCCCAGCTCGCGCATTCGCCGGAAGATGCTCCCGTAGCGTACCGATACCTGCTCGGGCGGCTCAAATGTCAGGAAGCAAAGCTTGAGCATCTTCGCCGGCTCCTGCGCGAGGGCGAAGAAAGGCAACAGCAGCAGCAAAGACAG
>SHXL01000014.1 GCA_009693345.1 Betaproteobacteria bacterium
GCGCCGGCAGTACGCGGCGCCGGCCGGATTCTCGTCGCCGCGCATGGCAACTCGCTGCGCGCGCTGATCAAGCACCTGGACGGGGTGTCGGACGCCGACATCGTCGGCCTGAACGTGCCGACCGGCATGCCGCTGGTTTACGAGCTGGACTACCGGCTGCGTCCGCTCAAGCATTATTACCTCGGGAACGCGGAGGAAATCGGAAAGCGCGTGGCCGCGGTCGCCGCACAGGGAAAAGCCAAAACCTGAACTGCTTCCTCGCAGCTATCCTCTTCCTCACCGCGACAGTCGTCCAGGGCTCGCCCGGCGCGAGCGCCGGTACTGCACGGGAAGAGGACCTGGCCGCGTTGCGCTCCAGGATCGATGCCTTGCGGTCCGAACTCGGGGATCGCGAAACCGACCGGCGCGAGGCACACGACGCGCTGCGCGCCTCCGAAGTCGCGATATCCGACGCCAGCCGCGCATTGCAGGCGGTGGAGGCGGAGGCGCGTGCCGCGCGTGCGGCCATTGCGGACATTACCGCGCGCAGCGCGGACCAGAAGCGCTCGCTGGAAAACGGTCAAGCCGCACTTGGGCGCCTGTTGGCGGCACGCGCCGTCGCCCGCGTCTCGGGCAGCGCGCCCGATTTCGTGCGCCTCGCACTCTCGGGAGAAGATCTGGCCGACGCCGCGCGCAAACTTCACTACCTCACTTACGTGTCCCGGGCAGCGGCGCACATGCTCGAGGTCCAGCGCAGCGGGCTTGCCGTAGCCGTCCGTCTGAAGACCGAATCCGAGGACAAGGCGCGCGAACTGGCGCTGATCGAAACCCGCGGCCGCAGCGACCGCGAGCGCCTGTTGAAGGAACGGCGCGAACACCGCCGCCTGCTGGAGCGCATCGCCGGCGAGATCCGCGGCGCGAGAAAGCGGATCCAGGTGCTGCTTGCGGATGAGGCGCGCCTCGCACGTCTGGTGCAGGAAATCGGCAAGGTGCTCGCAACCCGGCCCGGTGCGGGCTATGCTCGCGTCACCGCGGTGCCTGAGCCGGGCGCGGCCGGCGCCACGGGCGTGTTTCCCGTCCGCCTGTTCTCAACCTTCAAGGGCAGCCTGCGCCTGCCGGTGCGAGGGGAACTTGCCGGGCGCTTCGGCACTCCAAATCCCGAGGCAGGCGTCTCCACCAAAGGCGTCTTCATCCGCGCTCCGGAAGGAGAGCAGGTGCGTGCGGTCGGCGCCGGCCGGGTGGTGTATTCCGACTGGATGCGGGGCTTCGGCAACCTCCTTATCGTGGACCATGGCGAGGCCTTCTTGTCGATTTACGGCAATAACGAGTCTTTACTGAAGCAAACCGGCGATATGGTTACTCTGGGCGAACCCTTGGCGACGGTCGGGCAGAGCGGGGGCAACGAGCAAACAGGTCTATACTTTGAATTGCGGCATCTGGGCAGGCCCTTTGATCCCCTACGGTGGGTGAAACTGAAATGAACGGCAAATTCAAGAACTTCGGATTGATCACTCTGGGCGTGGTCGCGGGGATACTGGTCAGCCTGAACTTCCAGGCGATCGGGCAACTCGCCACGCGCGGACCGTTGCCGGTCGAAGAATTGCGCTCCTTCACCGAAGTTTTCGGCGCGATCAAGCAGAATTACGTCGAACCGGTCGACGACAAGAAACTGATCACCGAAGCGATCAACGGCATGCTTGCGGGGCTCGACCCGCATTCGGCCTACCTCGATGCGGAAGCTTTCAAGGAACTTCAGGTCGGCACGCAGGGCCAGTTCGGCGGCCTCGGAATCGAGGTCGGCATGGAAGACGGCCTCGTGAAGGTGATTTCGCCGATCGAGGATACCCCGGCATTTCGCGCCGGCGTCAAGCCCGGCGACCTGATCGTCAAGCTGGACGATGCGCAGGTCAAGGGCATGACGCTCAATGACGCGGTGAAGCGCATGCGCGGCAAACCCAATACCCAGATCGTCCTGACGATTGCGCGCAAGGGCGAGCCGCAACCGATCATCGTCACGCTGACGCGCGCGGTGATCCGGGTGCAGAGCGTGAAATCGAAGGTCATCGAGCCGGGCTACGGCTGGGTGCGGGTGTCGCAGTTCCAGGAAGCGACCCCGGAGAGCCTCGCGCGCCACCTCGAGGGCCTGTTCAAGCAGGGACCGCTCAAGGGCCTGGTGCTGGATCTGAGGAACGACCCGGGCGGTCTGCTCTACGGCGCGGTCGCGATATCGGCGGCCTTCCTGCAGCCCAAGCTGCTGGTGGTCTCGACCGATGGCCGCACGGAAGATGCGCGCAAGAAGTTTTACGCCACCAATGAAGACTACCTGCGCGGCGCCAAGGACGACATGATGAAGAGCCTGCCCGCCGCGGTGAAGACCGTGCCGATGGTGGTGCTGGTGAACGGCGGTTCGGCTTCGGCCTCGGAGATCGTCGCCGGCGCGCTGCAGGACCACAAACGCGCGACCGTGCTTGGCACGCAGACCTTCGGCAAGGGCTCGGTGCAGACCATCATGCCGCTCGGCAACAGCACCGCGATCAAGCTCACCACCGCGCGCTACTACACGCCCAGCGGCCGCTCGATCCAGGCGAAGGGCATCACGCCCGACGTGATCATCGAGGAGCCTGGCGCGACCCTCGCCGCGCGCGTGCGCGAAGCCGATCTGCAGCGGCACCTCGAAAACGGCAAAGAACAGGAAGCAAAACCGGCGCCGCAAGCCAAGCCGGCGCCACAGGGCGCCGCGACCACCGAGCCGCCGAAACCGATCGAGCTCGGCTCGAAGGACGACTTCCAGCTCGCGCAATCGATCGCCTTCCTCAAGGGCGAACCGCTCAAGGGCCAGACGCCCTCGGTCGCGCAAACCAAGCCGGCCGCAAAAGCGAACTGAGTAGTTAGCGCGCCAATGTCATTCCCGCGAAAGCGGGAATCCAGGTTTTAGCCACTGAACGACCAGCAGCTCCTCCGCTACAGCCGCCACATCCTGCTCGACGAGATCGGGATCGAAGGGCAGGAGCGGCTGCGCGCGGCGCACGCCCTGATCGTCGGCGCCGGCGGCCTAGGATGCCCGGCGGCGCTCTACCTCGCCGCCAGCGGCATCGGCAAATTGACGCTGGCCGACCCGGACAAGGTCGACCTCACCAACCTTCAGCGCCAGATTCTCTACCGCACCGATGCTGTCGGCACGCCGAAAGTGGAGGCGGCACGCGTCGCTCTTTCCGCTTTGAATCCAGAGGTGATGGTTTTTTCTCTGCAGAAGAGAATCGAAGCGAAGGCGCTGCAAACACTGCTCGCCGATGTCGATGTCGTCCTCGATTGCTCGGACAACTTCGCCACGCGCCATGCGCTCAACCGCGCCTGCGTGCAGCAGAAAAAACCACTGGTCTCCGGCGCCGCGATCCGCTTCGACGCGCAGGTCGCGGTGTTCGATCTGCGAAAACCCGACGCGCCCTGCTACGCCTGCCTGTTTCCCGAAGACGGCGAGATCGAGGAAGTGCAGTGCTCCACCATGGGCGTCTTCGCGCCGCTCACCGGCGTGGTCGGCGCGCTGCAGGCGATGGAGGCGGCGAAGCTCCTTGCCGAGACAGGCGAGACGTTGAACGGAAGACTGTTGCTGCTGGATGCTAAGCAGTCCGCATGGCGGACCGTCCGCGTGAAACGCGATCCCGCCTGCGCAATCTGCTCAGCGCGCTAGCGAATCAATCCCGCTTGCGCAGCAGCATCGAGTAGGACTGGCCGGCGAGAAGAGGTGAAACGACCTCCGCGGGATTTTCGAACTTTGCAACCACCTCAAATCTCGCAGCAAGCAGTTTTTCAATGGAGATCCCGTCCTGGGCCCAACCGTGATCGGTCGGCACCCAGCGCAAATTGCTGTTCAGAACGAAAAACCACGCTCCACGCGCAAGCGTGGAATGAATGCGCTCGAGATCGGTGTCCGGCTCGAGGCAATGCTGGATCACCCAGCAAGCGCAGGCATGCGTCGCCTGCAAGCCGCCGGCCGCCCGCTGGTCCAGTTCGTCGGGCGAACAGACGACGAACCGGTCGGTCTGCACGTATTCCCGTGCGAGCGCCCGCATGCGGGCGCTGATATCGACGCCGATTACCTGGCAGCCATACCGGTCGATGAGCCCCTTGGCAAGACGCCCGATGCCGCAACCGTAGTCGAGCACGCACGAATTACAGTCGAGCGGCGCGATGCGGCCGAGGAGGTCGACCAGATTGCGCGTCTCCAACTCCCAGCGCTCCGCCGTCGTCATATCGGGAGTCGGGTTGAGAATGACGAATTTCGCCGACTCCATGTCCGCAGGGTCGAATACTCGAGGATCGTAATTTGCTCGATCTGGCTCCCCGGATGCGGCGGGCTGGGCGCCTCGACGCAGGCTCGAAAATATCCCGCGGATCATCAAGGAAAGAACGCTCATTGAAAAGGCGCCGCAGCGCTAAGCCGTGAGGAAGCGGCGCTGCGCGGCGTAGCTGTCGGTGGGCTTTTTCGTGAAGCCGGACTTCGCGAACTGGTGCAGGCAGCCGATCATGTAGCGCGTGAGGAGGCCGGCATGCGCGGTGACTTCGGCGTCGGACGGTTTCTGGCGGCCGTCGGCGCCCGGTGAGCGCAACGCCTGCTTGAGGGTTGACTCGAAGCGGTCGTAGAACTGGTTCATGCGCGCCTGCAGGCGCTCGTGCTCGCCGACCAGGGCGTCGCCCGTCATGACGCGCACCATGCCGGGATTCTTCTCGGCGAAGGCGAGCAGCATCTCGACCAGCTTGGATGCTTGTTTGGCGCCGTCGGTTTCGTCCTGCGCGATCTTGTTGGCGACGCTGAAGACCGAGGTCTCGATGAACTCGATCAGGCCTTCGTACATCTGCGCCTTCGAGGCGAAATGGCGGTACAGCGCCGCCTCCGAGACGTCGAGCTTCCCGGCGAGCGCTGCGGTCGTGATCTTTCCCCACTTCGGCTGCTCGAGCATCTGGGCAAGCGCCTTCAGGATCTCGAGCCGCCGTTCCCCTTTGACACGCGGCATGGGGAAATTCTACGCTGCATCTCACCCGCCGGGCACGCCGGCGGTACCTTAGCGAGAGTGACGGAACACCAGTCTGGGCAGTTCCGTGACGGATTTGACACGCAGGTCGGCGAACGGCATGCGCCGCGCTTCGCCGCTCACCCAGACGGTGGACATGCCGAGCCGTTTCGCCGCCTGCAGATTCTCCGGCATGTCGTCGACCAGCGCGCAGCGGTGCGGGTCGAGGTTGTGCGCCCGCAGCAGCACCCGAAACCCCTGGACCGCCGGCTTGGGCCTGTAACGCGTGCTTTCGATGGTATAGACCGCGTCGAACCAGCGCGCGACGCCCAGCGCGCGCAGCACTTCCTCGACGTAATGGCGCGGCGCGTTGGAGAACACGAGCCGTTTGCCCTCCAGGCGCGCGAGCGCATGCCCCAGGGTGTTGTCGCCGATCACCATCGGACCCAATTCCGGAAACTGGTGCGTTTCGCGGATGAATTTCTTCGGATCCTCGCCGTGGTGCCGCACGAGCCCGCGCATCGTCGTGCCGTAGCGCTCCCAGAAAAAGCGCCGCATGCTGTTCGCACCGTCCTCGTCGAGTTCGAATCGGCGCCGCAGGTAAGCGTTCATCTGCTCGCGCATCGACGGAAAGATGTGCGGCCGCGCGTCGTGCAGCGTGTTGTCGAGGTCGAAGATCCACACCCGCCGCGACGGCGGGTATTTCGTGATGCGCATTGAATTACTTGCTGCGAATCAGGGTACCGACGCCGGTGTCGGTGAGCACTTCCAGCAGCAGCGCGTGCGGCACGCGGCCATCGATGATGTGGCAGGCCTTGACGCCGGAGCGCGCGGCGTCGAGCACCGAGGCGATCTTCGGCAGCATGCCGCCGGAAATCACGCCCCTGGCCACCAGCTCGTCGATTTTTCTCGGCGTCAGGCCGGTGAGGAGCTTGCCTTGCTTGTCGAGCACGCCGGGCGTGTTGGTCAGCACGATCAGTTTCTCGGCGCGCAGGATCTCGGCCAGCTTGCCGGCCACCAGATCGGCGTTGATGTTGTAGGTGGTGCCGTCCGCGCCGGTCGCGATCGGCGCCACCACCGGGATGAATCCCGCCTGCTCCAGCGCGCCAATCACCAGCGGGTCGATCGCCTCGATCTCACCGACCTGGCCGATGTCGATCTTGCTGTTGTCCTTGTCCGAAGGCAGCAGCATCTTGCGCGCGCGGATGAAGGCGCCATCCTGGCCGGTGAGGCCCACGGCCTTGCCGCCCGCCTGGTTAATCAGTTCGACGACTTCCTTGTTCACCTGGCCGCCGAGCACCATCTCGACCACGTCCATGGTCGCCGCGTCGGTGACGCGCATGCCCTGCACGAAGGTGCCCTTCATGCCCAGGCGCGCGAGCGCGGTCTCGATCTGCGGCCCGCCGCCGTGCACCACCACCGGGTTCATGCCGACGAGCTTCAGCAGCACCACGTCGCGCGCAAAATCCGCCTTCAGGACCGCGTCGGACATGGCGTGGCCGCCGAATTTCACGACGATGGTCTTGCCGTGAAAACGCTGGATGTACGGCAGCGCTTCGGCAAGGATGCGCGCCTTTTCGGCGGCCTGCGCGTCGTGGTTGGCGGGTGCGTTCATATATACGCACCGATTGTACAAAGTTCTGGCGACTAGAATGGAGTCCTGACAACCGGTTTCAATCCTCCCCCTGCCCACTCTCGCCCAGCCCACCGCTTTCCGCAGCCAGATCGAAAGTCTGCGGCCCTACCTGCCGCGCTGCAGCTGCGCGACACCGCCGCCGCCGAGGATGCGGTCCAGGAAACTCTGCTGGCGGCCCTCGCAGGCGAAGCAAACTTTGCAGGGCGCTCCAACCTGCGCACCTGGCTGACGGGAATACTCAAGCACAAGATCGTGGACACGATCCGGCGCCAGAGCCACGAACAGCCGGTCTCGGAGTTCGATGCGCAAAGCGAAACCGCCGAGTTCGATGCTCAGTTTGACCGCCGTGGCCACTGGGAGAAACCTCCGGACGCCTGGGAGCAGCCCGAGGGCGCGCTTGGGCAAAAGCAGTTCCTCGCCGCACTGGAGGCCTGCCTGCGCGCGCCGCCCGAACGGAATGCCCGTGTCTTCATGATGCGGGAACATCTCGGGCTCGAGACGTCGGAAATCTGTAAGGAACTGGAAATTACCGCGACGCATTGTTGGGTGATACTGCATCGCGCTCGCATGAGCTTGCGCCTGTGCCTGGGGAAAAACTGGTTTGAAAAAACATGATGCTGTCCTGCAAGGAAACAATCCGCCTTCTTTCGCAGGGCGCAGACCGCAAGCTCGGGTTCGGCGAGCGGGTCGCGCTGCGCGTGCACCTTGCGATCTGCGACGGCTGCCGCAACGTGAACGCGCAGTTCAAGTTCCTGCGACTTGCCGTGAAAAGCCTTTCTCAGGATGGCCATAAGGAAAAATCCGCCTGAGACGCGCTGCGCCGTCTGCGGCGCGGCCTTCACCTGCGGCATGCAGGCCGGGCAGGAACCCTGCTGGTGCGCATCGCTTCCGGCGCTCAAGCCGGTGCCGGGCCGCGCGTGTCTATGCCGGCGTTGCCTTGATGATGAACTTGCCAAGGGCGAAGCTCAGCAGGCCGAGCGCCGCGACAGCGCAAACGATCATCGGCCCTGAAGGCAGATCTAATTCAAGAGACGCGAGCAATCCGAGCGCATAGCCGAGCGCGCCGATCGCATATCCCTTCAGCAACCGGCGATCCCGCGCATACCACGTGGCAAGCGCGGGCACGACCAATGTAATGAAGACCAGGTACAGCCCCACCAGCTGTACGGAGATCGTCACGACGCAAGCGAAAATCGCGTAGAACCCGGTCCGGCCGAGCCGGGCGCCCAGCCCGAACCAGAGCGCAAGAAGAGCGCCGTAGGCGAGCGCGGCAAGCGGCAACTGCGCCGGCTTGACCCAGAGGATCTGCCCGACCAGCAGATCCTTCAGGTGTTCCCCGCCGTGTGGGTGCTTCGCCAGCAGCAGCACCGCCGCGCTCGAGGCGAGCACGAAGACCACGCCGATGATCGCCTCCTGCACCTCCGGCCAGCGCCGCTCGGTCCAGGTAAGCAGCAGAGCGCAGGCGAGGGCCGCCGATAACGCCGCCACCTGCACTGCTGCGCCCATCGGTTCCCAGCCGAGCACGTCGGCGAGGATTACGCCTACGCCGGCGACCTGCGCGACGGCAAGGTCGATGAACACGATGCCCCGCTCGAGCACCTGCATGCCGAGGGGAACGTGGGTGGCGGTCACAAGAAGCCCGGCGAGGAGCGCCGGCCAGAGGATCGCAAGGGCGTCCGCGTCGAGGTTCATTTCATCACCGCAAGGAAGAGGGCAATCGTTTCGTCGAACAGCCCGAACAGATCCTTGGCCTTCTCGTTGCCGCCGACAGTGTACGGCAGCATCACGGCAGGGATCCCGGTCCGCTCGGACAGGAACTGCGCCGCTCTCGGGTCGTTGTAAGGCGAATAGACGATCACTTTCGCCGGCGCGCGCTTCATCTGCTCCACCAGTTCGGCGAGATGCGCTGGCGTCGGCGGAATGCCCGGCTTGGGCTCCAGGCTCCCGGCCTCCCGCATCCCCATCCATCGGATGAAGTAGGAGAAGTCCCTGTGGTATACGACCACCGGGACATCCTTGAGTCTCGCGCCCGCCCGCTCCCAGCGCTCGATCGCCGCCCGCCAGCGCGCGCCGAACGCTTCGGACCGGAACTTGTACGCCACCGCGTTCTGCGGATCGAGCTGCGCGAGGCGCAGCGCCAGAACCTCCGCCACGCGGGCGATATTGCGCGCATCGGTATGGATGTGCGGATTGCCGCCGGGATGGATATCGCCGAGCGAGCGAGCGACCACCTGCGGAATCTCGATCCGCGCCACCTGCTGCGAGGCCTCCAGGTAGCCGGGCATTCCGCGCTGGATGCGGCTGTTGCCCGACTGCGTCAGGAGCAGCGGCAGCCAGCCGATCTCGAGCTCCGAGCCCGAGCAGACGAGCAGATCGGCAGAGCGGATGCGCGCAATCAGGCTGGGGCGCGCTTCAATGCGGTGCGCGTCCTGCAGGGCGGTCGTCGCTGAATAGACGGCCGCCTTATCCCCGGCGATTTCCTGCGCCAGAGCGCCCCACTCGGGCTCGCAGGCAAATATGTTGAGCGCGGCAAACGCCTGACAAAAGGAAAAAGACAGACCGATCAACGCAAGCACCTTCAGAATCGTTTTCATTCTTCCTCTCAGAACTTGTGCGCGCTGTGCGCACCCAGGCTCATGACGTATTGCAGGAACACCTGGTTGTCGGGCACGCCAAAGCGCGAATAGTCGCGCGCGAGCTGCAGCCGCCAGCGGCTGAATTCGCTCGGGCTCCAGTCGAGCATCACGGAATTGCGCCTCGGGTTGTGCCCGCCGAGAACCGGGAAATCGGCAGCGGTGAGCGCTCCCGGGGCGACCAGGCCGATGCCGGTGGTCCCCGAATTCAGCCGGTCGTGGCGGTAGCCGACACGCCATTCCGGCATGAACTGATAGATGCCCTGCGCGTACCAGCCCGATTGCTTCGAACGATAGCTGCCGGTCTGCGTGCCGAGCGACGCCGCCTGCGTGTCGTAGGTCAGCGCGCCCGACTCGGTGCGCCGGAAGTATTCCCCCTGCAGCTTCAGGTTGGTGGAGGTGGCGTTGCCGTTCGGCGCCCATTTCAGGATGCCATCGATGCCCCACAATCGCGAGCGCCCGGTGAAGCTGTTGTTGACCGCGGTGCCGGTGGAATCGACGTCGTTGTAGCCGCGGCCCTGCGGCGAGGTCCGCAAGTGTGAAATACCGAGCTGCCAGGCGGTGCTCGCGCCCAGATCGCCGCCGGCGTGCGTGAACAGCGTCCCCGAGCCAAAGCCGTTCTTGCTGCGCCCGCCGTCGGGAACGCCCGGAAATTTTCGTCCTCGGCCAAGTTCGAGCCCGAGATCGACATACAGCTCCGTCGGCGCAACCCATTTCACCTGGATCCCGTCTTCGGCAAGCTGGCCCCCGAGGAACGCCTTGCTCGCGAGCGGTGCGTCGGTGAAGTCCCAGGCGTGGGCGTGGACCGCGTTCTGGTAGCCCACGCCGGAAAAGAATCGGCCCGCCTTGATCGTGAAGCCGCTGGACAGGCCGAGCGTCTGCACATAGCCCTCTTCCACCTCGATCCCGCCCCCGGGGGCGATGGCCGCGATCAGTGCGCCGCGGAACAGATGGTCCACGCTGGCGCTGAGCACCAGTTCCGATTCCCCAAGACTCAAACCGCGCGGCGGCGGGCTTACTTCGCCCATGGTCGGCACGAAACCGTTGATCCGGTATGCGTTGGGATCCCTTTTCAGATTTCCGAGTGTGCCGTTCAGAATCACCGACAGGGCCGGGTTGAAGGCGTTTTCTCCTGCCGGCCGGCTACTCGCCTGCACCGCCGCCTGGAGCGCCGCTTCTTCCGCCTTGCCGGCCTTCGCCTCGCTCTGCTGCAGCCGCTGCTCGAGCGCCTGGATGCGCCGCTCGTAGACTTCCTTCAATTGCCTCAGTTCCTCGCGGATTTTGCCCAGTTCCGTGTCCTGCGCGCGCGAGGCAAGCGGCGCGCTCAACGCCACGGCGAATGCCATGCCACACAACAGCCTGCGATACATGTATCTCTCCTCGAAGGAAAATCGCGCTGCGCGCCGCTTGTCGCGGCGCGCGCCGGATATTCAGTTCAAAAGAGAGCCGGAGGACCTCGCGAGGACGGCGCGAACCCGCGCTGCGAGGCCGCGGGCAAATCGGGAACAGAACAGGCACGAACCGGCACTGCAACTGCGACCGGCGGAACGACTGCGCTGCCGAGCGCGCCAGCCACCGTGCCGAGCGCATCGTGCTGGTCGCACAACGTCCGCTGTTCGGCCGGCAGCCCTTGCCTGTCCAGGTGGAAGATGGCGTGCGACAGCGCGGCTTGCTGCGCGCTCAACAACAGGACCGCGAGCAGGATCCGAAGGCCGCGAGCGAGATTCACCGGCTTGCTACCTGGCGGCAACGGCGTCAGTGAGGCGGTAGAAGACGCCGGTCGGGTCGTCCTTCAACACCGCGAGCCTGCCGGTGAGCACCACCGGCTCCATGCCGTAGGCCACCGGCTTTTTCATCTTCACCTCGACCAGGCTCTCGGGGCCGCCGGGCATGCAGAACGCGCAGTCCTGCGGCGTCGAAGACAGGATGAAATGCGACTGCTTGTCGCCCATCTCGAGCGGCATCATGAAGCCCTGGACCTTGACTTCCTTCGCATCCAGCGCGGCAACGCCGGAGGAAAACTGCGGTTGGAAACGGTCTTTCACCTTCACCAGCTCGACTTGCGCCAGCAGCTTCCAGGAAACGACGTCCTTGCGCTCCGGCAGGGTCTGCGCGACGGCGGTAACCGCCGCCAGCAGCGCAATCGAGAGGAGCGTCCGTTTCATGCATTGCATTATCAACCCTCCGCCAGAATGGGCGCAACATCGGCGCGATAGGCACGCCAAGCGGGCAGGAGCGCCGCAGCAAGCCCTACCGCGAGCGCCAGTCCGAGCAGCCAGAATTCCGCTGGCTGCCAGGTCCAGCCGGTGACTGCGGCCCGCCGGGCCTGACCGAGCGCGCGCCCGAGCAGTTCGGTCAGCAAGTGGCCCAGCACGATGCCGGCAGCGCCGCCCGCCAGCGCCAATGCGGCGCCCTCGAACAGCATCAAACTCATCAGTCGGCCGCGGCCGGCGCCCAGCATGCGCATCACCGCGAGATCGTAGCGCCGGTCTTCCAGCGCATTCAGGAGCGCGATGAACACCGATAGTCCCGCGGCGAGCACCAGCACCAGGCCGAATGCGCGCAGCACGTCCACGCCGACGCCGATCATGCGGAACAGGCGCGCACTCTCGTAGGCAGGCGATGCCGCCTGCAGCGTTGCGGTCGCATTCACCTGCCGCGGCAACATTGCCGCCGCCAGCGGCGTCGCGTACTGAATCAGAAGCGCGGTGATTTCCTTGCCGCCCGCAGGCTGCCCGGCGTGCTCATGAACCTCCCATACCGACTCGACGCTTGTCAGTACGAGCCGGTCAAGCACCGTTCCCGTCGATGCGAATATGCCCGTCACCTTGAAAGGCTCTTCGGCGTGCACCTCACCGCCCTCGCCAAGGCCGTGCGCGCCGGCAAAGCTCGCGCCCACCGCGAGCGCCGACGCCGACGCGACTTCGGCGCCCAGCACGGCCTCCATCGGCCCTGACCAGAGCCGGCCGCTCGCAACGCGGGCACCGTAGTGCGCCGGGTAATCGTGGTTCGTGCCGACGATGCGGTAACCGCGGAAGCTGTCGCCCAAGGCGAGCGGGATCGCCTTTTTCACCGCGCGATTCCGCGCCAGCGCGAGCGCATCGGCGAGCGGAATGTTGCCGGCCGGCGCATCGATGTGGAATACCGCCGAGAGCACCAGCTGCATCGGGCTGCCCTTGGCGCCCGCCACCAGATCGATGCCGCGCGCGTCGCGGCCCATGCGACCCTCGAGTTGCGCGGTAGCGAGAAGCAGCACCGTGATGGTGGCGACGCCGAGCGCGAGCAGCAGCAGGTTGAGCGCGGTGGCGAGCGGCCGCGCGCGCAGGTAGGCAAGGCTGATGCCGGCGAGCGTCATGCTCCCAGCTCCAGGCGTTTGTCGAATCTCGCTTTCGCGCGCTGGTCGTGCGTCGCCACGATCAGCGTCGCGCCGCACTCTCCCGCCTGATCCTGGAGCAGGTCCAGCGCCTGCTCGCAGTGCGCGTCATCCAGATTCGCCGTCGGTTCATCCGCGAGCAGCAGTTTCGGCCGGTTCATCACTGCGCGCGCCACGGCCACGCGCTGTGCCTGGCCGTGGGAAAGCTGATGCGGTTTCGCCTTGGAATTTTCCTTCAGGTTCAATTTTTCCAGCAATGAAGCGGCGCGGGCTTTGTCGGATGAAAGCCCTGCGAGATAGGGAGCAAGCAGGAGATTATCGAGAACGCTCAGGCTCGACACCAGGTGCAGCTTCTGCGGCACAATGCCGACGTTGCGGCCGCGCCAGCGATCGAGCGCCGCCCCCTCGAGCATCGCGAGTATTTGTCCGCCGACTGCGATTTCTCCTTCGCTGGGCGCGAGCAGCCCGGCGATGAGGTTCAGGAGCGTGGTCTTGCCGCTGCCCGAGGCGCCAAGCACCAACCAGTGCTCGCCGGCCGCCGCTGCAAAGCGATCCAGCGCGAGAACCTGCTTCGCTCCGTAGCGTTGCCGGATGCCCGAGAGCCGGAGCATCAGTTCAGGCGAGGCATTCTTCCAGTCCGGCGATGAACAGGTCTTTCGGCAGCTTCTTGCCGATGAACACCATCACCGACTGCTTCTTGTCCTTGCCCCAGGGCTTGCCGATGTCGCCGCCCATCATCATGTGCACGCCCTGGAACACCACGCGGCGCGGGTTGCCCTTCATCCAGAGCACGCCCTTGTAGCGCAGCAGGTCCGGGCCGTAGACCTGGATCATGCCGGAGAGAAACTGCTCCAGCTTGTCGCCATTGAAGGGCTTGTCGGAGCGGAACACGAAGGACTCGACCTCGTCGTGATGGTCGTGGGGCGTGTCGGCGAGGAATTCCGGATCGAGCTCAAGGATCGCATTCAGGTTGAAGCCGCGGATGTCGAGGATCTCCTCGATCGGCGTGTCGCCGAAATGCACCTTCTTCACCTGCGCGCGCGGATTCATGGTCTTCAGCCGCTTGATCAGCTTCTGGTTCTCCTCGTCCAGCGTGAGGTCGGTCTTGGACAGCAGGATCCGGTCGGCGAAACCCACCTGTTCCTGCGCCTCGCGAAACTCGTCCAGCTGCGCGGACGCGTGTTTCGCGTCCACCACGGTGAGGATCGAATCGAGCAGGTAGTAGGCGCTGACGTCCTCGTCGGTGAAAAAGGTCTGCGCCACCGGACCGGGATCCGCCATGCCGGTGGTTTCGATGATCACGCGGTCGAACTTGAGCGAGCCCTGGTCGCGCCGCTCCTTCAGGTTGCCGAGGATCTTGATCAGGTCGCCGCGCACCGTGCAGCAGATGCAGCCGTTGTTCATCTCGACGATCTGCTCGTCGCTCTTCTCGATGATCTCGCTGTCGACGCCGACCTCGCCGAACTCGTTCTCGATCACCGCGATCCTCTTGCCGTGGTCTTCCTTGAGGATGCGGTTGAGCAGGGTCGTCTTGCCCGCGCCGAGAAAGCCGGTAAGGATGGTCACCGGCACCATCTCATTCTGTTCCATCGCATATCCTTTCGAAGGGGACGGATTCTACCGCGATGAACCAACAAATCAGGGACAGACCACGTTTTCTCCCTAGGAACGAAACAGGTCCGGTTCCGTTTCCTCGATCAATGGCGCGGGTGACGGTCTATAGGAAATCGCGGTGCGGCATGATCAGGAAGTCATGGACGCCCTCGGCGTTTGCCCGATAACTCGACCACGTGTAGGCGCCTGGATGGGAAACGATGCCCGCGCGCACGGGATTGAGTTCGATATAGCGTTGGCACGCAATCAGATAGTGCTCGGATTGCACTAGGCAGGATCGAAAACGCCCCTCCCATAGCGTACCGGTGCGACCGTACCGGCGATTCCTACCCTGATTTAGGCCTTCAGGACAAGCAGACCCTTGAGATAGTCGCCCTCTGGAAAGTTTAGCGCCACGGGATGGTCAGCGGCGGCGCTGAAACGCTCGATGATCTTCGCATCCGCGCCGGCATCGGACGCGGCGCCGGCAACGATGGACTGGAAGAGCTCCGCCGAGACGCCGCCGGAGCAGGAGAACGTGGCCAGCAATCCGCCCGGCTTGAGCAACTTCAGCGCCAGCAGGTTGATGTCCTTGTAGGCGCGCGCCGCGTTCTTCACTTGGGCCGCGGTGGGTGCGAACTTGGGCGGATCGAGCACCACCAGGCCGAAACTCCTGCCGCGGTCGCGCAGCAGGCGCTGGTAGGCGAACACGTCGGCTTTCTCGAATCCGATGCGCGACGCGTCGAGCGGATTGGCCGCCAGGTTTTCTTTCGCGACTTCCAGCGCCTCGGCGGAGCTCTCCACCGCGGTAACGTGCTTCGCGCCGCCGGCCAGCGCGGCGAGCGAGAATCCGCCCGTATAGCAGAATGCATCCAGCACCTCGCGCCCTTCGGCCAGCGCGCGCACGCGCTGCCGGTTGTCGCGCTGGTCGAGGAAGAAACCGGTTTTCTGCCCCGCTTCGACGTCGACACGGAATTTGAGCCCGTGCTCGATGATCGGGCAGCGCTTCGCTTCCCGGTTGCCACGCGCGAAACCCACCTTGGGCGCGAGGCCCTCAAGGCTGCGTACTTCGGCATCCGAGCGCTCGTAGATCGCCTCGCAACCTGTCGCATCGGCAAGCGCATCGAGGATCGCTTCGCGCCAGTGCTCGGCCCCCGCCGACAGGAACTGCGCCACGAGGACATCGTCGTAGCGGTCCACCACGAGCCCCGGCAGGCCATCCGACTCACCGTGCACCAGACGCATGGCGTTGGTGTGGCGCGCGGCCGGCAGCGCGGCGCGAAGTTGGACTGCTTTCTTTATTGTTGTTTCGAAAAAAACCTTCTTGATCGAAACGCCCGGATCAAAACTCCAGACCCGAGCCCGGATCTGCGATTGCGCACTGTAGGCGGCAAGCGCCAGCATCCCGCCTTCGGCAGATTGCACCAGTACCGTTTCGCCGCTGTCGGGGTTGCCTTCGACACGCTCGACCGCGCCCGAGAAGATCCAGGGGTGATGGCGCTTCACCGACTTGTCGCGCCCGGCCTTGAGGAGCAGCGTCTTCATTTCTTCCTCGCCCGCGGATGCGCGGCATCATAGACCTTCGCCAGGGCCTGGAAATCGAGATGGGTGTAGATCTGCGTGGTCGAGATGCTGGCGTGGCCGAGCATCTCCTGCACCGCGCGCAGGTCCTGCGAGGATTGCAGCACATGGCTGGCGAAGGAATGGCGCAGCATGTGCGGATGCACGGCGGCGCCCAGCCCCTGGCGTTTCGCCCAGGCGCGCAGCCGGGTCTGCACCGCCCCGGGTGCGATGCGCCGGCCGCGCGCGCCCACGAAAAGCGCGCGCTCCTGCGGCGCGGCGAGCAGCGCGCGCGCCTTGAGCCAGTCGCGCAGCGCGTCCCGTGCGCGCCCGCCGACCGGAACCGTGCGCGTCTTCCCGCCTTTGCCGGTCACGGTCACTTCGGCCTGCTTCAGATCCAAGCGCCCGTCTGCCGCGTCCAGAGCGATGAGCTCCGCGAGGCGCAGGCCGGAGGAGTAAAGCAGTTCGAACATCGCGCGGTCGCGCGCGCCCTTCGGCGTTGCCAAGGTATGCGGCGGCACACTCTCGAGCAGCTGCTGCGCCTGCTCCACCGAGAGCGACCTGGGCAGGTGGCGCGGTGATTTCGGCGCGCGCACTCCCTGCACCGGATTGGCGGAAAAACCGCGATGGCGCGAGAGCCACCGGTAAAAACCGCGCCAGGCCGATAGCGTGAGCGCGAGCGTGCGGCCGGTGAGCCCCGCGGCATGCAGCCGCGCGACGAAGCGCCGGATCGCCTGCGCATCGAGATCCCGCAGATCCGTCCTGTCCTTCAGCTTGAACAGGACATCGATGGCCCGCGAGTAGTTCGCCAGCGTGTGCCCGGAGAGCCGGCGCTGGTGCTCGAGCGTCTCGAGCCAGGCGGTGCCCAGGCCGGAATCGGTCACCGCATTTATCAAGTGCGCGCGGCGAGTGCGCCCGCGGCAAGTTCTCCGATGCGCCGCAGATAGAGCGTGCCCATCTCGGCGAAGAAGCGCTGCGGGTCTTCGCTGCCAAGCGCAAGCAGGCCGATGGTGCGCGTCTGTCCCAGCGGCACCAGCGCCATCGAGCGGACGTGCGCCTCGGCCTCGCGGAACCAGGGCAGGAACGGATTGCCCGCCGCCGGGCCGCACTGCGGCGCGCCCATTCCCGCTATCTTGTCCTGCAGCTCCGGCTCCACGGCCGCGCCTTCGAGCGCGCCCTCGGGCAGCGGCTTTCCCCAGACGCGCACGGCAACGTGCGGCACGGCGAAGTCCTCGTGCAAATGGAAGTAGAGCGCGTTCGCGGCCGATGCGAAGTCGCCGGCGCCGAGCAGGGCGAGGGAGAGCCGGTGCACCTTCTCGCCGATCGCATCGTTGTCTTCGCCGAACCTGACGAACTCCCCGAGCTTGGCCTCGAGCAGTTTCACCTTCTCGCGCAGCGACACGATCTGGCGCTCGGTGAGCGGGATCGCCCGGCCGCCGTGCGGATGCGGCACGTAGATCGACTCGAGCAGCTGCGGGTTCTGGTCGAAGAACTGCGGGTTGCTGCGGAGAAACTGCGCGACGTCTTTTGCGTCCATTGGGACTTTCTAGAGTTCGATCATGCCTTCGAAAACGCTCTTCGCGGGGCCCTTCATCCAGACGGCATTGTCGCCGCCCGCCCAAGAAACGGTCAATGTACCGCCGCGCGCGTCGACCGCCACCGGGGATTTAAGCAGGCCGCGCAGGATCCCCGCGACCACCGCGGCGCAGGCGCCCGTGCCGCAGGCGAGCGTCTCGCCCGAGCCCCGCTCCCAGACGCGCAGCGCGATGCGGTGGCGGTCGCGCACCTGCATGTAGCCCGCGTTGACCCGGTTCGGAAACCTCGGATGATGCTCCAGCGCAGGGCCCTGGGTCGTCACCGGGGCGCGCTTGATCTCGGGCACCACCTGGACCGCATGAGGATTGCCCATGGAAAGAATCGAGACTTGAACCGGCTTGTTTTCCACTTGAAGTTCTTCCAGCAACTGCAAAACGGCGGGCGGGCCCATATTCACGCTCACTTCCCCGTCATCCTCCAGGCGCGGCACGATCACGCCACCCAGGGTTTCCACCCGGATCTCGCGCTTCGCGGTCAAGCCCTTCGCGTGCACGAACTTGACGAAACAGCGCGCGCCGTTGCCGCATTGCTCGACCTCGCCGCCGTCGGCGTTGAATATGCGGTAGCGGAAATCCACGCCCGGCTGCGACGCCCGCTCGACCACCAGAATCTGGTCGCATCCGATGCCGAAGTGCCGGTCGGCAAGTCTTTGAATTTGCTCTTGGTTCAGTTCGAATTTCTTCTTCGTGCAATCGAAAACAAGAAAATCGTTGCCCGCTCCCTCCATCTTTGTAAACGCGAGCTTCATGGTTCAAGTCCCATGGCGCGCCAGCCTTTCCTCGACCAGCCTGCCGACCTGCAGCGCCAGCGCCAGCGCCTGCCTGCCCTGTTCGCCGGTCACGAGCGGCACGCCGCGCCCGCGCACCGCCTGCACGAACGCCTCCGCCTGCGCGCGCAGTTCGTCGGCGCGCTCGAATGCCTGTTCGGACTCGACGATGCCCGCGGTGTCGCCCGCAGTGCCACCTTCCGGGCCCTTGCGCACGTGGCGCAGCCGCTGTTCCTGCAAATCCGCCGAGACATAAGAATCGTGCCGGAATACGCGCAGCTTGCGCACCTGCGCCTGGCTGACGCGGCTCGCCGATACGCTCGCAATGCAGCCGTCGGTGAATTCGATGCGCGCGTTGGCGATGTCGATGGCATCGGTAAGCACGCGAAACCCGCTCGCGCTTACCTGTTCGATCGGCGCCTTCGCCAGCGCCAGCACCAAGTCCAGGTCGTGGATCATCAGGTCGAGCACCACGTCGACATCGGTACCACGCGTTTTGAAGGGCGCCAGCCTCTCGATATCGATGAATAGCGGCCTGCCTCCCTGCGCCACGAGCGCCTGAAACACCGGATTGAAGCGCTGCAAGTGGCCCACCTGGAGGACGAGCCCCTTGGTGCGCGCCAGTTCGAGCAGGGAATCCGCCTCCTCTAGCGTGCGCGAGAGCGGCTTTTCCACCAGCACGTGTACGCCCGCCTCGAGGCAGTCGCGCACCACGGCGTGGTGCTTCTCGGTGGGGACCGCGACGCAGACGGCTTCAATGCGCGCATCGGCTCGCGCGAGCAGCGCGTGGTAGCCGGACTCATGAGCACAACCCAGTGCAGTCGCGATCGTTATCGCGCGAGCGGGGTCCGCGTCCACCACCGCGACCAGTTCCGCATCGGCGCTGGCCGCGAATTTCTCGGCGTGGAATTTGCCCATGTAGCCGGCGCCGATGACCGCGATGCGGAGTTTTTCCATTTGTCCCAGGATCAATCGCGGTAAAAGCGCGCCTCGCCCGCCGGGCGGGTCTTGAAGCGCTTGTGCATCCACAGATACTGCTCCGGCATCTCCAGGACCCGGCGCTCGATGTATTCGTTCATGCGGCGCGTGTCGGCGGCCAGGTCCCCGGTCGGGAAATTGTCCCATGGCGCGTCGATGCGCAGCACGTAACCCGCGGCGCCGGGCAGCATGCGCGTCACGCAGGGCAACACCCGCGCCACGGCGACCTGCGCGATACGCGACAAACCCGGCAGGGTGGCTGCGGGCACGCCAAAAAACGGCACGAAGATCGTGTCCCGCGGCCCGTAGTCCTGGTCAGGCAGGTAGTAAAACGGCCGGCCCGCGCGCATCGCCGAGAGCGTGCTGCGGATGCCCTCCTGGCGCGACACGAGGCGCTGGTCGCCAAACCGGGTCCGGCCGCGCTTGAGCAGCTCGCCGAAGCGCGCATTTTTTTGATTGGCGTACATCGAGACCATGTCCACATCGCAGGAAAGGCGCGTGAATCCCGCGTCCAGCCCGGCGAAATGCGGCGCGAGGAGAATCACCGGCGTGCAGTCGGGTTTTCCCCCGGGTTTTCCCATTGCCGCGCGCAGATGCTCGAGTCCTTCGACGCGCACCAGCCGCTCGATGCGCGCGCGCGGCGCCCACCAGAGCAGCGCACGGTCGACGAAACTGCGGCAGAAAGCGCGGAAGTGCGCCTTTGCCAGGGCTTCCCGTTCGTCGCCGTTCATCGCCGGAAAGCATTTTTCGAGATTGACGCGGGTGACGTGCCGGCGCTCGGGAATAAACCAGAAAGCCAGTACGCCCACGATATTGCCGATGACCACCAGTGCCCGGTAAGGCAGGAAATGCGCGATCCAGAGCAGCATGAAAATGATGCTTCTCACGATTTATCGGGAGCGCCTGGTTTTGAGCCCCCTTCGGGGGCACCTGCGGGTCGCTTGTACCGGTTATAGCCCCACAGGTACTGCCCCGGGCATTCGCGGATCAACGCTTCGAGGGCGCGATTCATGCGCCGGATTGCGCTTTCGCCGGGCTCGCCCGCGGGCAGGGGCCGGATATGCAGGTCGTAGCCCTGGCCGCCGGTCAGCCGCTCGCCGTAGGCAAGCAGGCACACGCTGGCGGGGCGCGCTGCCAGCTTGGGCGCGAGCGTCATGGTGTAGGCGGGTCTGCCGAAAAATTCCACCCATTCTCCCTCCCCCTCGCCCGGCACCTGATCGGGAAGGATGCCCACGGCCTCCTTGCGCACCAGGGCGGCGAGCAGCTCGCGCACTCCGGATAGGTCGGCGCGCGCCAGGCGCACGTTGTCCTGGCCGCGGCCCATTTCGATCAGCGGCTGCAGCCAGGCGAACTTGGGCGCGCGGTAGAGCACGGTGATCGGGAATTCGTCGGCGGCGATCTTGGCCGTGATCTCGAAGCAGCCCAGATGCGGCGTGAGAAACACGATTCCCTTGCCGGCCGCGCGCGCGGCATCCACGTGCTCCCTGCCGTCGATCCGGCGCAGCAATGCAGCGACTTCGGCGCGCGGCCGCAGCCAGAGCGCGGGAAGCTCGGCGAGCATGCGGCCGGCGCCCGCGATCGCCGCGCGCCGCGTGGCCGCGTCGCGATAGCCCGCGGCTTCGAGATTGCCGTGCAGATGGCGCCGGTAGGTGGGCGACAGCACATACATCGCCCACCCGAGGGGCGCGCCCAACGCGTGCAGGAGCGCGAGCGGAAACCGCGCCGCGAGGCCCATCAGGAAGCGCGACATCTGGTATCCTTGCAACCCCGTTTTTTCAAGCGGATCAAGAGTAAACACATGAGCGACTTTCTTTTCACGTCCGAGTCTGTTTCCGAGGGCCATCCCGACAAAGTCGCGGACCAGATTTCGGATGCGGTGCTCGATGCGATTCTAAAGCAGGACAAGACCTCGCGCGTCGCCGCCGAGACGCTGGTCAAGGACAACCTGGTGGTGCTCGCCGGGGAAATCACCACCGGCGCGCGCGTCAACTACGATGAAGTTGCGCGCAACACGATCAACCGGATCGGCTACAACGATCCGAAGATCGGCTTCGACACGCATACCTGCACCGTGATCGTCGCCTACGGCGAGCAGTCCAAGGACATCGCGCAGGGCGTGGACGAAGGCAAGGGCCTCGACCTCGACCAGGGCGCGGGCGACCAGGGCCTGATGTTCGGTTATGCCTGCGACGAGACGCCGGGACTCATGCCGATGCCGATCTACCTTGCGCACCGCCTGGTCGAGCGCCAGTCCGAGGTGCGCCGCGACGGCCGGCTGCCCTGGCTGCGCCCCGACGCCAAGTCGCAAGTCACCATCAAGTACGCCAACGGCAGGCCCGATGCGATCGAAACGGTCGTGCTCTCCACACAGCACGCGCCCGGCATGACGCACAAGCAGATCGAGGAAGCAGTGATCGAGCAGGTGATCAAGCCGGTGCTGCCAAAGAACATGATCAAGGGCAAGATCAAATATCTCGTCAACCCCACCGGCAGCTTCGAGATCGGCGGGCCGAAAGGCGATTGCGGCCTCACCGGACGCAAGATCATCGTCGACACCTACGGCGGCTCCGCGCCGCATGGCGGCGGGGCATTTTCCGGCAAGGATCCTTCAAAAGTGGACCGTTCGGCGGCGTACGCGGCGCGATACGTCGCGAAGAACATCGTCGCGGCCGGGCTCGCCGCCAAGTGCCTGGTGCAGGCGTCCTACGCCATCGGCGTCGCGCAGCCGACCAGCGTCATGATTACCACGCAGGGCACCGGCAAGCTGTCGGACGAGAAGCTCTCGCTACTGGTGCTGCAGCATTTCGACCTGCGTCCCAAGGGCATCGTGCAGATGCTCGATCTGCTGCGGCCGATCTACGAAAAGACCGCCGCCTACGGCCACTTCGGGCGCGACGAGCCCGAGTTCACCTGGGAACACACCGACAAGGCGCTGGTGTTGAAACAGGCCGCCTAAGTCAGCCGAAGACCCACCAGGCGCCGATCGCAAAGCCGATCGGCAACAGGGCGCCGAAGCTCATCATCCCGCGCATCCGGCTGATCTGGTTCGAATCCCAGTCGACTTTCTTGGCGACCCTCTTCGAGCGTTCCGCCACCTCGCGGACGATCGCGGTGTACTCGAAGAAAATCAGCACCGCCGCCAAACCGGCGCCAATCAATACACCTTGCAGCACGACGTTCATGGGTTGTCCACTTTCCCCGGGAAATGCCCAGACCGCGAGTCTAACGCAGCTCGGGCCGGGCCACGAGCAGCGCGGTGCCGCGCCACACCTGGACCCAGGCGCCCCTGAATGGCGCCTGGTACTCTGGCGCCGCACCGCCTGTTGCGGGCCCGGCATGCCGCATGCGTTCGATCGT
>SHXL01000015.1 GCA_009693345.1 Betaproteobacteria bacterium
CGGCGCCGGGCGCCGGACTGGCGATGAGGAAGCCGGCCGCGCCGCGCTCCGTGGCCCAGCCGAGCTTGCGGCGGCGGTGGATGGTCTGCGAACTGAACATGTACTCGTGGCGCACGAGCGCAATGCGGCCCGGCAGCTTGTCCGCGTGGCGCGAGAAGTCTTCCTCGGTGCCGCGACCGAGGTCGACGACTTCGGCAACGAGGCCCCCGGGCGGCGTGGATTGCGCGCCAAGGAGCGGGCTGACGACGAGCGGAGTGCCGTCGGCAAGTAAGAGCGAGCAGGGTCCCGGAGTCCAGCCGGCGTAGGTCAACGGTTCGGCGCGGAATGTGCCTCCCATGGCGGGGAGCTTTCCGCGCAGCCAGGCGAGCGCGCGGCGCTCGCTCTCGGTGCCGGCGCGCCGGCCGCCGAAGTCGCAGAGCGCGTTGAAATCCGCAATGAGGGAGGAACCCGGCCGCCCCGCGTCTTCCTCCAGGGCGCGCAGGATTTCGGCGAGGCGGTCCTTACTCGAGCTTGATGCCGGCATCGCGCACGACCTTCGCCCAGCGGGCGAGGTCGGATTCGATCAGGACGCGGAACTGCTCCGGCGTATTGGTGCGCGGCTCGACGGCTAGTGTCGTGAAGCGCTCGCGTACGTCCGGTGCGGCGAGCGCCTTGACGATCTCGGCGCGCAGCTTCGCGACGACCGCCGGCGGCGTTCGGGCGGGCGCCATGATGCCCCACCAGTGCTCGAAGGTAAGGCCGGTCAGGCCGTTTTCCTCGAACGTCGGGACGTCGGGGAAGGCGGCGAGGCGCTTCGCGCTCGTCACGCCGAGAACGCGCAGGCGGCCGGCCTTGACCAGGGACGCGGCGGTCGCCATCGAGGTGAAGGTGATCGGCACCTGGCCCGCGGCGACGTCGGCGATGGCCGGCCCGGCGCCTTTGTAAGGCACGTGCGTGAGCTTGATGCCGGCGCTCGCCTGCAGCAGTTCCGCGACGAGGTGCGTGGTCGCGCCGTTGCCGCCGGAAGCGATGGCGAGCTTGTTCGGCTGGGCCTTGGCGATCGCGATCAACTCTTTCACGCTCTTCGCCTCGAAGGAGGGATGCACGAACAGGAACATCGGCGACACGCCGATCACGCTCACCGGCGAAAAATCCTTCACCGGGTCGTAAGGCACCTTGGGATTGATGCTCGGATTGATCGCGTGCGGCATGTCCGAGAGGATGATCGTGTAGCCGTCCGCCGCGGACTTGGCCAGGACCTCGGTGCCCACCATGCTGCCCACGCCGGGGCGGTTGTCGATAATGAAGGGCTGTCCCATCGCGTCGGCAAGCTTCTGTCCCAGCGTGCGCGCGAGGATGTCGGAGCTGCCGCCCGGCGCGTAGGGCACGATGAAGCGCACGGGCTTGTTCGGGTAGTCCTGCGCAAGGCTGTGCCCCCAGGCGAGGAAAGCGCAGACAACCGCGAGGAGGCGTTTCATCAGGTCATGGTCCATAAATCATGTCGCGAAGACTACATTCCCGGCGAGGAGATCGCCATGAATTTCGCTCGCCTGCCGCTCGGAACCTAGGGCCCGGCCTGAAGCCGCGGGGACGACGTAAAAAAGTCAGGTCAGGGTAAGCCGTTGCGGCCTTGTGCGCGATAGGCGGGCCGCTCGGCAAGCAGGTCGTAGTAGCGCGCTAACCCGGGGTAGTGGGGCCGCTCCAGATCGGCAAGTGAAAACCAGCGGTTCACCACCAGGCCCATCGGGATGTCGGCCAGCGTGAAGTCCTTGCCGAGCAGGTAAGGAGCGTCGGTCGCGAGATGATCGTCCAGCAACTTCATCTGCGCGGTCAGGTCCTTGCGGCCCTGCGCCACGAACCATTCGTTGTTCCAGGGCGGTTCCTCCGGCTGGCCGCCAAGGAAGGCGCCGCGCATCGAGTGCGTCACGTCGTAGGCCACCCAGTCCATCCAGGCCTCGATCTTCTGGCGTCGCGCCAGATCCGCGGGATACAGCGCCGTGGCGGCGTGTTTGGCGGCGAGGTAGCGCAAGATCGCGTGCGACTCGCGCATTGCGAATCCCTCATCGATCACGCAGGGCACCTGCCCGGCGGGATTCAACCTGAGAAATTCCGGCGTGTTGGTCGGCCGGAATCCGCGTCCGTAATCCTCGCGCTCGAACGGCAGGCCGATCTCCTCGCACAGCCACAGCACCTTGCGCACGTTGAATGAATTGGCGCGCCCGAGAATCCTGAGCATTCCTGCCTCCGTGCACCTACTCCGCCTTGATGCCGAAATCCTTCACGATTTTCGTGTAGCGCTTGATGTCCTCCGCCACCAGCGCGTCGAGCTGCGCGGGCGAGCCGCCGATGATGCGCCCGGCCTGCGCTTCGATGCGCTCCTTCACCAGCGGCGACTTCAAAGCCTCCAGCGTGGCTTCGTGCAGCAGCTTCACGACCGAATTCGGCGTGGCCTTCGGCACGAACGTCGCGATCCAGGTGTCCATGTCATAGCCGGGAAAGCCGCTTTCGGCAATCGTCGGCACCTGCGGCGTCAGCGAGGAGCGCTCCGCGGAAGTCACCGCGATCGCCTTCAGCTTCCCGGCGCGGACATGCGGCAGCAGACCTGCAGAGGTCGACAGGATGTAGGGCACCTGGCCGCCCAGCACGTCGATGATCCCCGGACCGGCGCCGCGGTACGGCACATGCGTGAACCTTGCCCCCGCCAGCGATTCCAGGTACGCGGCCGCAAGATGCCCGGGCGAACCGACGCCGCCGTTGGCCAGGATGCGCTTCTTGTCGTCGTTCGGCGCTTCGAGTTTGAGGAACTGCTGCAGCGTGCCTGCTTGGGCGTTCGGGTGCGCCGCCAGCATCTGGCCGAGCGAGCCGATGAGCGTCACGCCGCGCAGGTCACGCTCGGTGTCGTAGGGCAGTTTCGGATAGAGCGCCTGGTTGATCGCGTGCGTGTTGACGTTGAAGCTCACGGTGTAGCCGTCCGGCGCGGACTTGGCGACCGCTTCGGTTCCCAGGATGCCGCCGGAGCTCGGCCGATTCTCGACCAGCACCGTTTGCTTGAGGATCTCGCCCAGCCGGACGTTGAGCGAACGGGCAATCGCGTCGGTGCCGCCGCCGGTGGCGAATCCGACCACCAGCCTGATCGGGCCCCGGGTCGGATACTCCTGTGCGACGGCGGCCGATCCGGCGAGCGCCGCAACCGCAGCCAGGCAGATCAGGATGGTTCGCGTCATGTCGTCTCTCCCTTTGATGAACAGGTCCGGCCATAGCCGCCGTCAAGCTCAGGCTCGACGAAATGCATGAGCAGGCCGCCGCCGAAATTCGACGGGTGGACAAAACCGATTTTCGAACCGCGCCCGCCGGGACGGCCGGCGAGGTCGATCATGCGCCAGCCGTCGCCGGCCAGCTTGGGAAGGATCGCGTCGATGTCGCGCGTCGCAAATGCAACGTGGGCGAGCCCGGGACCGCGGCGGGCGACGAACTTGGCGATGGCGCTCTGGTCGCCCTTGGTATTGCCTTTCTCTTCGCCGAGCTGCGCTTTCGGTTTCATGGACGGATCGTAGTCCATCAGGAGCTCGAGCTCGCAATCGCCGATGGTGATAAAGACGTCGCGCAGGCCGCCGAGAATCTGCGGCGGGCGCGCATGGTAGACGGCGCCGTACTTGTCGGAGATGAAGCTCTCGGTGACGTTGCGAATTTCGACGTCGGTCTGCGTGCTTTCGATGGGGCAGCCGAGATTGCCGCTAAAGACGCGGACCGTGGCGTCGTTGTCGTCGGTCGCGATGCCCAGGTGATCGATCTTGTACGCGGGCCCGGCGCTGGCCGGGATCGCGAGCGGCTCGATGAAGCGGGTACGGATGCCAACCGTTGCGGACGGAGCAATCGAGACAAAGCGCTTGCCGTCAGGCCCGGCGCCGGCGCCCGAGACCGGCAAGGCGTGCCGCGCTGCCGTCGCCGCCGGGTCTGCCGCCGCCAGCGCCATGTGATGGACGCCCGGAAACCGCGGCTCGTCGAGATAGGGGTCATCCACATCGAACACCGCAAGGGCCGACTTGCCGATGCCGAAGAAAGGGATCGAGCGCCCTTGCAACGCCACATCGGTGCGCAACAACCCCAGCGAATCGCCAAGGAAGCGGCAGACGGGCTCCGCGTTGCGCGCCGCGAGGGCAAGGTAGTTCAGTGTATGGCCCGCCATGATCAGAGCTCCTCCCGCTCGACGAAATGCGCCAGCACCCCGCCAAGCGCAGCGGGGTGAATGAAGCCGATCCGGGCGCGGCGCGAACCCGGGCGCCCTGCCTTGTCGATCAGCCGGTAACCCGCCTTGCCAAGGCGGCCCAGAGTAGCGGCGATATCCGGCGTCTTGAAGGCGAGGTGGTGCAATCCGGCGCCGCGCGCAGCGATATGGCGCGCGATGGCGCTGCGATCGGCACGCGTATCGCCTGCCGCGTCGTGCCTTGCGGCGTCGGCGCTCACATCGGTCGTCAGGTCCTGGAGGAACTCGAGCTCGCAATCGCCGACCGTGATGAACGTCACGCGCATGCTGCCGACCAGCCGCGACGGACGGGTGTGGAAAATGTACCGGTGGGTATCGGAGGTGAAGTTCTCGGAAATGGTCTCCACCTCGCTGTCGGTCTGCTGACTCTCGTAGACGCAGCCGAGCCGGTCGATGAAGGTCGCGCGTGCGCTCCGGTTGTCGGCTGAAGCCACGCCGATGTGATCGATGCGCTCGACGATGTCGGAGCGGGCCGGTGCCAGTCCGAGGGGCTCGGTAAATCGCACACGTACCCCACTGGTGGCTGCCGGCGCCAAACTGATTTGCGCCTTGCCATCGAGCCCCTTCGACAGGCTGCCTGCGGTGGGCAGGCCCGCGGCGCGGGCGGCGGCCTCGGGATCGGCGGCACCCAGGGCAAGGTGGTGGACACCCTTTTTCGGATCTGGGCCCAGGGACGGATCGGCTTGCCCAAACAGCGCCAGCGCCGTCGTGCCGACCGAGATCACCGGGACGGTCGAGCCGCCGCAGTTGAAATCGCGGCGCGGCAGGCCGAAATCTCTCTCGAAGCGCGCGGCGCTGATCTTCGGGTCATCGACGACCAACGCCAGATAGGCAAGGGCGGTGGCTTTTTTCTGCGCGAGCATGCGAGTCACTCCCCTGAACAAAGTATGGTCTTGGCGGCTGCCAGCGCATCGATGCGCGCCGGCGCGATGCCGAAATCGGCGAGCACCTGGCGGCTGTCGGCCCCCAGCAGCGGCGGTGCCGAGCGCACCGAGCGACCGCCCATGCCGGCCATGCGGATCGGGCTGGCCACCAGGCGCAGGCTGCCAAGCGTGGGGTGCTCGACTGTCTCGACGATGCCCGTTTCATTGACATGCCGGTCTTCAAATACCTGTTCGAGCGTAAAGATCGGGCCGGCCGGCAACCCGAGCTTGACCAGGTCGAGCGTCCATTCCATCTTGCCGCGGGTTGCGAAAATGGCATTGAGCTTTGCCTTCAAGGCGGTGCGGTTGCGGCTGCGCGCCGCGTTGTCCTTGTAATCGGGGTCGCTGGCCCACTCTTCGTGGCCCAGCAGCTTGCACAGCTTGACCCACATGTCTTCGGTGGCGGCCGCCATGTTGAACGGGCCGTCCTTGGCCTCGAACATGCCGTAGGGGCAGACGACCGGATGGTCGTTGCCGGCAACGCCGGGCGTATCGCCGAGCGACAACTGCCGCTGGCCCTGCACGGTGAGCAATCCGATGAGGCCCGCCAGAAGCGAGGTCTCGACCAGCTGGCCGCGTCCGGTCGCCATGCGCTGGATCACGGCGGCCTGCACGCCCAATGCCGCCCACATGCCGGCGACCACGTCGCCGATCGGGATTCCGACCCGGACCGGACCGGTTTCCTTGTGGCCGGTAAGGCTCATGAGACCGGACATGCCTTGCGCGATCTGGTCGACGCCCGGCCACTCTCCGTAGGGTCCGGTGGTGCCGAACCCCGTAATCGACGCGAAGATGAGACGTGGATTACGAGCGGCCAGCGTGGCGTAGTCCATCTTCATGTCGGCCATCGCGCCCGGCTTGAAGTTCTCGACCAGGATGTCGGCCTTGTCGGCCATCGTGCGGATCAGCTCCAGGCCTTCCGGGTCGCGGAAATTGATCGCGAGGCTGCGCTTGTTCCTGTGGATGCTCAGGTAGTAGACGCTGATGCCTTCGGCGAACGGACCCCAGCCGCGCACCATCTCGCCCGCCGGCGTGGGCTCGACCTTGACGACATCGGCGCCGAGGTCGGCCAGGATCGTGGCACAGAACGGGCCCGCGAGCGCCCTCGACAGGTCGAGGACGCGCAGGCCGGCAAGCGGCAAGGATGGCGGGACCGGCATATCAGGTTTTCCTCGGATCGGGATTCTTCCCGGACCTTTTTGCGGTACGCACGGATTGCATGCGGTGGCGCTCGAATCGGTGCACGAGTTCGCCTACGTGCATCCCGGCGGCACGCGCCGCCGCCGCCGCCCTGCCTGAGCGGATGGCAGCGAGAATCGTTTCGTGTTCGCGGATCGACTTGGCGGGGGAGCCGGGCAGGTCGGCCATCATCATTTGATAACGGCGCAGATTGGTGCGGATCCGATCATAAAGCTGGCCGATCAGTCCGTTCCCGCACGCTGCCACCGTCAGGTCATGGAACCGCGCGGCGATGTGCGCATATTCATCGTGCCTGCCCGCCCGCACGGCTCTCTTCATGTCGACGATCATCGCGTGTAGCGCGTCAAGCGCGGGCTGCGGACGCGATCGCGCCAGCAAGCGTGCCGCCTCGGACTCGAACAGGCTGCGCACGGCAAAAAGTTCGCGCAGTTCGCCTTCGGAGCGTTCGCTGACCACCGCGCCTCGATTCGGCTGGATCAAGACCAGGCCTTCGCCGGCGAGCACGCGAAACGCCTCGCGCAGCGGCACGCGGCTGACGCCAAGGCGCTTCGCGAGGGCCTGCTCCCCCAGGCGCGCGCCGGGCGCCAGCACACTGCCTACGATCGCCTCGCGCAGCGCGCTGGCGATGCGTTCGGGGAGGAGCATGTGGCCGTCGACTGCAAATCGATCCAGGCGCATACGGACTGGATTGTATAACGATTATACTATCGGTCAGCCGAAATTAGACGCCGCGAAGCCTCGCGCGGTAGAATCAATCTTCCCGAACGGTGGAACATCCAGCGGGCGTTCAATGACCGATCGCAACGGAGGCATCCCGGCATGATCGCAGGCGCGACCTACGAGCAGATGCTTGCCACGCGCAAGCACATGCTGCTCCCCAATGGCACCGGCGTCTGGAAGAGCTATTACATCCGCTCAACCCAGGAGACTGCCCCCGCGCCGCAGGCGTTTCTGGTCGAGCAAGGTGCCAATGAGGTGGTGCTTCCGCACTTCCACGAGCAGAACCAGTTTCAGGTCGTCATCAACGGCGGCGGCACGGTCGGGCGCAACGCCGTCGCGCCGATCACCGTGCATTACGCGGGGGCCTACACCGGCTACGGTCCGATCTCCTCCGGCGATGACGGCCTTTGGTACCTCACGCTGCGTCCGATGATGGATAACGGCCCGCTGTACCTGCACGAGTCGCGCGACAAGATGAAGCCGGGGCCGAAGAAGCACTACCAGTCGGAGACGATCGGAGCGACGCCGGAGGGCAGTCTTGCGAAACTCGCGCAGCCTGAAGCGCAGACGATCAATGCGGATCCGCAAGGGCCGACTGTCGAGCTGTTTCGGGTGCCGCCGCAGCAGCGGCAGGCGGTGGCCGGCCCGGATCGCGGCGGGGGGCAATTTTTCTTCGTCACCGGGGGGAGCCTGCGGTCGAATGGCGTGGAATATCCCAAATGGAGTTGCCTGTGGGCCGGAAGCGGCGACCCCGCTTTTGAAATAGCGGCGGGAGCGAGCGGTGTCGAAGTGCTGCTGCTCGAGTTTCCCCGGATCGAGTATCGCGCGACCTACAGTGCCGCGCTGCAAATCGGGTTGTAGCGTCCGCGACGGAATTACGTCGTTCTACCAACTAAAGGAGTCGTGCATGCGACGCACCGTCAGCCGTTTCCTGCTTTCAAGGCTGCCGTCTATCGGCGTTGCGGCGGCTTGCTTGATGCTTGCCGCCGCATCGTCGGCGACTATAGCCCAGGAGCGCTGGCCGACGCGCACTGTTACCTTGGTGATTCCGTTTCCGCCCGGCGGCGGCACCGACATCATCGGCCGCGCCATCGCCAACAAGCTGGAGGAGCGTATCGGGCGGCCGGTGGTGGTGGACAACAAGCCGGGCGCCGGCGGCATGGTGGGCACCCAGCAGGTGGCAAAGGCGGCGGCCGACGGTCATACGGTGGTGATCGGGGTCACCAACACCTTTGCGATCAATGCGACCTTCTTCAAGACCATGGCCTACGATCCGGTGAGGGATTTCCAGCCGATCTCGCTGCTTGCCGTCGGGCCCCACATTCTCGTGGTTCACCCCGAGGCGCCGGTCCGGACCTATGCCGAGTATGTCCAGTACGTGAAGGGCAATCCGGGCAAGCTGAGTTATGCGTCCTATGGCAACGGCAGCACCTCGCACCTGATCACCGAGATGCTCAAGCAGACGCATGAGCTGGACCTCGA
The DNA here is from genome assembly GCA_009693345.1 of Betaproteobacteria bacterium. Lineage (GTDB taxonomy): Bacteria > Pseudomonadota > Gammaproteobacteria > Burkholderiales > SG8-39 > RBG-16-66-20. The sequence goes on from SHXL01000015.1 coordinate 8,569, forward strand.
GCACGTGCCGTACAAGGGAATTCCACCCGCGCTTGCCGACGTCATGGGCAATCGCGTGTCGATGCTGGTGTCCTCATCGGCGCCCGCGATTCCGCTGGTGCTGGGCGGCCGGCTGCGCGCGCTCGCCATCCACGGCGACAAGCGCATCGAGTCCCTGTCGGAGGTGCCGACCATGGCGGAGCTGGGCTACAAGGATGCCGGCCTGCAGATCTGGTACGGCCTTTTCGCCCCGGCGGGTACCCCACGCCCGGTGGTGGAGCGCCTGAACGCAGAGGTGCGCGCGGCGATGTCCACGCGGGAAGTCCTGGACAGTTTCGCCAAGGGAGGCGTGTTTCCCGCCGGCATGGGAGTGGACGAGTTCACCGCTTTCGTTCGCGCGGAAACCGTGCGATGGGGGAAGCTGGTCGAACTGGCTGGCATCAAGGGCGAGGGCCAGTAATGCTTTTCACGGAGGAACCCATGCGCTTCGCCAGGTTGATTGCCGCGCTGGTGCTGGCAACCGCTCCGCTGCAGCCGCTTGCGCAGTCCTACCCCGCAAAGTCGATCCGCATCATCGCGCCGGTGGCGACGGGCGGCATCGCCGACTATTACTCGCGGGTCATCGGAGCCAGGATGCAGGAAGCCTGGGGCCAGCCTGTCATCGTCGAGAATCGCGCCGGTGGTGGCGGCAACATCGGCAGCGACATCGTCGCCAAGTCGCCACCCGACGGCTACACCATGGTGATGGGATTCGTCGGCTCGCACGCGGTCAATCCCTTCCTCATCAAGAACATGCCCTACGACCCGCAGCGCGATTTCGTGCCGGTGGCGATGGTCATCGAGGCCGAAGGCATGCTCGCCGTGCATCCGTCGGTGGCGATCAACACCGTGGCGGACCTGATCGCCATGGCGAAGGCGCACCCGGGCAAGCTCTCCTACGCCTCCGGCGGAATCGGCACCGCCAGCCACTTGGCGGGCGAGCTGTTCAAGTCGATGACCGGAACCGACATCGTGCACATTCCCTACAAGGGCAACGCGCCGGCGATCGCCGACCTGACCTGATCGGCGGCCAGACGCACCTCACCTTCGCCACCATGCCGACCGTGGTGCAGCACGTGCGCGCGGGCAAACTGCGCGGCGTGGCGGTGATCGGCTCGACACGCTCGGCGGCGGCGCCGCAGCTTCCCACCATCGCGGCGTCCGGCGTGCCGGGATTCTCAGTCAACAACTGGATCGGGCTTTTTGCGCCGGCCGGGACGCCGGCCGAGATCGTGCGCAAAGTGAACGCCGAGGTCATGAGCATCATGCGGCTGCCCGAAGTGACGAAACGAATGGAATTCGAAGGTGAACGGTTCACGCCGAATACGCCGGAGGAGTTCGCCGCGTTCGTGCGCGCCGAAGTCGCCAAGTGGGGCAAGGTCGTGAAAGACGCGGGGCTGAACGCCGAGTAGCGCGCCGCCGGCCGCTACTGCGGCTGAATTCCGGCTTCTTTCGACAGCGCGCTCCAGCGCTCGATGTCGCGCCGGATGCGCTGGCTGAGTTCTTCGGGGCCGATCCATTCCACGATCGCGCCCTGCGCGAGGTAGCCGTCGCGCATTTGCGCGGTCGCCAGCACCGCCTTCAGCGCGCTGCTGATGCGCTGTATCGCGGCGGGCGGCGTCCCGGCGGGGGCGAGGAGGAAGAGATCGTTGGTGGCGACGAAGCTGGCAAGCCCCTCCGCCATCACGGCGACGTTGGGCGCACTGGCGATCCGTTCGCGGCTGGTGATGCCGATGACGCGGATCTTGCCGCCGGACATCTGCCCCAGCGCGGCGGTGGCGCTGGTGATGGCGAGCGGGATCTGCCCGCCGATGAGATCGGTGAGCGCGGGCGCGGCGCCCTTGTAGGGGATGTGCGTAGCGCGGATTCCCGTCTGCTTCTTGACCAGTTCCATGCTGAGGTGATGCAGGGTGCCGATGCCGGGAGAGCCGTAGCTGTATTTGTCCGGGCTGGCCTTCAGCAGCGCGATCAGTTCGGCCGGCGTGGCGGCCGCGACGGACGGATGCACCGAATAGGCGAGCGGCAGCGCCGCGATGTTGGCCACCGCGACGATATCCGCGAGCGCGTCGTAGGGAAGTTGCCGGAAGATTCCCGGCGAGGTTACGTAGCCGGCGTCGGAGTAGTAGAGCGTCAGGCCGTCGGGCGCCGCCTTGGCGAGCGTCGCCGCGGCGATCGTCCCGCCGGCGCCAGGGCGGTTGTCGATGATGATCGGCTGGCCGAGCGCTTCGCCGAGGGCGGGCGCGAGGAGGCGCGCAAGAATGTCCGCGCCGCCGCCGGCGGCGTAGCCGACCAGCAGCCGGACGGGCTTGCCCGCCTGCGCCTGCGCGAATGCCAGCGGCGAGGTCGCGAGAAGCAGAGCGGCGATGGCGCCGCGAATCAGTCGTGGCATGGCTAGTCCTCCCGTTCGATGCCGAAGAACACGATCATCCGGCCAAGGGCGATGTACATGCCGATCGCCCAGACGAGTTCGAGCATCTGTGCATCCGTGAAATGCTCGCACATCCGCGCGCGCAGCGCCTCGTTCCGGCCGGCTTCCGCGGCGTTGTGCCAGATCGCCTCGGCGAGATCGAATGCCGCCAGTTCCTGGTCGCTGAACAGTCCCGGCGGGCGATGTTCCAGCTCGGCGATGTGCCGGTCGGTGACGCCCTGCTTCTCGGCGAGCGGCGAGAGCGAACTGAGGCAGTAGCGGCAGGTATTGAGCCGCGCGATGCGCAGGCGAACCAGTTCCTTGAGCTTGGCCGGGAGCAGTCCGTCGCCCCGCATGCGCATGTAGAAGTCGAAGAACGCGGGCACCAGGTCCGCCCGGTAGTTGAGCATGCGGATGAAGGTGGTGTCGCTGCCCATGTCCTTCCAGGCGGCGGCCAGCTTGCCGATGTCCCCCGTCAGGGCTTCAAACGGCGGCAATTCGATGCGTTCGCCCACGATGGGCCTCCCCCATTGAACCAGTGTATTCATTATAGGATTCCTACCCGCCCCGCTACGAGGGGTTTTCATCCGGAGCACCCGATGAGCATTCGAAGATTCGTGCTGGCCGTCCTGTTCGCGCTTGGGGCTGGTGCGTCCCTGGCGCAGCCGTTCTCCGGCAAGCCGATCCGCATCATCATTCCCTTCACCGCGGGGGGCACCAACGACATCCTCGCGCGCACGCTCGGCCCGAAGCTGTCCGAAGCGCTCGGGCAGCCGGTGATCGTGGACAACCGGCCGGGCGGCAACACGGTGATCGCCTCGCAGGCGCTGCTCGCGTCCGACAAGGACGGGCATACGCTGTTGCTGCCGGGGAATTCGCACGTCGTCGTGCCGCACCTGACGAAGACGCCGCTGCCGTTCGATTCGATCCGGGATTTCCAGCCGGTCGCGACCCTCGCCCGGACGGGCCTCTTTCTGGTGGTGACGCCGTCGCTGCCGGCGGCGGACCTGAAGGAGTTCATCGCGCTGGCAAAGGCGAAACCGGGGGCGCTGAACAGCGCGGCGCCTGGGGGTTCGATCAACCAGCTCGCGACCGAGATGTTCAACAGCCTCGCGGGCGTGAAGCTGGTGCACATTCCCTACAAGGGTTCGGCGCCGGCGGTGGCAGACGTGATGGCGGGCCAGGCGCAGCTCTCCTTTCAGACGCCGGCCACGGTGCTGGGCAACGTGAAGGGCGGCAAGCTGCGGGCGCTGGCGATTTCGGGGGAGACGGCGTTTGCCGATCCCAACGTGCGGACAGTGCCGACCTTCGCGCAAGCCGGCCTGCCGGGCTTCGACGTGGAGCTGTGGTTCGGGCTGCTCGCGCCGGGCGGCACGCCGAGGGCGATCGTGGACCGGCTCAATGCCGAGGTGAACAAGATCATCCAGAGCTCGGACTTCAAGGAGAGGGTCGCGGCGCAGGGCTTGGAGGTGTTCGTCTCGACGCCGGAGCAATATGGCGCCGCGCTCCGGGTCGAGTCCGAGAAATTCGGCAGGATCATCAAAGCCGCGAATATCGAACCCCAATGAAAAGAAGAAACATCGCCAACCTGGCGCGCCTCGAGGCGCTGATGGACGAGGCGGGGCTGGACGCGCTGGTGTTGCGATCGGGCCAGAATTTCACTTATCTGTCCGGCGTGGTGTATCCGGGCACGCTCGCGCGGCACATGGACCTGACGGATTCCACGCGCCCGGTGCTGCTCGTATGGCCGCGCATCGGCAAGCCGGTGATCGTGGCCAACAAGACCGCCGCCGGGCTGGTGGAGCGCGACGGCTGGATCGATGACTTCGTCCTCTATGAGGCCTACGTCGAATCCGCGAACGAAAAATTATCTGAAGTCCTGGGACAAATGGGCCTTGCGTCTTCCCGGATCGGCTTCGAGAAGGACTATTGGAGCGCGGCGCACTGGGAAGCGGTGCGCAAGGCGTTGCCCGGTATGCGCATGGAAGAGTGCACTGGCCTGATGGACCGGGTTCGCTGGATCAAGACGGCGGCCGAGGTGGCGCTGATCCGGCAGGGCGCCGACCTGCTGGACGACGCCTACCTGGAAGCCTTCGGCCGCATCCGCCCGGGCGACACCGAGCGCAAGGTCCACGCCGACATCATCGGCACCTGCCTGCGCCTCGGCTTCGAGTGGGCGCACGGCATCTTCAACCTGTTCCGCAACACCGTGCCCTACGGCGGCGAGAGCGATATGGTGATCGAGAAGGGCGACGCGATCCGCACCGACTACGTCGGGTATCTCTCGAGCTATCCGGGCCACCAGTCGCGCACCGTGATCGTGGGCGAGCCCACGGCCGGGCAGAAGCGCGACTACGCGATCAACCTCGAAGTGCACCGCGGCCTCATCGACCGCTGCCGCCCGGGCGCCAAGGTGCACGACCTGTGGGCCTGGACGATGGGCGAATACCGCAAGGCCGGCTGGCCCGACCACCACATGCTGATCGGGCACGGCGTCGGCTGCTGGTGGCACCAGCAGGAGCCGATCCTGCGAAGAAAGAGCGAGCACATCCTGGAGGAAGGCATGGTGCTCGCGCTCGAGCCGCACGTGAATTTCTGGCACGTGCAGGACATGATCCTGGTGAGGAACGGCGCGCCGGAACTGCTGTCGGCGAAATTCAACACCAACTGGCCGTTCGTGGCGGCAGGCTGACACTCAGGCGGCGAGTTTCAGCCTGACCTGCTTGCCCAGCGCCAGGGCGGCGCGGCTGATGGTGGCGAGCGTCACGGAAGGGTCGCTGTCGTCGAGCAGGCGGCGCACGACGGCACGGCTGGTTTTCATGCGGCGCGCCATTTCCGCCTGGGACACGCCGGCTGAGTCCATGGCGCGCTGAATTTCCCATGCGAGAACGCGCTTGATGGCGACTGCGGTCGCTTCTTCCAGGCGGCCCTCGTCCTTCAGAAAGCCCTCGAAGTCGCTGCCGATGCGGGGATGGGGTTTGCGTTTCGTCATGTCAGTTCGCGCTTTCTCCGTTTTGCCAGACGCAATTTATCCAATGGTGTCTGTTGCGACTTCTTGATGAATCCGTGCAGCAGCACCGCTTCGCCCTCGAATGTCGTGAACAGCACGCGCGCAATGCGGTTCGGCAAGCGGGTGCGAACCTCCCGGACGCCGCTTTCCAGGTTGCGCACCAGCGGCATTCCGAGCGGCCAGCCGAACTGCATCGTTCGCAGATCGTCGCCGATCGCCTTGCGCTCGTCCGCCGGCAGTTTCTTCAGCCATTCCCGCACCGGCTCCCGCCCTTCGGCGGTACGAAAGAACCAGATACGCAGAACCGGAATGCGAGCGGGCATAGTGTATCAAAAAAGAGCCATGGCATCGAGTCAATGCAATGCATGGTGAAACGCGGCAAGCGGCTGAACGGATGACAGGGCGGTGGAGGCGGCGATGGAGGCGTTGAGAAAACCTGGGTCCCCGCTAAATACCGCGGGGACGACGGCAAAGAAAACCTGGGTCCCCGCTTAAAGCCGCGGGGACGACGTATTTTTTCGCCTACCAAGGCGCCAGCAGCGGAATGCGTTCGCGGCCGTTGCGCCGGTAGGTGTCGAAATCGCGGTCCAGAGTGAAGATCCGAGACTCCCGGTGGAGCTCGCTCATGCGCACCAGGCAGGCGTCGGCGAAGCTCATCGGGGTGTCCGCGTACTTGCGCAGGAGGCGCAGCACGGCGTCGCGCTCGTCCTGGAAGTCGAAGCGCACTTCGAGCGCGCCGCGATCGACCAGCGCGGCCAGACGTTCGTGTCCGCCGGGAACGGCCTGCAGCAGGTAGAACGCCTCAGTGAGTACGGCCTCGCAAGTCGCGAGCGGATTGGACAGCGACGACAGCTGCGCGCGCGCCCACGCGTGGTCACGGTCACGGGCGCGCAGCGCCGCGACCAGCGGTCCGGTGTCAGCGACGACGAGAGCGGCCAAGGCCCCGCAGCCTCGACTTGTCGCGGGCGAGGTTCCTCGGCGCCGCGTCGTCCGCGATCACGAGATCGCGCATCCGGTCCCAGAGCGAGCCGCCGGCGGCGCCCGGGCGCTCCAGGCGCTCGCGCACGACTGCCGAGCGCGTGGTGCGCCGTGCCCGCGCCTCGGCCTCGATGTCGGCGAGCACGCGATCCTTGAGCTTCACGGAGACGGTGCGGTACATGGGAACAGCGTAATACGAATCAGCCATTTTCGCAATACGCCCGCGCCGCGGCGTCGTCGGGGTATAACGGCCTCTTCGAGTCAGCAACAGAGGCGTTTGATGGCCAAGAGCATCGAGATCGACCGCAAGAAGCGTCTGCGTGACGAGCCGGGCAAGGGGCACAACCGCTGGCATCCGGACATCGCGCCGGTGATCGAGGCGGCGCCAGGAGACTTGCTGGAGATCGAGTACCTGGACATCGTGCCGGAGAGTTACGGCTGGACGAGCGAGCAGGCCTACGTGCTGTGCAGCGTCGCGGTGGACCTGCGCGTCTCCAACGTGGTGGACGTGCCCAACGTCACCGTCTCGGCGCTGATGCCGGAGGATATCTTCGGCTAGCGCAGTTCCAGGCTCTTGCCATTCATTCTGCCGCGGTACTCGCGGCCGCCGGCCTTGAAGGTGATTTCCTCGCCGCGCACTCTGCCCTCGACAGTGAAAGTCGCGCTTCCCGTGCGCAGGGTGCCGGTGAGCATCTGGAAGTCCTGCTTGAGGGTGAGCTCTCCCTGCGGGACCTTGTAGGTGCCGGCGACTTTGGCGGGAACGATCCAGAAGAGCGCGGTGCAGTAGGAGGAGGGGCAGCCGGTGTCGGCAGTCAGGGTGGCGGTTTCGTCCGCCTTCCAGTCGCCCATGGTGAAGCTGTTCGAGACGATGCGGGTGCCGGGCTTCAGGTCGAGTATTTTCGGGCGCAGCTTCCGGTTGATGTCCGGCAGCAGGAACATGGTGATCACGCTGGCCTCGGAGAAGTCGGTCTCGAAGAGGTCGGCCTTGACGAAGGCGGCCTTGCCGGCCACGCCTTCCTGCTCCGCGTTGCGCTTCGACAGCTCGACCATGTCCGGGTTGTACTCGACGCCGAGGGCGCGCGCGCCGCGCTTGGCGGCGGTGATGACGGTGCGGCCGTCGCCGGAGCCGAGGTCCATGACGAAGTCGGCGGGCGTCACCTTGGCCATGTCGAGCATCTTGTCGACCAGGACCTGCGGGGTCGGCACCCAGACGACGTCCTTGCCCGCCTGGAATTCCTCGGGAACGAAAGTGGACGGCGCTTGCTGCGCCTGCGCGAGCGCGCCGAACGCGAGAAGCAGGGCGAGGAGCGTTTTTTTCAACGCAGCTCGAGGCTTTTGCCGTTCATCCTGCCGCGGTACTCCTTGCCGCCGGCCTTGAAGGTGAGGTCCTCGCCGCGCACTTTGCCGCCCTCGATGGCGAAGGTCTTGCCTGCGGTGGTCAGGGTGCCGGAGAGCATCTGGAAGTTCTGCTTGAGGGTGAGCTCGCCCTGCGGCAGCTTGTGGGTGCCTTCGGCGCGGGCGGGGACGATCCAGAGGAGCGCTTTGCACCAGGAGGTGGTGCAGCCGTTATCCGATGTCAGGGTGGCGATTTCATCGGCTTCCCAGTCGTCCATGGTGAAGCTGTTCGAGACGATGCGGGTGCCGGGCTTGAGGGCGAGGATTTTCGGGCGCAGCTGCAGGTTGATCTGCGGCAGCAGGAACATGGTGATCACGGTGGCTTTGGAAAAGTCGGTCTCGAAGAGGTCGGCCTTGATGAAGCTGGCCTTGCCGGCGACGCCTTCCTTCTCGGCGTTGCGCTTCGAGAGCTCGACCATGTCGGGGTTGTATTCGACGCCGAGGGCGCGCACGCCGCGCTTGGCGGCGGTGATGACGGTGCGGCCGTCGCCGGAGCCCAGGTCCATGACGAAGTCGGCGGGCGTGACCTTGGCCATGTCGAGCATCTTGTCGACCAGGATCTGCGGGGTCGGCACCCAGACGACGTCCTTGCCTTCCTGTCCCGACTGGGGCTCGTAGGCGGGAGAGGAAACTGCGGGCGCCTTCTTCGCTTGCGCGAGGGCGAGCGGGCTGCAGGCGAGAACGAAGGCGAGGCCGGCATGGCGGATGAAACGGACGGCGTGCATTTCAGGGCTCCAGGAAATGGAAGGCGCACATTATGCATTGCGGAGTATCATTTTTCGCATGACGCTCGACGCAAACTACCGCCGTACCGCGGCCGGCGACGACGCACTGCGCAGCGTAGATACCGCCATTCCGGTGGACTACCGGCGCGTCCCGTGCATCATCGAGGGCGACACCCACGGCAACGTCATCCGGGGCCGCCTGCGGCGGTACCGCGACGCGCTGATCGACGCCTGGCTGACGGAGCTGGAGGAACTCGGTTTCATCGAGACCGTGCGCGCCAGCGCCGCCTACGACCTGGATTTCCAGCCGCTGGCGGACAGTGCGGACAATGCCGCGTCCGCCGGGGACCTGATCGAATTCCCGGACGAACTGCAGCAGATCGCGGACGAGGCGAAGGGCCGCGGGCGCGGCGCTCCACGGCAAGGGCGCCTACCTGGCGGCGGCGCGCCTGCAGAACCGCGAGCCGCTGGCAAAGGAGTCGTCGCAGATTGTGGTGCTCCTCGTGGAGGACGATCCCGACCAGGCGGCGCTGGCCGACCTGCGGCTCAGCATGGCCGGCTACCGCGTCAGGCTCGCGCGCAACCGCCTCGAAACGCTTCTCGAGCTCGAAACGCAGCCCGCCGCGGACGTCGTGCTTCTGGACGCCGTGCTGCCCGACGGCGACGGATTCCAGATTCTCGCGGACATCCGGCGCGGCCTTGACCTGGGCGCCGACGGCTATATCACCAAGCCCTACAGCAAGGACGTGCTCGTGGATACGATCCGGCAGGTGCTGCGGCTGGCATAGGAAAAATCGGGCTCTGACCCCGATTTCGTCATCATGAGGACGTGAACGCGCTCTGCAGCCATTGCGCGACCGCGATGGCGCGGACGTCGTCGCCGATGCGGCCGATGACCTGCACGCCGATGTACAGGCCGTTCGGGCCCTCGCTGCAGGGGATGTTCAGCGCCGGCACGCCGAGCAGGGTCCAGATGCGGCAGAAAACCGGGTCGCCGGTCGCCGCCAGGCCTTCGGGCGCCTCGCCCTGGGCGCTCGGGGCGAGGATCACGTCCGCGTCCGCGAACGCGTCGCCGAGCATCGCGCGGCAGCGCGTCGCGAGCGCGCGCGCTTCGTCGTAGCGCGCGGCGTCGACCTTGGCCGCGGTTTCGAGCAGCGTCTTGAGCTTGTCGCTCAGGCCGTCGAAATGCTGCAGGCGCTCGCTCGCGAGCGATTTATAACTCTCGAAATTCATGACGTCGATCTGCGCCTGCAGCAGGCCGGAAAATTCGCGCGGCAGCGTGAGATCGTGCACGTGCGCGCCGGCGTTCGCGGCCGCTTGCGCCGCATGCTGCAGCGCGGCCGCGGTTTCGGGCAGCGCGGCGGGCCATTCGTGCGTGCGGCACAGCGCGATGCGCGGGGCGCGCTCGAGCGGCTCCGGCAGCAGGTTGCGCCCGCTCAGCGCGCCGACGAGCAGGGCCGCGTCCGCGGGGCTGCGCGCCATCACGCCGAGGGTGTCGAGGCTCTCGCCGAGCAGCTTGATGCCGGCGCGCGGCAGCGTCGCGTAGGTCGGCTTGTAGCCGACGATGCCGCAATAGCTCGCGGGCCGCACGATCGAGCCGGCGGTCTGGGTGCCGAAGGCGAGCGGCACCATCGCATCGGCCACCGCGGCGGCCGAGCCGCTCGACGAGCCGCCGGGGGTGAAGCGCGGATCGCGCGGGTTGGCGGTCTTGCCCGGATGGAACCAGGCGAACTCGGTGCTCACCGTCTTGCCGAGGATCAGCGCGCCGGCGGCGCGCGCCAGCGCCACGCAGGCCGCGTCGGCCGCCGGCCGGTGCCCGGCGTAGATCGGCGAGCCGCAGCCGGTCGGCATGTCGGCGGTGTCGATGATGTCCTTGACCCCGATCGGCAGTCCGTGCAGCGGCCCGCGCACCGGTCCCGCATCGAGCAGCCGCGCCTGCGCCAGCACCGCGTCCGGATCGAGATGGATCCATGCGCCCACGATGTTCTCGCGCTTCGCGATGCGCTCGAGGCAGGCGCACGCCAGCTGTTCGGCCGTGATCTCGCGCGCCGCCAGGCGCCGCGCCGCTTCCAGTGCGCCAAGTTCATTGAGCTTTTGCATCATGCCTCTCCTCCGACGCCCAGGTAGGTCGCGGTGACGTTCGCATCGGCGCGCAGGCCCGCGGGCGTGCCCTCGAAGACCACGGTGCCGTGGTCGATGACGTAGACGCGGTCGGCGAGCTGCAGCGCCATCTCGGCATTCTGCTCCACGAGCAGCATGCTGACATGCTGTTCCTTGAGCTCGCGGATGGTGTCCATGACGGCGTTCACCACCATCGGCGCGAGGCCCTGCGAGGGCTCATCCAGCAGCAGCAGGTCGGGCCCGGTCATGAGGGCGCGCGCAATGGCGAGCATTTCCTGCTCGCCGCCGGAGAGTTCGCGCCCCTTGTGGTCCAGCCGTTCCCTCAGGCTTGGAAAGCGGTCGAGCACGGTCTCCATCTGCCAGCGCGAGTTCCTGCGCCGCGCGATGGAGAGGTTTTCCTTCACGCTGAGGTAGCTGAAGATGTCGCGCGTCTCGGGGACCATCGCGATTCCTTTTTGAGAAATCAAATGAGGATAAGAACCGGAAATATCCGATCCCTTATAGAGGATCTCGCCTTTCTTCGGCGGGGTGAGGCCGGTGACGCTGCGCAGCGTGGTGGTCTTGCCGGCGCCGTTGCGCCCGAGCAAAGCCACGACCTCTCCGTCGTCTACTTTCAAGGATAAATCATGAAGAATATGGCCGAGGCCGTAATAGGTGTCGATGCCCTTGATTTCCAGAATCACGCCGCGACCCCGCCGAGATAGGCACGGCGCACTTCGGGGTTCTTCTGGATCTCGGCCGGCGTGCCCTCCGCGATCAGGCTGCCGAAGTGCATCACCGAGATGCGGTCCGAGACGCTCATGATGATGTCCATCTTGTGCTCGATGAGCACGATGGTGTAGCGGCCTTTGAGCGCGCGCACCAGCGCCACCATCTTGCGCGTCTCCTCCGGCGAGAGGCCGGCGGCGGGTTCGTCCAGCAGGAGCACGCGCGGCGCGGCAGCGAGCGCGATGGCGAGCTCGAGCTGGCGCTGCTCGCCGTGGGAGATCTCGCGCGCCAGCTGTTTTGACTTATCTTCCAGCCCGACATCGCGCAACGCCAGATTCGCGCGCTCGGCCACCTCAGAATAAGAATCTATCTCCCTATAAAGCAAACCTTTCCAGGATTTCCCGGTGGCGAAAGCGGCGACCCAGACATTGTCGAACAGGCTGAACGCCGGGAACACGGTTGTCCGCTGGTAGGAGCGCGCGAGGCCGAGGTGCGCGATCCGGCTGGCCGGCGTGCCCGTGATTTCCTTTTGATCGAAAATGATTCTTCCCGAAGTGGGCTGAAACGTGCCGGTGAGCAGGTTGAAGAGCGTGGTCTTGCCCGCGCCGTTGGGCCCGATGATCGAATGCAGCGAGCCTGCCTCGATGGCGAGGCTCACCGCGTTCACGGCAGTGAGGGCGCCGAACGCTTTTGTCAGGTTTTTTGTTTCGAGGATTTCCATGACCAGAACCGGGACCAGGCTTCGACAATTCCGCCGCGCAGGAACAGCACCACGAGCACGAAAGCAACCCCGAGCAGCAGCGGCCAGCGCGCCCACACGGTGCTCATCGATTCGGAGAGCCAGATGAAGACGAAGGAGCCGATCACCGGCCCGTAGAGCGAGCCCGAGCCGCCGATGAGGGTGGCGAAGACGACGTTGCCGGAGAACACGAAGCTGATCGCCTCGAGCGGCACGATGCCGAAGAGCATCGCGTAGAGCACGCCGGCGAGGCCGGAGAAGGCGCCGCCGATGACGAAGGCGAGCAGCTTGAAGCGCGGCACGTTGTAGCCCACTGCCTCGGCGCGAACTTCGTTCTCGCGGATCGCCTGGAGGATCTTGCCAAGAGGGGATTCAACTATTTTTTTCATTAAATACAGACTGATCAGGAACAAAAGAGAAACAAATGCGTAGTAAACGAGCGGGTTGTTGAAATCGATGCCGAGCAGCGCCGGGCGCGGCACGCCGGGCATGCCGTCCTCGCCGCCGGTGACGCTGGTCCACTGGTAGGCGGTGAAGTAGAACAGCTGGTTGAGCGCGAAAGTGAGCATGATGAAGTACAGCCCCGAGCGCTGCACGCACAGGTAGCCGACCACCGCGGCCGATGCTGCGCCGACGCCGACGCCGATGCCGAGCGCAAGAAAGGCGTTGACGCCGTGAATCTTCATGAGCCAGCCCGCAACGTAGGCCGCCGAGCCGAAAAAGGTGGACTGGCCGAAGGAAAGCAGCCCGGTGTAGCCGAGCAGCAGGTTCAGGCCGAGACCGAAGATCGCAAAAATCCAGACTTCCGAGGCGATCGCCGGACGAACGACGAAGGGAAGGAGCGCGACCGCTGCCAGGAGAATCAGGATCGATTTTTTCATCGAATACCGAACAAACCCTGTGGGCGAACAAGCAGGATCAAAGCCATTACCGCATAGATCACCACTGTGGAGGCTTCCGTCCAGTACGCGGCGACCAGCGCCTGCGCGACGCCGATGATCAGGCCGGCGGCGATCGCGCCCAGCAGGTTGCCCAGACCGCCGAGCGCGACGACGACGAAGGCGATGCCCAGCATGTCCACGCCCATGCTCGGATTGAGGCCGCGGATCGGCGCGATGAGCGCGCCTGCGATGCCGGCGAGATAGGCGCCGATCGCAAATGCAGCAGTGAAGAGCAGCTTGATGTCGATGCCGAGCAGAGAGACCATTTCCTTGTTCTCGATGCCGGCGCGCATGATGGCGCCG
>SHXL01000016.1 GCA_009693345.1 Betaproteobacteria bacterium
GCTGATTTGGAATCCGGCGTTCCATTTCGTCGAGCGCCGCACGGCGCGCATCCACGGTTTTCATCGCCAGTTCTGCCTTTGGGCGCGCGCCGGCCGGGGCAGTCCCGAACGGCCCGGCTTGATGCTGTCGTTGGTATCCGGCGGCAGCTGCACCGGCGTCGCCTACCGCCTGGCCGGGGGCGCGGCGGCCACCGAGCTCGACGTGCTCTGGCGGCGCGAGATGTCCACCATGGCCTATCGTCCGGTATGGACCACCGCGCGCACACCAAAGGGCGCGGAGCCGGCGATCGCGTTTAGCGCCAATCGCGAGCACGAACGCTACGTGCCGGGGCTCGAGGACGCGGCGGTGGCGCGTTATCTCGCCACCGGTGCCGGGCCGATGGGCCGCTGCTGCGACTACCTGTTCGACACGGTGGCGCACCTGCGCCAGCTCGGCATCCGCGACCGCCGGCTGGAGGCGCTGGAGGCAAAAGTCAGGGTGCACGGCGCGGCGCGATGAAGAAAACCTGGATCCCCGCGTTCGCGGGGATGACGCTAGCGTTCTGCGCCATCGCGAAGGAGGTGGCGCTGGACGTGGGCCACTACGCGGCCGAGCCCGGCGTGATATCGGCGAGCGGCGTTGCGGAATTCGAGTTCAACCTTGCCCTCGCTCTCGAGGTAAAGATGGAACTCGAGAAACTCCAAACCAAGGTCCGCCTGATCGGCGAGCGCGGCGACTACGCGCTGCTGCACCACCGGACGCGCGACGCGCGGGGCGCGGAGCTGTTCGTGTCGATCCACCACGATTCGGTCAGGGAGCGCCTGCTGCCGCAGGCCGACCGGTTTGCCGGCTTTTCGCTTTTCATTTCCAGGTTGAATCCCTTTCCGGGAAAGAGCCTCGCCTGCGCTTCCTCGATCGGGGCAAGATTGAAGGCAGGCGGCTTCGTCCCTTCGCGCTACCATGCCGATCCGGTGCTGGGCGAAGCGCGGCCCTTCGCCGACGAGGCGAACGGCGTGCACTACTATGACAACCTGGCGGTTGCGCGCCGCGCCGCGATGGCGTCGGTGCTGGTGGAGGCCGGCGTGATCGTCAACCGGGAAGAGGAACAGCGCATGCGCGATCCGCAAGTGCGCCGGCGGATTGCCGCCGCGGTGGCCGCGGGCGTGCGCGAATGTCTTGCAAAGGAGCGGTAGTGCGATTCGCTGTTGCATCGGCCGTGTTGCTTTTCTCCTGGGCGAACCACGCGGGCGCCGACCTGTACCGCTGGGTCGACCCCGAAACGGGATCGGTGAAATTTTCAAGCTATCCGCCGCCCTGGTTTGGCGACGCGGCACGACAACCGCGCGCGCCGAAGGTCGAGCACATTCCCGCGGGCACGCCTGCACCGGCAATCGAAGGGCAGTTGCCGGATGCGCAAGAGCCGTCGAAGCCCCTGCCGGAGGCGGGCGGGAAGCCGCAGGCGCCGGCAAGCTCCTCGATGGAAGATCGCCGCAAGGCCTTGCTGAAGCAGATTTCCGCGCAGGCCGCGGAGCTTTCGGCAGCGAAGCCCGAGGAAAGCGCGCGAATTTACGCCGACGTGGCGGAACGGGTCCGGGAGTACAACTCGGCGGAACTCTTCCTGATAAAGGTCGATGCCGGTGGCGAGGCCGCGCGGCGGGCGGAACGGAACGCCCTGGTCGCCGGAATCGAAGGCCTCCGCAGGAGGATGCTGGAGCAACTATCCGCGATCCGCCTTTCCGCGCAAGGATCGCCGCCGGATAGCGTGCGCATTGCCTGGCTGGACCTGGGCCGCCAGGTGGCATCGCTCGGTTGGGTGGAAAACGCCATGAAGCTGCTCGACCCCGGCGGTGCGCCGGTCAGAGAGGGCGAGCAGGCGGCCCTGACCCAGAAAATCGCGCAGCAATGGAAGCCGCTGCTGGACGTGATCCTGCGCCCGCCCAATGAATGCGCGTGTGCGCGACGAATGGGTCGACTGCGGCGGCGTGAAGCTGCATTGCGCGGTGGCCGGCGAAGCAAAGCGCCCGCTGATGCTGTTCCTGCACGGCTTTCCGGAGTTCTGGGCGGCATGGAGAAAACCCATGGCGCACTTCGCCGAACGCGGCTGACTGTGCGTCGCGCCCGACCTGCGCGGCTACAACCTTTCCGACAAGCCCGAGGGCGTGGAGGCCTACCGGGTCAAGCACCTGATGGCCGACGTGCTCGCGCTCGGCGCCCGCTATGCGAACGGAAAGTTCACGCTTGTCGCGCACGACTGGGGCGGCGCGGTCGCCTGGGCGGTGGCGGTCGCGAAGCCGCAGCAACTCGATCGACTGGTGATGATCAATTCGCCCCACCCCTACGTCTTCTGGCGCGAGCTCTCCAACAACCCGGCCCAGCAGAAGGCGAGCGAGTACATGAATCTCTTCCGCCTGCCGAAGGCCGAGCGCGTGTTGTCGGAGAACGGTTACGCGCGCCTGCTCGGTGCGTTCGGCCATTTCGAAAAAGACTGGAGCGCGGAGCTGGTGCAGGCGTGGTCACGGCCCCGGCGCGCTCACCGGCGGCCTCAACTACTACCGCGCCTCGCCGCTCTATCCGCCCAGCGCCGCCGATCCGGGCACGAAGAAGCTGCAGTTCAAGGCGGAGGATTTCATGGTGCGGGTGCCGACGCTGGTGCTCTGGGGCGAGCGCGACACGGCGCTGCTCACGGGTTGCCTCGAGGGACTGGGCGAGTGCGTGCCAGATCTCAAGCTTCTGCGCGTGCCGGACGCCTCGCACTGGATCGTGCACGAGCAGCCGGATCTGGTATGTAGTGAAATAGAAAAATTCGTACGGGAAGCGCATGGCTAAAACTGCAATCAAGCTGCGGGAACTCGAATCGCGAATCGGCGAGGAGGTCGGGATCTCGCCCTGGGTGAAGATTTCCCAGGAGCGGATCGATCTGTTCGCCAAGGCGACCGAAGATTTCCAGTGGATCCACGTCGACCCGGCGCGCGCGAAAAGCTCGCCCTACGGCGGCACCATCGCGCACGGTTACCTCACGCTGTCGATGCTGCCCAAGCTCACGGAATCCACTTTCGAGTTCTCCGACCGCAAGATGGGCGTCAACTATGGCCTGAACAAGGTGCGCTTCACCGCGCCCGTGCCCTCGGGCGCGAAGATCCGCGGCCGCTTCGTGCTCGCCAAGTACGACAAGCTCGAGGGCAACGGCGTGCAGACCACCTGGAGCGTGACCATCGAGCGCGAAGGCGGCGAGAAACCCGTTTGCGTGCTGGAATCGATCAGCCGGCATTATTACTGATGAACCCGCGCTGGAAGCAACGCCCACCCGGTTCGAACTGGGGCGAGTTCGGCCCGGACGACCAGCGCGGCCGGATGAACTGGGTGACGCGCGAGAAGGTGCTGCAGGGCGTGGCCGAGGTGAAGGAAGGCCTCAGCTTCGTGCTCTCGCTGCCGCTCGACTATCCGGGCGGCAGCGCGCTCAATCCGCGGCGCCATCCGCCGCGCATCGCCGCCACGCAGCGCAACGGCAGGCAGAATTTCTGCTATGCCGTGGCGCAGGACAACGCCCTGCAGACCGACGTGATCTGCGACGACCTGGTGCTTCTCACGCTGCAGTATTCGACGCAGTGGGATTCCTTCGCGCACGTCGGCGGCATGTTCGACGCCGACGGCGACGGGAAGCCCGAGGCGGTTTTCTACAACGGCTTCAGGGCGGGCGAGCACATCAAGCCCTCTGCAGTCGCCCCCGCGGAGGCGGGAGCCCAGGATCCGCTCCGCTATGAAGGCAGCCGCGCCGAGGCGCTCGGCATCCAGAACCTCGCCGAGCACGGCGCGCAGGGCCGCGGCGTGATGATCGACCTGCATGCGCATTTCGGCCGGAAACGGAAGGCCGTTGGTTTTGATGATTTACGGAGAATTCTTGATAGCGACAAAATAGAAGTAGAGCGCGGCGACATCGTCTGCCTGCATACCGGTTTCGCCGAGATGCTGCTCGAGCTGAAGAAGAACCCGACCCCCGAACTGCTGCACAACACCTGCACCGGGCTGGACGGCCGCGACGAGAAGCTCCTGCAGTGGATCTCCGACTCGGGACTCGCGGTGCTCGCCGCCGACAACTACGCCGTGGAACTCTTTTCCACCACGCCGTGGAAGGCGACTTCGCACGCGATGCTGCCGCTGCACGAACACTGCCTGTTCAAGAACGGCATCCACCTCGGCGAACTGTGGTACTTCACCAAACTTGCAAATTGGTTGCGCGAACACAAGCGCAACCGCTTCCTCCTCACCGCCCCGCCGCTGCGGCTGCCGGGCGCCGTAGGTTCTCCGGCCACGCCGGTAGCAACGGTATGAAGCATTGTGAATCGACGTAGATTCAACAGACTGATTTGCGGCGCGATATTTGCCGCGCCGCTTGCCGGCTTGGCTCAGCCGGCCGGCCGCGTGCTGCGGATCGCAATCCTCGAGGATATATCGGAAAACGCTCGGCGGCATCATTGGAAAGCGTTCCGAAAACGGCTGGAAGACCTTGGATATTCAGAAGGCAAGAATCTCGTCGTTGAGTCGCGCTATTCGCGAGGGAATGCGGAGCGATTGCACGGGCTTGCTGTAGAACTGGTAGCCCTTCGGCCCGACGTCATTGTCACTTCGGGAACGCCGCCAACGCGCGCTGTGATGTGTGCGACTTCGAGCATCCCGATCGTGTTTACCTCGGCTGGAGACCCGGTCGGCGCAGGCTTGGTCGCGAGCCTGGGACAGCCGGGCGGCAACGCGACAGGGTTTTCGATCATGAGTTCGGAGATCGGAGCGAAATGGGTCCAACTACTGCGCGAAATCGCTCTTGGAGCGAAGCGAATCGCCTTCCTCGGCGACATGAGCAACAAAGGTACGCTGCTTTCGTTCAGCGAGGTACAGGGACAGGCGCGGCCGCTAAACGTGATGGTTCAGATGCTGGACGGACGCCAGCGCAGCCAACTCGAGCGCTCATTTGACACGATCGTTCGCGAGCATTTCGCCGGCCTTATTGTCGGTGCCAGCGGGGTCCTTCTGGATCTGCGCGAGAAAATTGTGCAGTTCGCGGCGCGGCACAAGCTTCCAGCCGTTTACGCGCGAAGAGAGTTTGCGGACGCAGGCGGGCTCCTCTTCTACGGTGTAGAGCAGAGTGTGCTGTTCCGACGCGCCGCGGAATACGTGCATCGGATCGCGCAAAGCGCGAAACCTTCGGAGTTGCCCGTAGAGCGTCCGAACGTCTTCCGCATGGTGGTCAACCTGAAGACCGCGCGCGCTCGGTATCAAGATTCCGCAGTCAACACTGCTTCGCGCAGACGAAGTGATTGAGTAGAAATTACTAGGGGAAATATGAAAACTGCAATCGTAACTGGATCGGCATCCGGGATCGGAGCCGCGACGGTGATGGAACTCTCGAAGCGCGGCTGGAGCGTCGTGATCAATTATTCGAAAAGCGCTGCTGATGCGAAGAAGGTGGTGGACAAATGCAGGGACGCCATCGCCGTGCAGGCGGACGTCGGCGAGGACGCCGATTGCCGCAGGCTCGCGCAGGCGGCGCTCGACAAGTGGGGCCGCATCGACGCGCTGGTGAACAGCGCCGGCACCACCAAGTTCGTCAAGCACCCCGACCTGGAAGGGCTGTCGGCGGACGATTTCCTGCGCATCTACCGGTTGAACGTGGTCGGGCCGTTCCAGATGGCGCGTGCTTGCGCGGCCGCGCTGAAGGTGAGCAAGGGCGCGGTGGTGAACGTCTCCTCGGTGGCCGCGCTGCTCGGCACCGGCTCCTCGGTCGCCTACGCGGCATCCAAGGCGGCGCTCAATTCGGTCACCTTGTCGCTTGCGCGCGTGCTCGCGCCCGAGGTGCGCGTGAACGCGGTGAGCCCGGGCTACGTGGACACGCCCTGGCAGGCCAAGGGGCTCGGCGCGGAGCGCGCCAAACAGGCCGCGGCGCATTACTCGACTCTCGTGCCGCTCAAGGACTATGCGCGTCCCGAGGACGTCGCCGAGACCATCGCCTGGCTGATCGAAGGCGCGCGCCAGGTCACCGGCGAAATCATTTATGTGGACGGCGGCATGCACATCTCGACACCTCGATGAAAAAGGCGGCTCCCCGATGAACAACGACCGACGCGATCTCGTCGCCCAGATCAGGAACCGGGCGCTCATTTACATGGAAATCTACGACGTGCTGAGCGCGGAGGTGGGTGCGAAGCGCGCCGAGACGCTGCTCGCCGAGGCGATCTTCCAGCGCGGCCTGTCCGCCGGAAAATCGCTCGCCCAGCATGCCCCGGACGACCTTGCGGGGCTGAAGGATTCGTTCCTCGCCAGCGTCCCCGGCGGCGCGGACATCTTCCAGCCCGAAGTCCTGCGCTGCGACCGCGATCACCTGGAGATGCAGCTGCACGGCTGTCCGCTGAAGGATGCCTGGCGCGAGGCGGGCCTGCCCGAGGAGAAAATCGCCACGCTGTGCCGCATCGCCGGCGCGGTCGATCAGGGCTTGTTCAGGGGTGCGGGCTTCAAAGTCGAGAACCGCACATGGACGCCCGGCGCGAAAGGATGTTGCTTCCTCTGCGTGCAGCGTGGCGGATAGTTACGACTATATCGTTGTCGGCGCCGGTTCGGCCGGTTGCGTGCTGGCGAATCGCCTCACGGCGGGCGGTCGCACGACGGTGCTGCTGCTCGAGGCGGGGCCGCGCGATACCAATCCCTGGATCCACGTTCCGCTCGGCTACGGCAAGCTGTTTGCCCGGCGCGACGTCAACTGGGCCTACGAGTCCGAGCCCGAGCCGCAGCTGAACGGGCGCAGGATCTTCACGCCGCGCGGCAAGGTGCTGGGCGGCTCTTCGTCGATCAATGGCCTGGTCTACATTCGCGGCCAGCCCGAGGATTTCGACGGCTGGGGCATTCCCGGCTGGGGCTGGAAGGATCTGCTGCCCTACTTCATCAAGTCCGAGGACCAGCAGCGCGGCGCGAACCAGTGGCACGGCACGGGCGGCCCGCAGGCGGTCTCCGATCCGCCGGACCGGCACGAGCTCGCCGACGCGTTCATCGACGCGGCCGCGGCGCTCGGCGTGCCGCGCAACGCCGATTTCAACGGCGCGGCGCAGGAGGGAACCGGCTATTACCAGGCCACCGCGCGCAACGGCCGGCGCTGCAGCACCGCCACGGGCTACCTGCGGCCGGCGGAGAAGCGCACGAATCTCAAGGTGGAAACCGGCGCACTTGCCGGAAGGATTTTGTTTTCAGATCGAAAAGCCTTTGCAGTTGAATACATGAAGGGTGAAGAGAAATTTCAGGCAAAGGCAAATCGCGAAATCCTGGTCTGCGGCGGCTCCTTCAACTCGCCGCAGCTGCTGCAGCTCTCGGGCGTGGGGCCGCGCGCGCTGCTCGAGCGCCACGGCATCCCGGTCCTGCTCGATGCGCCGGGCGTCGGCGCCGACCTGCAGGACCATTTCTATGGCCGCACGTTCTGGCGCTGCACCAGGCCGATCACGCTCAACGACGACATGGCGAGCCTGTGGCGGCAGGCGGCGATCGGCCTGCGCTACCTGCTGTGGCGCCGGGGCCCGCTCACCGTCAGCGCGGGATATGCGGCCGCGTTCGTGCGCACGCGGCCGGAACTCGCGCGCCCCGACGCCCAGATCTACTTCATCAATTTTTCCACCGCGCGGCGCGGCGGCGTGCTGCACCCGTTCTCCGGATTCACGCTGTCGCTGTCGCAGCTGCAGCCCGAGTCGCGCGGCAGCATCGCGATCCGCTCGGCAGACCCGCGCGAGGCGCCCGCTATCCGCTACAACTATCTCGCCACCGAAAACGATTGCCGCATGATGGTCGACGGCCTCAAGTTCATCCGCCGCCTCGCGGCCACGCCGCCGCTGGCGGGTTACGTCGCCGCCGAGGAATTTCCGGGGCCGCGCGTGCAGAGCGATGCGGACTGGCTCGCCTTCTGCCGCGAGTCGGGCGACACCGTATTTCATCCGACCTCGACCTGCCGCATGGGAACGGTGGTCGACGAGCAGCTGCGCGTGAAGGGCCTTGCGGGCCTGCGCGTGGTGGATGCGTCGGTCATGCCCGCGGTGGTCTCGGGCAACATCAATGCCGCCGTGATTGCCGTCGCGGAAAAAGCGGCCGATCTGATACACTCGAATCAAGGAGGAGGGACATCATGACGCATAGCAAAATTCTCGCCGCGGCGGCAGTCGCGGCGCTTTCCGTATCGGGCGTCCAGGCCCAGCAAAAGGAAATCAAGGTCGGGGTGATCTACGACTACACCGGCGCGTTCGCCGCCGGCGGCTCCGAGGCCGCCGGCGTGGGCACCAAGATTGCCATCGACATGCTGAACGAAAAGGGCGGCGTCGAAGGCTACAAGATCGTGCCGATCTACGCTGACGCGCAGTCCAAGACCGAGGTCGCGATCAACGAGATGACGCGCCTGCTCGACCAGGAGAAGGTGCACATCATCATGGGCGTGTTCTCCAGCGCGCATTGCGTGCCGATGGCGCAGCGCGCGGACGCGAGCAAGAAATTCATGTGGGCCAACGTCTGCGTCGCCTCGGCGGTGTTCAAGGACAAGAAGCTCTCCTACGTGTTCCGCCCGCAGGTGCACTCCGACCAGTTCGGCGAGGCCTCGTGCTCCTACATCGCGGAGAACGCCAGGGAAAAGCTCGGCATGGATCCGAAGAAGGTCAAGGTCGCGATCATCTATGAGGACGGTCCCTACGGCGCCGGCGTGGCGATGGGCAACGAGGCCAAGTGCAAGGCGCTCGGCATGGACGTGACGCTGAAGGAAGGCTATGCCGCCTCCTCGCCCGACCTCTCCAGCCTGGTGACCAAATTGAAGCGCGCGCGCGCTGACATCCTGCTGCACACCGGTTACAACCCGGACATCACGCTCTTCCTGCGCCAGGCGCGCGAGCAGGGCCTGAAGTTCAAGGGCATCATCGGACACGGCGCGGGCTACGGTCAGATCGGCAAGCTGACGGAGACCTTCGGCGCCGATGTGAACTATTTCTTCAACGTCGACCCGGTGGCGGCGCAGCTGCTGGATCCGAAGACCCTGAAGCCGGGCCTGGGCGACCTCACCAAGGAAATGGTGAAGCGCTACCAGGCGGCGAAAGGCCCGGCGGACGTTCCGCCGCACGCCTCGATGGGCTTCAACCAGTCGTGGATCCTGTTCACCGACGTGCTGCCGCGCGCCATCAAGAAGCACGGCGGCATCGATCCCGAGGCGCTGAGGAAGGCGTCCAACGAGACCGATATCCCGATGGGCGGCACGATCCAGGGCTATGGCGTCAAGTTCTTCGGGCCGGGCACGCCGATGGCCGGCCAGAACGAGCGTTCCTCACCGGTGGTGATGCAGTACGTCAACGGCCGTACCTACGTGGCGTGGCCGAAGGCGATCCGCACCACCGACCCTATCTTCCCCTTTCCGAAGGGCCATCCTTACGCGATGTAGCTCGAAGTGCTTGAGGTCAGCGGCCTAACCAAAAGGTTCGGCGGTTTCACAGCGGTCTCCGGGGTCTCGTTCTCCCTCAAGGAGGGCGAGATCCTCGGGCTGATCGGCCCCAACGGTTCGGGCAAGAGCACCACCTTCAACCTGATCGCCGGGCTGCACGCGCCCTCGGCCGGTTCGGTGCGCCTCAATGGCGAAGAGATCGGCGGGCTGCTGCCGGCCGCGATCTGCCACCGTGGAATCGCGCGTACCTTCCAGATTCCGCGCCCGTTCCGCAAGCTTTCTTTGATTGAAAATGTCGTCCTCGCGGCCTTTTACGGGCAAGAGGAAAGACCTTCCAGGGGAAAAGCGCATGAATTCGCAAGAGAATCCCTGAATCTCGTCGGCCTGCCGATCGAGGAAAGCGCGCGCGTGGACGGCCTGGGCGCCGCGGGCCTGAAGAAGCTGGAACTCGCGCGCGCGCTCGCCACCCAGCCCAGGGTGTTGCTGGCCGACGAATCCCTCGGCGGCCTGGACCACGCCGAGATGGAGCAGGCGGCCGACATGCTGTCCATGATCCGCCGGGAAAAGGGCATCACCATCATCTGGGTCGAGCACATCATGGGCGTGCTGATGCGCGTGGTGGACCGCTGCATCGTGCTGGACCACGGCGAGTTGATCGCGCAGGGCAAGCCCGCCGAGGTGGCGCACGACCCGAAGGTCATCGAGGTGTATCTCGGAACCGACGCCGCCGACGTGCAGAAGACGGTCGCGGACAGGACGCAGTAATGCTCGCGCTCAGCAACGTATCCGCGGGCTACGGTTCTTTCCAGGCGCTGTTCGGCGTCAGCCTCGAAGTGAAGGCGGGCGAATCGGTCGCGGTGATCGGACCCAACGGCGCGGGCAAGACCACGCTGCTGCGCGCGATCTCGAAACTGATCGTACTCACCGCGGGCGAAGTGACGATGGAGGGGCGCTCGCTCAGGCGCGTGGCGCCGCACGAGGTGATCGCGACCGGCATCGCACACGTGCCGGAGAACCGGCGGCTTTTCCCTCGACTGACGGTCGAGGAGAATTTGAAGATGGGCGCTTTCCTGGTTTCTTCCAGAAATCGATACGCGGAAAGAAAAAAGTTTGTCTTCAATTTGTTTCCAAGAATGGAAGAACGTCGAAACCAGCTGGCCGGCACGCTCTCGGGCGGCGAGCAGCAAATGTGCGCCATCGGCCGGGCGCTGATGTCCGGGCCGAAGCTGCTGCTGCTGGACGAGCCCTCGGCGGGGCTCGCGCCGGTGATCGTGCAGTCGATCATGCAGATGGTGAAACGCATCTGCGCCGAGGGCTACACCGTGCTGATCGTCGAGCAGAACATCCGCCAGGTGCTCAAGGTGGTGGACCGCGCCTACCTGCTGGAGACCGGGCGCATCAAGAAGAGCGGCGCCTCGGCCGAGCTGCTCGCCTCCGACGATATCCGCAAGACCTACCTCGGGATCTAGCGATGGAAATCTTCGACATATTCCTCCTCGAAGCGGTGCTGAACGGCATCCTGCTGGGCGGCCTGCTCGCGCTGCTTTCGCTCGGCCTGAACCTGATTTTTGGCGTCATCGACGTGGTGTGGATCTGCTACGCCGAGATGATCATGATCGGCATGTACGCGGTCTATGCGCTGCACGTGCAGCAGCACTGGCCGCTCCTCGCCGCGATGGCCGCGGGCATCGCCATCGTCGCGCTGCTTGGCGCGCTCATGCACCAGTTCGTGATCCGGCCAGTGCTCTCCGCCGAGCCGATCAACCAGCTGCTGGTGACGGGCGGGGTGCTGTTCTTCCTGCAGGCGGCGGCGACACTCGCCTTTGGCATCGAGTTCAAGAACCTCGGCGTGCGGCTGCCGCCGGTGGTGATCGGAGAAATGTCGTTCTCGTTTCCGCGCATCATCGCTTTCGCGATGGCGCTCGCGGGCGTCGCGGCGACCTGGCTGCTGCTCACCCGCACCTACATTGGCACCGCGATCCGCGCCATCAGCCAGGACCGCGGCATCATGCCGCTGATGGGAGTGAATCCCGGGCGCGTCTTCGTCGTCACTTCGGCGCTGGGCGGCTCGCTCGCGGGCCTGAGCGCCTGCCTGCTGGTGCTGCAGTACGACATCCATCCGGCGATCGGCCTGTCGTTCGGCCCGATCACCTTCCTCATCTGCGTCCTCGGCGGACTGGGCAACATGCTCGGGGGGCTCGTCGCCGCGTTCATCTTCGCGCAATTCATCTCGGTGGGCGGGTTCTTCTTCGCCATCGAATGGGGCTACGTGATCGCGTTCGTCTTCTTCATCGCGGTGATGTTCTGGCGCCCGCAGGGCATCCTCGGAGGGAAGTGAATTGAAATATTTCCTGCTCGCCCTGCTCGCCCTGCTGGCCGGAACGCCTTTCTACGGCCTGGGCAACTATCCGCTGCACCTGGTGATCATGTGCCTGCTGTGGGGCTACGTGTACACCAGCTGGTCGATCATGGGGCGACTCGGGCTCGTGAGCTTCGGCCACGGGGCTTTCCTCGGCATCGGCGCCTACTCGGTGGTGATGCTGTGGAACCATTTCGGCGTCTCGCCGTGGATCGGCGCGATCGCCGGCGTCGTGGTCTCCGTGATCGTCGCGGTGATCATCGGCCTGCCGTGCTTCCGCTTCAAGATCGTCGGCCACTATTTCGCGCTGGTGACGCTGGCGCTCTCCGAGGTGACGCGCCTGATAATCGTCGCGCTACGCGACCAGACCGGAGGCTCGCTCGGCGCCACGCCCAACACCGCGCTCGCGCAGGGCAACGCCTGGTCGCTGGGTGCGCTCCAGTTCTCGGAAAAGATCGTCTGGTTCTACGCGATCCTCGCCGTCTGGCTCGCCGGCCTCTGGGTCTGGGCGAAAGTGGACCGCGGCATGACGCGGCTTGCGCTGGAGGCGATCAGCCAGGAGGAGGAAGCCGCCGCCTCGATCGGCATCAACGTGACGCGCTCGAAGCTCTTCGTCACGCTGATTTCAGCGGTGATGACCAGCATCGGCGGCGTGCTCTACGCGCAGTACCAGCTCTACATCAATCCCGAGACGGTGTCGGGCATCAGCATCAGCCTGCAGATGGTGTTCGGGGTGATTGCGGGCGGCATGTACGTGATGCTCGGGCCGACGGTGGGCGCGGTGTTCACGCTGCTGCTGGCCGAAGGCCTGCGCCTCGCGCTGGGGGATTCCTTCAAGCAGTTCCCGGCGCTCGACCTCGCGATCTACGGCCTGATGCTGGTGCTGTTCATCATCCACATGCCCAAGGGCATCCTCGGCACCGCAGCGCAAATCTGGCAGCGCCGCGCCGCGGCTAAAGCACCCGCTCGAGGCTGACGCCCCGCAGGTCCATCTCGAATTCAAGTTCCGCGATCGGCGGCCGGCAGTAGTGCCAGGTGAGGCTGCTCGGCCCGATGTGCTCTTGAATTCGTCCGATCTGGCTTTTCACGTCCTGCACTGTATAGAGCTGGCTCACCGTCGCCCGAGACCAGGACGCGCCCAATCCCTTCAGCCGCGCATCCATGATGCCGAGCACCCAGTCGGCCTTCTTCGCCATCCCCGCCGGTGACACATCGCCGCGTGCGACGATGTCCTCGGGAAAGTGCCCGCCCTCGGGCCACTCGCCGCTGCCCGCGACGACGAACGATCCGCTCTCCTGCGACGGCACCGTATAGCAGAAGGCGTAGAAGCACGGCTCGGCCGGCGGATCTATTTCCGGCGCGACATTGGAGCGCGCCACCGGATTTTTTCCATTGCGATACAGACCCCACTGCTCCAGCACCGCGACGTAGCCCTTGTTGAATTCGCCGAAGCCGGAAAAGGTGAACGGTTTGGGCGAACGCAGTTCGGCCGCGCACAACGCCGTCAGGGGCCTTTGAATATTCTTCAGATATTTTGAAACAAGGTCGAACCCCTGCGCGACGGGGACAGGCCGGGCAAAGCGTACCCGCTCGATGGCGAACCCCGGCAGCGCCGCCACGCCCTGCGAATAGGGGAACACGCCCTCGAGAAAGCTGAAGCCGCCGTCAGGAAAGGCGATCAATGCGCTCATGGTGAAGCAACTCTACTATGATGGGCGCGGGAGCATCGGTTCCGACGGGGAGGCGGCCGATGGCGACAATCAAGAAGCGTGGACGCAAGGCCCCGCCGCAGGCGCGGCGGAAGGCGCTCGCCCCAAGAAGACAGCCGCTCCGGGAAAAACCAGCGACGCGTCGCTCAAGCAGCAGCTCGCCGAAGCGCGCGCCCAGCAGGCGGCGACGGCGAAGATCCTCAAGGTCATCGCAAGTTAGCCATCGGACGTGGCGCCGGTATTCAAGGCGCTGGCAGCACACGCCGCGAAAATCTGCGAAGCGAGCGACGTGCGAATTTTCCTCGCGGCAGGGGAAATCGTGCGGTATGCCGCAGGATTCGGCGACGTGCCGATCAAGGTAGGGGTCTTTCGACTGAATCGCGGTTCGGCTGTCGAGCGCTCGATCATCGATCGCTTGCCGGTTCACATTCAGGACACCCAAGCCGAATCTGCGAAGGAATACTCGCTTGGACGCGAGATTGCGCTTAAGACAGGCTGGCGCACCGTCCTCGCGGTTCCATTGATTCGCAAGAACACGGCGCTCGGCGGCATCAGCCTGCGCAGGCGGCAGGTGCGGCCCTTCACGGATAAGCAGATCACACTGCTCAAGACCTTCGCTGACCAGGCAGTGATCGCGATCGAGAACGTGCGCCTATTCAACGAGACAAAAGAGGCGCTCGAGCGGCAGACGGCGACGGCGGAAATCCTCAGGGTCATCAGCAGCTCGCCGACCGACACTCAGCCGGTGTTCGAGGCCATTGTGCAAAGCGGGCTGAACCTGTTCCCGAACGCTGCCATAGTCGTGACCCTTCCCGACGGCGATCGGATACGGCTCGCGGCGATCGCAGACGCGGATCCCCTCCACGCCGCGCAGTGGAAACAGCGTCACCAATTTCCGCTGACGCGCGAGTACATGCACGCCGTCGCCATTCTCGACCGCATGGTGATCGACGTGCCGGATGCCCAAGCCTACGAAGGCGGGCCGCTCGCGGCCGGAATCCGCAACTTCCTAGCCACCGGGAACCGCGCAATCACCATCATGCCGATGCTGCGCGCAGATGCGGTCATCGGCACGATAAGCGTAATACGGCTCGCGCCCGGTCCGCTGACGGAGAAACAGTTTTCGCTGCTGCGTACGTTCGCCGACCAAGCGGTAATCGCGATCGAGAATGTGCGCTTGTTCAAGGAGCTGGAATCGCGCACCGAGGCGCTTACGCGCTCGGTGGGGCAGCTGACGGCGCTGGGGGAGGTGGGGCACAGGCGATCAGTTCGACGCTCGACGTGGAGACGGTGCTGAAGACGATCGTGTCGCGCGCGGTGCAGTTGACGGGCCTCGACGGCGGATCGATCTACGAATACGACGAGCGGGCCGAAGAATTTCACCTGCGTGCGACGGAGAACGTGGACGAGGAATATCTTGCGGTGCTGCGCAGCACGCCGATCAGAAAAGGCGAGGGCGCGGTCGGGCGCGCGGGGGAGACGGGCGAGCCGATGCAGATTCCCGACATTCAGGACAAGGGGTACAAGACACGCCTGCGCGACGCGCTCATCCGCGCCGGGTACCGCGCGGTGCTGGTGGTGCCGTTGCGGCGGGAAGAGCACGTCATCGGCGCCCTGTCGGTGACGCGCAAGACACCGGGCGCGTTCGCGCCCGAAATCGTGGAATTGCTCAATACCTTCGCCACGCAGTCGGCGATGGCGATCCAGAACGCGCGCCTGTTCCGCGAGATCGCGGAGAAAAGCAAGCAGCTTGAGCTGGCGAGCCAGCTCAAGTCGAACTTCCTCGCCAGCATGAGCCACGAACTGCGGACGCCCTTGAACGCGATCCTCGGCTTCAACGAGATGATCCTCGGCCAGGTCTACGGCGAGGTGCCCGCGGACATGCAGGAGCCGCTCGCCGACATCCAGACCAGCGACAAGCACCTGCTGCGCCTCATTAACAACGTACTGGATCTGGCCAAGATCGAGGCCGGGCGCATGGAGCTCTCGCTCTCGGATTACTCGGTGCACGACACGGTGGCGAGCGTGCACTCGACCCTGCGGCCGCTCGCGGCGGAGAAGGGCCTGGAGTTCCTCGCCACCATTCCGAACGACGTGCCGCTCGCCTACGGCGATGGCGGCCGCATCGCGCAGTGCCTGATGAACCTCGCCGGCAATTCGCTCAAATTCACCAAGGCGGGCAAGGTGGAGATTTTGGTGGTGGTAAAGGCCGAACTGCTGGTCTACAAGGTTTCCGACACCGGCATCGGCATTGCGCCGGACAAGATCGACAGCCTGTTCACCGAGTTCAAGCAGACCGACGCCACCATCGCGAGCGAATACGGCGGCACGGGCCTGGGGCTTTCCATCAGCAAGAAGTTCGTCGAGATGCACGGCGGGCGGATCTGGATCGAGAGCGAACTGGGCAAGGGCTCCGCGTTCATCATCGAAGTGCCACTGCGGGTGAAAACATCATGAGCGGCAAGACGATTCTGTACGTCGAGGAAAACGAGATGAACCGCAAGATCGTGCGCGACCTGCTGAAGCGCACGACCTACACCCTCGTCGAGGCGCACGACGGCGAGGCGGGCGTGGCGAAGGCGCTGGAGATCCGCCCGGACCTGATCCTGATGGACATCCAGCTGCCGAAGATCTCCGGCATGGAGGCGACGCGGCAGCTGCGCGCGGATGCGGTGACCGCGAATACCCCCATCATCGCCATCACTTCCTTCGCGCTCTCGGGCGACGAGCAGAAGGCGAAGGAAGCCGGCGCTACCGCCTATCTCGCAAAACCCTACAGTCCCTTTGACCTGCTGAACCTCATCCGCAAACTCCTCCCCGAGGCGTGAGATCATTGCCTCGGGAAAGAAATGTGGGAAACGGCTGCCATCGTCCTGATCATCGCGGGAATCTTCTTCTGGGTGGACAGCCTGCGGGCGCGCGAGCGCGCGCTCGCCGCCGGGCGCGGCGCCTGCGAGCGCTATGGCGTCCAGCTGCTCGATGAAACCGTGCAGTTCGCGAAGCTGCGCCTCGCGCGCGACGACGAGGGCCGCCTGCGCCTGCGGCGCACTTATACGTTCGAATTCTCCGATACCGGCAACAACCGGCGTCACGGCGCCATCGTGATGCTCGGCGCCGACCTGCAGGACATGCAGCTCGAGCCGTACGGGCTGCAATGAGAAAATGGCTTGAAGGCAGGGTGCTGGAGAACCGTGCGTGGACTGAGACGCTGTTCTCGTTGCGCGTTGAGTCACCAGCGTTGCGATTCGAGGCGGGGCAGTTCGTTCGCATTGCTCTTGACATGGAAGGCGAGCGCATCGCGCGGCCGTTTTCCTTCGTCAATGCGCCGTCCGACCCGGTGCTGGAGTTCTACGGCGTGATCGTGCCTGAGGGGCCGCTGTCGCCGGGGCTTGCGCGCCTGCAGACGGGCGATGCGCTCTACGTTGCGGACAATCCCTCAGGTTTCCTCGTCCTCGGAGAAGTACCGCCGGCCGAGGACCTCTGGCTGCTCGCCACCGGCACCGGCATCGCGCCGTTTCTTTCGATCCTGCGTACTGAGACGCCTTGGCAGCGCTACCGGCGCGTGATCCTGGTGCATGCGGTGAGGCTCGCTAGCGAGCTGGTATACAGGGATATTGTTCTTGAATTGCAATCCAGCCGGAAGCAATTCAGTTACCTCAGTTTTGTCAGTAGAGAAATACATCCGAAATCTCTTGCAGGCCGCATTCCGGATGCAATCCGCGACGGGCGGCTGGAAGCCGCGGCCGGCGCGCCGATCGCGCCGGAGCGCTCGCAGTTCATGCTTTGCGGCAACCCGGGAATGCTGAAGGACGCCGCCGCCGCGCTGGCCCTGCGGGGCTTGTGCAAGAACCGGCGCCGCACGCCGGGCCAGATCACCGTCGAGAGCTTCTGGTGACGCGTGCCGAGGCGTCATCCCCGCGAAGGCGGGGATCCATGTGGGCCCCCGCCTTCGCGGGGGCGACAGCAATTCGCATTGCGGCTATTGCTGCAATGCTGTTGCTGTCGTCCTGCAGCGTCACGCGCCTCGCCTACAACAACGCCGACGTGATCCTGCGCTGGCAGGCCAACCACTACCTCGACTTCGAGGGCGAGCAGTCCGAGGAGCGGGACCGGAGCCTCGGCGCGTTCCTCGCCTGGCACCGCGCCGCGGCCCTGCCGCAGTACGCGCGGCTCGCCGAGGAGGCGTCCACGCGCGTGCTGCGCGGTATCAAGCTGGAGGACCTCGAATGGAGTTACGATGCGGTGCGTGCCCAGGTCCGGGAAGCTCTGGGCGTGGCCGCCGGTGAAGCGGCCGCACTGCTGGACCGGCTCAACCCCGAGCAGATCCTCTATCTCGAGAAGCGGCTGGCCGAAGGCAACCGCGAGTTCGCAAAAGAACAGATTCATGGAACCATGGAAGAGCGCCACAAACGGCGAGTGAAGCGCAACATCGAGCGCATCGAGGAGTGGTTCGGCCCGCTGAGCGAGGCGCAGACCGAGCGCGTGCAGTTTTACAGCGCGCGCGCGCCGTTCTCCGCCGAGCTGCGCGACCGCGACCGCAAGCGCCGCCAGGCGGAGTTTGTCGCCATGCTGCGCGCGCGTGAAGCAAGGCGGCGCCTCGTGCAGTGGGTGCAGGATTGGGAAGGCGGCCGCGAGCCGGCCTATGCCGAAGCGTCTCGCGCGACGCACGCCGAATACGTCGGCCTGCTGCTCGACCTCGAGCGCACGCTCGCCGCCGAGCAGCGCGAACATCTGGCGAAGCGCCTGAAGCGCTTCTCGGAGCTGTTCGAATCGCTGGCCCGCTAATGAACGAGCGCAGCAACATCGAGGACACGATACCGCCGTCGGATGGAGCTGGCAACCCGCCCGCGGGTTACGCGGGCCGGCCGCGCGACGCGCAGCTCGAGTACAAGGCGATCCTCGCCAACGCCTCGATCGGCATCGCCTTCACGCGCGACCGCAGGTTCACGCTGTGCAATCCGAAATTCGCCGACATGCTCGGCTGGCAGGCGGAGGAACTGATCGGCAAGCCGGGCGAGGCGGTGTACCCGTCGCGCGAAAGCTACGAGGCGATGGGCGCGATCGCCATGCCGGTGCTCTCCGCCGGACGCCAGCTCGACCTCGAGTGGGAGCTGCGCCGCAAGGACGGCTCGACCTTCCCCGCGCGCATGATCGCGAAGTCGGTCAGCCCGACCGACAACCAGAAAGGCACGGTCTGGATCGTCGAAGACATCACCGTGCGCAAGCGCGCCGAGGCGGAAATGCAGCGCCTGCTCGCCGAGCAGCAGGCGATCACCAACAACGTGATGATCGGGATCGTCTTCCTGCGCGACCGGAAGATCGTGCGCTGCAACCCGCGCTTCGAGCAGATGTTCGGCTACGAGACGGCCGAGCTGATCGGCAAGGACACGAGAATGCTGTTCCCGTCGGTGGATGAGTACGAATCCGCGGGCGCCCGCATGTACGCGCGCCTCTCCACCGGCGAGGCCTATATCAACGAGCGGCAGTTGCTTCGCAAGGACGGCTCGCTCTTCTGGTGCAAGCTGGTGGCCAAGGCGATCGACCCGATGCAGCCCGAGGAAGGCACGATCGGGATTTACGAGGACATCACGGCGGCGCGCGAATCCCTCGAGGCCTCGCGCGCGGAGTTGAAGCGCGCGGT
The DNA here is from genome assembly GCA_009693345.1 of Betaproteobacteria bacterium. GTDB lineage: Bacteria > Pseudomonadota > Gammaproteobacteria > Burkholderiales > SG8-39 > RBG-16-66-20. The sequence continues at coordinate 19,129 of SHXL01000016.1, forward strand.
GGCCGAGCGCACGCTGGAGCTGCAGGTGGCCAACGAGCGCCTGCAGGCGGAGATCGGCGACCGCTGGCTGGCCGAGACGCGGGTGCAGCATCTCGCCGACCACGATCCCCTGACGGGACTGCCCAACCGCCGGCTGCTGGAGGACCGCCTCACCCAGGCGCTTGCCGCGAGCCAGCGCAATCGCAAGCAGACGGCGGTGGTGTTCGTCGACCTGGACCGCTTCAAGAGCATCAACGACACGCTCGGGCACGCGGCGGGCGACGTGGTGCTGAAGGAAGTCGCCGAGCGCCTGATGAAGCAGCTGCGCGTGGTGGACACCGTCTGCCGCATGGGCGGCGACGAATTCGTGGTGATCCTGCCCGAGATCAAGCGCGCCTCGGACGCCGCCAATGTCGCGGCCAAGATACTGGAGACGATGGCGCAGCCGTTCGTGGCCGAGGGGCGCGAGCTGCACATCACGACCTCGATCGGCATCAGCGTGTTCCCGGACGACGGGCGCGACGCCGAAAGCCTGATCCGCAACGCCGATGCCGCGATGTACCACGCCAAGGGTACGGGGCGCGCGAACTACCAGTTCTTCACCGAGCAGATGAACCTGGCGGCATCGCGGCGCCTGGTGATCGAGAGCGACCTGCGCCGCGCGGTGCAGGAGAACGAGCTGCGGATGTACTACCAGCCGGTCGTCGAAGCCGCGAGCGGCCGCGCCACTTCCTGGGAGGCGCTGTTGCGCTGGCAGCACCCCGCGCGCGGACGCGTCGCGCCCGGCGAGTTCATCCAGGTTGCGGAGGATACCGGGCTGATCCTGCCGCTGGGCGAATGGACGCTCGAGGAAGCCTGCCGCTGGGCTTGTTCCGCCGACGCGCTGCCCGTGAGCGTCAATCTTTCGGCGCGCCAGTTCAGCGACCCGAAGCTGTTCGAACTGGTGGCGCGCGTCCTGAAGAGCACAGGCCTCACGCCGCAGCGGCTCGAGCTGGAAATCGCCGAAACGGTGGCGATGCAGCAGCCGGACATCGTCCTCGCCGCGCTGACAAAATTGAAGGGCCTGGGCGTGCGGCTCGCGCTGGACGATTTCGGCATCGGCCTTTCGGGCGTCGCCTACCTCAGCCGCGTCCCGGTGGACCTGATCAAGATCGATCGTTCGCTCATCTCCGGGGCGTCCGCGGAGGCCGACCGGCACCCGGTGGTACCGGCGATCGTCGGCCTGGGCCACGCCCTCGGCCTCAAGGTCGTGGCGAAGGGCGTGGAAACCGAAGCGCAGAAAGCGATGCTGCTTGCCTGCGGCTGCGATTACCTGCAGGGCTACCTGACCGGCAAGCCGGTGGACGGCGAAACCGCCTCCAGGGATTTCGTCTGATCTGACGAAGCCTTTCCTCCAGTTCTCGCACGCCAACGGCTTTCCCGCGTCGTGCTACGCGGCGCTGCTCGGTGCTCTGGCGCCGCGCCACCGGATCGGCGCGATCGAGGCGATCGGCACCGATCCGCGCTATCCAGTGACCGAAGGCTGGCCGTTGCTCGTGCGCCAGCTCATCGACACGCTGGAACGCGATCATCGCGGCGAACCCGTTCTTGGCGTCGGCCACTCGCTCGGCGGCTACCTGACCTTCCTCGCCGCGGCGCAGCGCCCGGAGCTGTTCCGCGCCATCGTCATGATCGACGCCCCTGTCATCGGCGCGCTGAAGGGTCGGCTGCTCGGCGCCACCAAGCGCATCGGCGTCGTGGACCGCGTCACGCAGGCAGGCGCGACGCGCGACCGGCGAGCCGAGTGGTCGAGCCACGAGGAGGCGAAGGCGCATTTCCGCACGCGCAAGCTGTTCAGGGGTTTTACGGAGGAATGCCTGGACGACTACGTGCGCCACGGCCTTATTCGAGGGGAAAACCAAGCGCGACGGGAACATCACTACCGGCTGAAAATTGATCCGGCGATCGAGTATCAGATCTACCGCACCATTCCGCACGACATGCACCGGCAGCTGCGTCGCCTGCAGGTGCCCGCGGGATTCATCGGCGGCATGCACTCCGATATCCTGCGGCGCGTCGGCATGGGGCAGATGCGCGGCCGGGGCTTCCTCAAGCGCCGCGTGCCCGGCGGGCACCTGTTCCCGTTCGAGCATCCGGCGGAGGCCGCCGCCGCCATCGGTGGAATGCTGGAGGAACTGGGCGGCTAGATCGCGCGGCCGCGCTGTTTCGCGAGCAACTCTTCGGCATTCCGGATGTTCGATTCGACGCCCGGCATGTTGGGGTTCACCTCCAGCGCGCGGCGCCAGTAGGCGATCGCCTTGTCGTACTGCTCGAGCCGGAAGTAGATCTGGCCGTAGCCCGAAAGGGCGCCGAAGTGGAACGGGTTGCGCTTCAGCACCTCCTCGCAGTCGGCGAGCGAGCGCTGGTAGTCGCCCGCAAGGTAGTGCACCGTGGCGCGCTTGTTCCAGCCCTCGGCGAACACCGGTTTGCGGCGGATCACCTCGCTGAAGGTCGCGACCGCTTCCTCGTGGCGGCCGGACTGCATGAGTTCCGCGCCGGGCGGCCATCATGCGGTCGATGGTCGGTTCGCCCGAGCGGCCCCAGAGCCGCCACAGGCCCTGCTCGGCGAAGCCGCGCACGAAGCCATCGTCGTCGCGCAGGCGCTTGACGAGCAGCGGCTGGTCCGCCATCCGGCCATGATTCGCGATCCAGACGACCGCCTCGGCGCGCCGTCCGGCCACGGCGTCCCCGAGGGCGACCACCGCCTCAGCTCGATTTTGCGGCTCAGGGAATGCAACCAGCGGCACGCATGTT
>SHXL01000017.1 GCA_009693345.1 Betaproteobacteria bacterium
AGGTGGCGCAGCGCCTTCTCGAGGTCATCGCCGTCGCCGGGCGCCGATTCGCGCGGCGCGTCGGAGGCGAGGTCGAACTCAGGCTCGAGATCCCCGGCCGGCCGGGGATCTCGAGCCTGCTCATGGGTTCGTCGAGCACGTACAGGTCCTTTTGGAGAAAAAAGCAGGCCGCAAGGCCGAGTTTCTGCGTCATGCCCTTGGAGAGTTGCCGCACCGGGCGCTCCAGCGCCTGCGGATCGAGTTCGAGTTCCGCCGCGAGCGACACTGCGCGGGTACGCTCGAACGTCGCGCCCGCGAGCCCGAGCGTCATCGCAAGAAACTCGCGGCCGAGAAGGTAGTAGGGCGGCACGAAGCGTTCGGGCAGGTACGCGAGCCTGGCGCGGGCTTCCGCGCGCCTGCAGTCCAGGCCGAAAATCTCGACGCGGCCGGCGTCGGCTGCGCACAGGTCAAGGGCGCACTTGATGAAAGTGGTCTTGCCGGCGCCGTTGGCGCCGGCCAGCCCCGTCGCGGTGCCCGGCGCAACTTCCATGCCCACCCCGTCGAGAGCCCGGCGCGCGCCGAAGCGCTTGACGAGCCCCTCGGCGCGAAAGGCAGCAGCGGTCGCGGGGATACCCATGCGGCCAATACTATAATCCCCCCTTTCCGTTGCGCATCGTTCCAGCCGTGGCCAGTGCACCCATCGTCGAGATAGACAAGGTTTCGTTCGGCTACGATGCCGCGCGGCCGGTGCTGCACGGCGTCAGCCTGCGCATCGAGCCGGGCAGCGTGGTCGGCATCATGGGCCAGTCCGGTTGCGGCAAGACGACGCTGCTGCGGATCGTCGCCGGCTGGCTCAAGGCCGGCGCCGGCAGCACCCGGGTGCTGGGCGAATCGGTGGAAGACCTCGATGGCGGCGGGATTTTCGCGTTGCGCCGCAAGATGGGGATGCTGTTCCAGTTCGGGGCCCTGTTCACCGACATGACGGTGTTTGACAACGTCGCCTTCCAGATGCGCGAGCATACCGACCTGCCACCCGAGATGGTGAATGACCTGGTGCTGATGAAGCTGGAAGCGGTCGGACTGCGCGGCGCGGCCCAGCTGATGCCCTCGGAGCTTTCCGGCGGCATGGCGCGGCGCGTGGCGCTCGCCCGCGCCATCGCGCTCGACCCGCGCCTGATGCTCTACGACGAACCGCTCACCGGCCTGGACCCGATTTCGCTGGGAGTGATCGCACGCCTGATCCGCACGCTGAACGATTCGCTGGGCCAGACCTCGATCGTGGTCAGCCACGACGTCGAGGAGTGCTTCGCCATCGTCGACTATGTCTACGTTATGTCCGCCGGGCGGATCGTCGCGGAAGGAAAGCCCGACGAGATGCGGCACTCCGGCGAGGCGTTCGTGAAACAGTTCGTGCGCGGCGAAACCGACGGGCCGATCAAGTTTCATTACCCGGCGCCGGGCTACGAGGCCGACCTTGTGGCGCCGGCTGCGCATGGCTGAGCGCGCTCTGTTTGCCGGGCTGCGCCAGGGGCTCGAGAGACTCGGCCAGGGCGCGGAGGCGAAGATCCGGCGGCTCGGGTTCGCGGCGCGCTTTTTCGTCGCCATCCTGCTCAATTCCGGGACGGCGTTCCGCCGTTTCAGCCTCACGATCCGCGAAATTTATTTCGCCGGCGTGCTGTCGCTCGTCATTATCCTGGTATCGGGCCTGTTTGTCGGCATGGTGCTGGGCCTGCAGGGCTATGACACGCTGCAGCGCTACGGCTCTTCAGAGGCGCTCGGCATCCTGGTCGCGCTTTCGCTGGTGCGCGAACTCGGGCCGGTGATCGCCGGGTTGTTGTTCGCCAGTCGGGCGGGGTCGGCCATTACGGCCGAGATCGGCCTGATGAAGGCGACCGAGCAGATCGCTGCCATGGAGATGATGGCGGTAGACCCGATCGCCCGCGTAGTCGCGCCGCGCTTTTGGGCCGGTGTGCTCTCCATGCCGCTGCTGGCGGCGCTGTTTTCGGCCATGGGCATCTTCGGGGGCTACCTGGTCGGGGTGAAACTGATCGGCGTCGACGAGGGGTCGTTCTGGTCCCAGATGCAGTCGTCGGTGGACGTGCGCGAGGACATCATGAACGGGGTCATCAAGAGCCTGGTTTTCGGCGTCGCGGTGACCTGGATCGCGGTGTTCGAGGGCTATGACGCCCCCCCCACCGCAGAAGGCGTCTCGGGGGCGACGACGCGGACCGTGGTGACCTCGTCGCTGGCCATCCTGGTCCTCGATTTCGTGCTCACGGCGCTCATGTTTACCGGAGGAAATGGGAAATGAAACGCTCCACTATCGACATCTGGGTCGGCGCCTTCGTTGTCGCCGGCTTCGCCGGACTGTTGTTTCTTGCCATGAAGGTGGGCAATCTGGCCTCTTTTTCGACCGCCGAGACGTATCAGGTGCAGGCCAAGTTTGCTAACATTGGCGGGTTGAAGGTGCGGGCGCCGATCAAAAGCGCTGGCGTGGTCGTGGGTCGCGTGTCGAACGTGACATTCGACAACGAGAGCTACGAGGCGATCGTCACGTTCAACGTGGACGCGCACTACCGGTTTCCGCGCGATACGTCGGCGAAAATCCTGACCTCGGGCCTGCTCGGCGAGCAGTATGTGGGGCTGGAAGCGGGCGGGGACGGCGTGATGTTGAGGCAGGGGGACCGGTTGCGGCTGACGCAACCGGCCGTGGTGCTGGAAAATCTGATCAGCCAGTTCTTGTTCAACAAGGCGGCTGAGGGCAAGGATGGCAAGTGACGATTAAACGCATGCTCGGGAACCTTCTGTTTGCGCTGCTCCTGGCCGGAGCGGCCGGCTGCGCGACGACCGGCAGCGACCGCCGCGATCCGTTCGAGGGCTTCAACCGCTCGATGTATTCATTCAACGATGGCTTCGACCAGGCCATCGGCAAGCCGGTGGCGGGCGCCTATCGCGACCTGTTGCCGGGACCGGTTCGCACGGGCGTGCGCAACTTTTTCGGCAATATCGCGGATCTGTGCATCGGCGCCAACAATCTGCTTCAAGGCAAGCCGGTCGACGCGGTCACGGACTGGGCGCGGTTCGCAATCAATACCACTGTCGGAATTTTCGGCCTGATCGACTGGGCCAGCGACATGGGAATCGACAAGCACGACGAGGACTTCGGCCAGACCTTCGGCCGCTGGGGCGCGGGCGACGGCGCGTACCTCGTGTGGCCGTTCCTGGGCTCCAGTGGCGTGCGCGACAGCGTCGGGCTGGTCTTCGACATCGGCCTCGATCCGGTGCTGCGGCACAAGCCTGTCCGCGTGCGCAATGCCATGGCTGTCCTGCGCGCGACCGGCAAGCGCGCCGATCTGCTCGATGCAAGCCGTATCCTGGAGGAGGCCGCGCTCGACAAGTACGTGTTCCAGCGCGACGCTTATCTGCAGCGCCGCCGCAGCCTGGTGTACGACGGTAATCCGCCGCGCGCCGCGCTCGAGGTACCGCTGGCCGAGGCGGCGGAGCCCGTGCCGCAGCCGGTTTCCGAGGCACTGGCCGCGGAGCCACTTGTCGTTCGCCCGGACCCCGCGACGATGGAAGCGGCCGTGCGCCCGCTCGAGTTGCAGGCGTCACCCGCAGCCAGCGCTGGAGGCTAGGATGTTCCCAAGGATCATGCGATTCGCGACAGCCGCTGCGGCGGCGGTTCTCGTTTCGGCCGGCGGCGCGCTGGCGCAATCGGAGATTCAGGCACCCGATCTGCTGGTGAAGAACGTGACCCTCGAGGTCGTGGAAATCATCCAGAAGGACAAGGACATCCAGAAGGGCGACCGCAGGAAAGTGGTCGCGCTCATCGAGGCCAAGGTCCTGCCGCATTTCAATTTCCAGTCGATGACTTCGAGCGCAGTCGGGCGCAACTGGGACAAGGCGAACGCTGACCAGAAGGCGCGCCTGATCGACGAATTCAAGACGCTGCTGGTGCGCACCTACTCCAGTGCGCTCGCCTCCTACAGCAACCAGAAATTCGATTTTCGCCCGTTGCGCGCCAAGCCGACCGACACCGACGTCACGGTAAACGTGCGCATCCTGCAATCGGGCACCGAGCCGGTGACGATCGACTACGACATGGAAAAGCGCCCAGCGGGCTGGAAAGTCTGGGACGTGCGTGTCGGCGGCATCAGCCTGGTCGCCAATTACCGCACCGAATTCGATAACCTGATTCGCGAGCACGGCATCGAAGGATTGATCAAGGCGTTGTACGCAAAGAACAGTTCGCAGGGACAGTCGCCGGTCGCGGGAGTGCAGAAGAAATGATCCGGCGCGAAGGCGAACGCGTGCTAGTGAGCGGCCCCTTGACGCTTGCCAGCGTCGCGGCGGTTCTGGGCGAGGGCAACGCCGCCATCGGGCAGGGTGCGCGCACCGTCGATCTGGGCGAGGTTGGCGAACTGGATTCATCCGCCCTGGCGCTGCTGCTCGCCTGGTCGCGCGAGGCGAAGCGGTTGAAGCGCGACATCTTTTTCGCAAACCTTCCCAAGGGCCTGACGACCATCGCCCGTCTGTACGGCGTGGCAGAACTGCTCCCCGCCTCGCCGGCGCATCACTGAGTTCGACGCCCGCGCGAGCACCGGCGCGAAAATTCGCTCAGCACGTGGTCGCGCCTGGCGATGACCATTGCCATTGAAGCCCTGAACGTCGAAAAGCGCTACGGCGCGCTGCAAGCGCTCGCCGGGGTCAGCCTCAGCGTGGCCGAGGGGGAATTCTTCGGCCTGCTGGGGCCCAACGGCGCCGGCAAGACGACTCTGATCAGCATCATCGCAGGCCTCGCGCGTGCCAGCGCGGGCGAGGTGCGCGTGATGGGCGCAGACGTGGTCACGGACTACCGGCGGGCGCGGCGGATGCTTGGCGTGGTGCCGCAGGAGCTCGTGTTCGACCCGTTCTTTACGGTACGCGAGACGCTGCGCATCCAGTCGGGATACTACGGCTTGCGCGACAACGACGCGTGGATCGACGAGGTGATCCATCACCTCGACCTTGGCGCAAGAGCGGACGCCAACATGCGCGCGCTTTCCGGCGGCATGAAGCGCCGCGTGCTCGTCGCCCAGGCGCTGGTGCATCGCCCGCCCGTGATCGTGCTTGATGAGCCGACCGCGGGGGTGGACGTCGAGCTGCGCCGGGGGCTGTGGCAGTTCATCCGGCGCCTGAACCGGGACGGCCACACCATCGTGCTCACCACGCACTACCTGGAGGAGGCCGAGGAGCTGTGCGACCGCATCGCCATGCTGAAGGCGGGCAGGATCGTGGCGCTCGATTCCACCCGGAACTTGCTTGGAACGTTTTCCGGCCTGGTGCTCAGGCTGCGCCTAGATCGCGAGACGCTGCCGGAGGGACTCGCCGCGGAAGTCCTGTCGGGCGACGCCGGGCACTACGCGCTGCGACTGCACGACCATGGCGGGCTGGAGCTGGTGCTGCGCCAGTTGCGCGAGGCGGGTGCGACGATCCGGGAGCTCGAACTCGAACCGCCGGACCTTGAAGAGGTCTTTCTGCGCGTGATGAGGAAGCATTGATGGCCAGCTTTCCGACGCTGCTCTACAAGGAGCTGCTGCGCTTCTGGAAGGTGGGCTTCCAGACGGTCGCGGCACCGGTGCTGACGGCACTGCTGTATCTGGTGGTGTTCGCCTACGCGCTGGAGGGCCGGATGCGCGTCTACGATCAGGTGAGCTACGCCCAGTTTCTGGTGCCCGGCCTGGTGATGATGAGCGTGCTGCAGAACGCGTTCGCCAACAGCTCGTCCAGCCTGATCCAGTCCAAGATCACCGGCAACCTCGTGTTCATGTTGCTGGCGCCGATTTCCTACCTCGAATTCTTCAGCGCCTACGTGCTTGCCTCGATGATTCGCGGCCTGGTGGTCGGAGCGGGAGTTCTCGCGGTGACCGTCTGGTTCGTCGAGCTGCGGGTGGTGGCCCCGCTCTGGGTGATCGCCTACGCGCTCCTCGGGGGCGCAATCCTCGGCGGGCTCGGCCTCATCGCGGGCATCTGGGCCGACAGGTTCGACCAGATCGCCGCTTTCCAGAACTTCGTCATCCTGCCGCTGACCTTCCTCTCCGGCGTTTTCTACTCGATCCGCTCGCTGCCCGAATTCTGGCAGCAGGCATCGCGCCTCAATCCGTTCTTCTACATGATCGACGGCTTTCGCTACGGCTTCTTCGGCATTTCCGACGTGCCGCCGCTCGCGAGCCTGGCGGTGGTCGCGGTAAGCTTTGTTCTGCTCTCCACGGCCTGCCTGCTGCTGCTCAGGTCGGGATACAAACTGAGGCAATAACGATGGTGACCCCGGAAAGCGTCAAGAGTGGTATTGAGTCAGGGCTGGCCTGCGATCGCGTGGAAGTGATCGGCGACGGCCAGCATTTCCAGGCGGTGATCGTTTCGCCCGTCTTCGAGGGCAAGAGTCGCGTGCAACGCCACCAGCTCGTCTACCAGGCGTTAGGTGAACGAATGCGCGAGGAAATCCACGCGCTCAGCATGCAAACGCTGTCTCCAGAGGAATTTGCTTCAAAGGGGGGGGCGGGGGGATCTCCCGCGTCCGATCATGGATAAGCTCCTGATGACCGGGGGCTGCCCGCTTGAGGGCGAAGTGCGCGTGTCGGGCGCGAAGAATGCCGCGTTGCCCATCATGTGCGCAGCTCTGCTGACGGTAAAGCCGTTGGTACTCACTAACGTGCCCGGGCTTGCGGATGTCTCGACCGCGGCCAGGCTGCTCGGTCAGATGGGCGTTGCCGTGGAGCGCAGCGATGACGGCCTGATGACCCTGCGGGCGGCGCAGATCACCAGCCGCGTCGCGCCTTATGAGCTTGTGAAGACGATGCGCGCCTCGGTCCTGGTGCTGGGACCCCTGCTGGCGCGCTTCGGCGAAGCGAGCGTGTCCCTGCCTGGCGGTTGCGCCATCGGCGCGCGGCCGGTCGACCAGCACATCAAGGGCCTGCAGGCCATGGGAGCGACGATCGTGATCGAGCACGGGTACATGAATGCGCGTGCCGAGCGCCTGCGCGGGGCGCGTGTCGTCATGGACCTGGTCACCGTGACCGGGACGGAGAACCTGATGATGGCCGCCACGCTTGCCGAGGGAAGCACGGTCCTGGAGAACGCGGCGCGCGAGCCCGAGGTGGTGGACCTGGCGAACTGCCTGATCGCGATGGGCGCGCGCATCGAAGGTGCCGGCACCGATGTGATCCGCATCGAGGGTGTCGGCAGTCTTGCAGGGGCCGCCCATCGCGTCATGCCGGACCGGATCGAGAGCGGAACCTTACTCGCCGCCGCCGCAGCGGCCGGTGGGAAAATCCGGCTGATTGGCGCGTTACCGGAAACCCTCGACGCCACGCTGACGAAGCTGCGCGAGGCGGGCGCGACGATCGTGGCCGGCAAGGACACGATCGAAATCGAGATGTCGAGGCGTCCGGCGGCGGTAAGCGTGCGCACCGCGCCCTATCCGGGCTTCGCCACCGACATGCAGGCGCAGTTCATGGCGCTCGCCACCGTCGCGAGCGGCACGGCCACGATCACGGAGACGATATTCGAAAACCGCATGATGCACGCCCTGGAGATGAGGCGGTTGGGCGCCGACATCACGATCCAGGGTACGACCGCGGTGGTCAGGGGCGTCGAGAAACTGCAGGGCGCGAAGGTGATGGCGACCGATCTGCGCGCTTCCGCGGGCCTGGTCGTCGCCGGCCTAGTCGCGCAGGGCGAGACGCTGGTGGACCGGATCTACCATCTTGACCGTGGCTATGAGGCACTGGAGAAGAAACTGGGCGCGCTGGGTGCCCGCATCCGACGGGTCAAATGATGCGGGTAAACTGCATCGCATGGGCATGATCAGCATCGCGCTGTCCAAGGGACGGATCCTCGGTGAGACCCTGCCTTTACTCGCGCATGTCGGGTTGCGTCCGCGCGAAAACCCGGACGCATCGCGCAAACTGATCATCGGCACCGAACGGCGCGGCGTGCGCCTGATCGTGGTGCGCGCCTCCGACGTGCCAACCTATGTCGGGCATGGCGCCGCCGAATTGGGCGTGGCGGGCGGCGACGTTCTCGCTGAGCACGGCGGCGCCGGGCTCTACCAGCCGGTGGACCTTGGCGTCGCCCGCTGTCGCATGATGGTGGCGGCGCGGCGCGGCTTCGACTACGAGGCCGCGGTGCGCCAGGGCGCGCGGCTGCGGATCGCGACCAAATATGTCCGGATTGCGCGCGAGCACTTCGCCGCCAAGGGCGTGCATGTGGATCTGATCAAGCTCTACGGTTCGATGGAACTCGCGCCGCTGCTGGGCCTTGCCGACGCGATCGTGGATCTTGTCTCCAGCGGCAAGACGCTGCGCGCCAACGACCTGGTGCCGGTGGAGGAGATCATGCCGGCGTCGGCGCGGCTGATCGTCAACCAGGCCGCGCTCAAGACCCGGCGCGCCGAGCTGCAACCGTTGATTGACGCTTTTTCAAAGGCCGCGCGCAAATGAAGCTGCGCCGCCTTTCGACGCGCCAGCGCGGATTCGATGCGAAGCTCGCGGCGCTGACCCGCTACGAGGCCGCGGCGGATGCGGGCGTGGAGCGCGTGGTGCGGAGAATCATCGCCGACGTGCGAAAACGCGGCGATGCCGCGGTGCTCGCCTACGCCCGTCGTTTCGATCGCGTGAAAGCCGGCTCGGTCGCGAAACTGGAAGTCAGCAAGGGAAAACTTGGCGCAGCGCTGCTTTCGTTGTCCCGGCCACAGGCAAATGCGCTGCGAAGCGCCGCAAGGCGCATTCAAAGATTCCACGAACGTCAGCTCTCCCGTTCGTGGAAATACTCGGAAGCCGACGGCACGCAGCTCGGCCAGATCGTGACGCCGCTGGATCGCGTCGGGCTGTACGTGCCGGGCGGCAAGGCGGCGTATCCGTCCTCGGTGCTGATGAACGCGATTCCGGCCAAGGTGGCGGGGGTGCGCGAAGTGGTGATGGTCAGTCCGAATGCGGATCCTCTGGTGCTCGCGGCCGCGGCGATCGCCGGCGTGGACCGCGTAATCGCGATCGGCGGCGCGCAGGCGGTGGCGGCGCTGGCCTATGGCACGCGCTCGGTGCCGCGCGTGGACAAGATCGTCGGGCCGGGCAATGCCTACGTGGCGGAGGCGAAGCGCCAGGTCTTCGGCCGGGTCGGCATCGATATGATCGCCGGTCCCTCCGAGATCCTCGTCATCGGCGATGGCAGCACCCCCGCCGATTGGGTGGCGATGGATCTTTTCTCGCAGGCCGAGCATGACGAGCTCGCGCAGGCGATATTGCTGTCCCCACGGCGCGCCTACCTGGACGAGGTGGAAGCCGCGATTCGCCGGCTGATCCGGGAAATGCCGAGACACAAGGTGATCGCCGCTTCGCTCGGCCGCAGGGGCGCGCTGATCGAAACGCGCGGCCTGGGCGAGGCTTGCGAGATCGCGAACCGCATCGCGCCCGAGCACCTCGAACTGTCGGTGGCGCGGCCGCGCGCCCTGCTGCCGAAACTGCGCCATGCCGGCGCGATTTTCCTCGGGCGCTGGAGTTCGGAGGCGATCGGCGACTACTGCGCCGGCCCGAACCACGTCCTGCCGACCTCCGGCACCGCGCGGTTCTCGTCGCCGCTGGGCGTCTATGATTTCCAGAAGCGCAGCAGCCTGATCAACGTGTCGCGCAAAGGCGCGCGCACGCTCGGGCGCCTTGCAGCGAACCTGGCGTGCGGCGAGGGCTTGTTCGCGCACGCCAGATCCGCGGAGATGCGTGTGGAGAAGCGGAAATGAGCACCGCGGCCAAGGTGATCCGGCCGGAAATCCAGGCCATGCACGCGTATCAGGTATCGGATGCGACCGGGCTGGTAAAGCTGGATGTCATGGAAAGCCCGTACCGGCTGCCCGAGGCGCTGGCCGCGGAGATCGGGCAGGTCGTGTCCAATGTGGCGCTGAACCGCTACCCGGTGCCGACGGCGCACGAGTTGCGCGCCGTGATCCGCGACGTGATGCAGGTGCCGCCGGGCTGCGACGTGCTCCTAGGCAACGGTTCCGACGAGTGCATCCAGTACATAACGGCCGCCGTGGCGCGCGAGGGCGCGGTGGTGATGGCGCCCGCGCCTTCATTCGCGATGTTTTCGATGCACGCATTGTTCTTCCGTCTACGATTTGTCGGTGTTCCGTTGCGTGACGATTTTTCCCTCGATACGGAGGCGTTTCTTGCGGCGATGGCGAAGGAACGGCCGGCGCTGGTGTGGATCGCGTATCCGAACAACCCCACCGGCAATGCGTTTCCGGCCGCCGACATCGAACGCATCATCCGCGCGGCGCCTGGCCTGGTGGTCATCGACGAGGCCTACCAGCCTTTCGCCGGGGCAACCTTCATGCCGCGGCTGGCCGAATTCGAGAACATGGTGGTGATGCGCACGGTCTCCAAGATCGGCATGGCCGGGCTGCGGCTGGGATATGTCTGCGGCCGCCCGGAGTGGATCGGATCCTTCAACAAGACGCGCTCGCCGTTCAACATCAGCGTGCTGACCGAAGCGGTGGCGATCAAGCTGCTGCAGAACAAACCGGTGCTGGACGCGCAGGCGGCGAAGGTGCTCGAAGAGCGGGAGCGCGTGCGGGCGGAGCTCGCGCGCGTGCCCGGGCTGATGGTCTATCCGTCGGCGGCGAATTTCCTGCTGACGCGGGTCGCGGGCGGCAAGGGCGCTGGCACGCGCGTATTTGAAAGCTTGAAAGCGCTGGGCGTGCTGGTGAAGGATTTCTCCGGCGGCTACCCGCAGATGGAGAACTGCCTGCGGCTCACTATCGGTACGCCGGAGGAAAATCGTATACTGGTTGTCGCGTTGCGAGAGGCATTGAAATGAGAACGGCGGAAATCGAGCGCAATACAAAAGAAACGCAGATTCGCGTCAGGTTGAATCTTGACGGCAAAGGCGTGGCCAGGCTTTCCACGGGCATTCCTTTCCTCGAGCACATGCTCGACCAGGTCGCGCGCCACGGCATGCTCGACCTGGAGGTGGAAGCCAAGGGCGACCTGCACATCGACGCACACCACACGGTCGAGGATATCGGCATCACCCTCGGCCAGGCGTTCGTCAAGGCGATCGGCGACAAATCCGGCATCCGCCGCTTCGGCCATGCCTACGTGCCGCTCGATGAGGCGCTGTCGCGCGTGGTGATCGATTTCTCCGGCCGCCCCGGGCTCAGCTACGAGGTCAAGTTCACGCGCGCATTGATCGGCGAGTTCGACGCCGACCTCGTGCATGAGTTCTTCCAGGGCTTCGTCAACCATGCCCAGGTGACGCTGCACATCGACAGCCTGCGCGGCGACAACGCGCACCACCAGTGCGAAACGATGTTCAAGGCCTTCGCGCGGGCGCTGCGCATGGCTGCCGAGCCCGACCCCCGGGCGCTGGGTTCAGTGCCTTCAACAAAAGGTTCGCTTTAGTTGAAAATAGCAGTGGTTGACTACGGCATGGGCAACCTGCGTTCCGTGTCGAAGGCGCTGGAACGGGTCGCCCCGCAGGCCGAAGTGCTCGTCACCTCCGATCCGGCGGCGATCCGCGCGGCGGAGCGCGTCGTCGTTCCTGGCCAGGGGGCGATGCCCGACTGCATGCGCCAGCTCGCCGCTAGCGGCGCGCGCGAGGCGGTGATCGAGGCGACGCGCGCCAAACCTTTTCTCGGCATCTGCGTCGGCATGCAGATGCTGTTCGAGCGCGGGGAGGAGGGCGATACGCCCGGCCTGGGTCTGCTTGCGGGCCATGTACCGCGCTTTCCGCAGTCGAGCGCCGACGGAAGAATGGTTGGCCTCAAGATCCCGCATATGGGGTGGAATGAGGTCAGGCAGGCGCGTCCGCACCCGGTCTGGGAGGGTGTGCCGGACGGGTCCCGCTTCTATTTCGTGCACAGTTACTATCCGCAGCCCGCGGAGGGGACGATGACGGCGGCCACCTGCGCCTACGGCGTCACCTTTACCTGCGCGATTGCACGGGATAACATCTTTGCCGTGCAGTTCCATCCGGAGAAAAGCCAGACCCTCGGCTTGCAGTTGTTGTCCAACTTTGTCCAATGGCGGCCGTAGTTTCCCTTTCTTGACGGTCATCTGATTCCGGTCCGCAGCACCCCGTGCTGATCATCCCCGCCATCGACCTCAAGGACGGCCACTGCGTGCGCTTGCAGCAGGGGCGCATGGATTCCGCGACGGTGTTCTCCGAAGATCCGGTGGCGATGGCGAAGCACTGGGCCGCCGAGGGCGCCCGGCGCCTGCACATCGTGGACCTGAACGGCGCGGTCGCCGGCTGGCCGAAGAACGAAAAGGTCATCCGGGAGATGATCAAGGCGGTCGGCGAGAAAACCCCGATCCAGCTCGGCGGCGGTATCCGCGATCTGGATGCGATCGAGGGCTACATCGACGCAGGCGTCTCCTACATCATCATCGGCACCGCGGCGGTGAAGAATCCCGGCTTTCTGAGAGATGCCTGCTACGCGTTTCCCGGGCACATCATCGTCGGCCTGGACGCGAAGGAGGGCAGGGTCGCGGTGGAAGGCTGGTCGAAGATGACCGGCCACGACGTCGTCGATCTGGCGAAGAAATTCGAGGAATACGGACCCGAGGCGCTGATCTACACCGACATCGGGCGCGACGGCATGATGACCGGGGTCAATATCGAGGCGACCCTCAAGCTTGCGCAGGCCATCAAGACCCCGATCATTGCGAGCGGCGGCCTGAACAGTCTCAAGGACGTGCAGGTGATCTGCGCGAAGCTCGCTCCCGAGGGCGTCGTCGGGGCGATCACCGGCCGGGCCCTGTACGAGGGCGCGCTCGATTTCAAGAAAGCGCAAGCCGCAGCCGACAAAGCGACGGAAAAACCGGCCGCTATGCCACCTGCCCGGCCGCCCGCCAAGGAATAGCGGTGGGACTGGACGAAGGGGCGCTCGATGGGACTCGCTAAGCGCGTGATCCCATGCCTTGACGTTACCGCGGGCCGGGTCGTCAAGGGCGTGAATTTCGTCAACCTGCGCGACGCCGGCGATCCGGTCGAAATCGCCGCGCGCTACGACGCCGAGGGCGCCGATGAGCTCGCTTTTCTGGACATCACCGCGAGCTCGGATCAGCGTGACATCCTCCTCGAAGTCATTGAAAGGGTGGCGGCGAAAGTGTTCATCCCGCTGACCGTCGGGGGCGGCGTGCGCAAAGTAGAGGATGTGCGGCGGCTGCTGAATGCCGGCGCGGACAAGGTCTCGATCAACACTGCCGCGGTACAGAATCCGGCTCTGGTGCGCGAAGCTTCCAGCATTGTCGGCAATCAGTGCATCGTCGTGGCCATCGATGCGAAGAGAAAAGGAGAGGGCTGGGAAGTGTTCACCCATGGCGGCCGCAATGCGACGGGCCTGGACGCGGTCGATTGGGCGCGGCGCATGACCGCGGCCGGAGCGGGCGAGATCCTGCTCACCAGCATGGACCGGGACGGCACGCGCGACGGCTTCGACCTCGCGCTCACGCGCGCGGTGTCGGATGCGGTGAGCGTGCCGGTGATCGCATCGGGCGGCGTCGGCACGCGCGAGCATTTGGCGGCAGGGATACTCGAAGGACACGCTGCCGCGGTGCTCGCAGCAAGCGTATTCCATTTCGGCGATTTCACGGTGCGGGAGTCGAAGCAGTACATGCAGACCCAGGGAATCGAGGTCAGGTTATGAGCCCGGGGGCGAACGTTGCCGGTGAATGGCTGGATGAGGTACCCTGGGACGGGCAGGGGCTGATTCCCGTTGTCACGCAGGAAGCCTCCACGGGCCGGGTGCTGACGCTCGCCTGGATGAACCGCGACGCGCTTGCGGAAACGGCCCGCAGCGGCGAAGCGGTCTACTGGTCGCGCTCACGCAGGAAGTTATGGCGCAAGGGCGAGGAATCCGGACACGTGCAGCGCATCGTCGAGCTGCGCCTCGACTGCGACTCGGACGCGATCCTGCTGCGGGTGGACCAGGCAGGCGGCATCGCCTGCCATACCGGCCGCGAGAGCTGTTTTTTCCGCAAACTCGAAAACGGGAGATGGGTGAGTACGGATCCGGTGCTGAAGGATCCCAAACTCATCTACGGCGACAAATGAAACCGGGACTGTACGAAACGCTGGAGCGCATCGCGGCGGTGATCGAGAGCCGCAAGGGCGGCGATGCCGGAAAATCCTATGTCGCCGGGTTGCTGGCGGCGGACGAGGACGCGGTGCTGAAGAAGATCGGCGAGGAGGCCACCGAAACGGTGCTTGCGGCGAAGAGCGGCGACCGCCTGCACCTGGTGCGCGAAACCGCCGACTTGTGGTTCCACTGCATGATCCTGTTGGCGCGCAACGGTCTTGGCCCGGGCGATGTGCTGGCCGAACTGCACCGGCGCGAGGGCATTGCGGGTCTCGATGAAAAGGCCGCACGCAAGAAATGAATGATGTGAATTGCATCTTTTGCAGGATCATCCGAGGCGAAATTCCATCCAAGAAAGTCCACGAGGACGAGGATGTGTTCGCGTTCCACGATGTCCGGCCGCAGGCGCCGGTCCATTTTCTGATCGTGCCGAAGGAGCATGTGGCGACGCTTTACGAAGCGGGCATGGCCCAGCACCGTGCGCTGGGCAAGATGCTGGCGCTGGCGGGCGAACTCGCCCGCAAGGAAGGGGCGAAGGAGGGCTTCCGCACCATCATCAACACCGGACGGGTGGGGCATCAGGAGGTGTATCATGTCCATATGCACGTGCTTGGGGGTCCGGAACCGTTGGGCCCTATGATTTTAAAAAGGAAATAAGGAGATATCTATGGGCTCGCTCAGCATCTGGCATTGGCTGATCGTTCTGGTGATCGTGATGCTGGTGTTCGGCACCAAGAAACTGCGCAACATCGGCGCCGACCTTGGCGGCGCGGTGCGCGGTTTCAAGGACGGCATACGCGAAGGCGGGGAAAAAGCAGCGGATGCTGGCGCCGCCCCGCAGGTGACCGGCAAGACGGTCGAGGGCGAGGTAAAGAGCAGGACCGAGAGCAAGGCCTGACCCGGTTCCGGCCTGCTGCCTTTACGGGCGCCCGCTGGGCGCCCTTTGTTTCTTAGGACTCCATGTTCGACATCGGTTTCTCCGAATTACTGGTCATCGGCCTGGTCGCGCTGATCGTGATCGGGCCGGAACGCCTGCCGCGCGTCGCGCGCACCATCGGGATCCTTGCGGGCCGGCTGCAGCGCTACGTTGCCGACGTCAAGGCCGACATCAATCGCGAGGTCGATCTCGAGGAGCTGCGCAAGATGAAGGACTCGGTGCAGCAGGCCGCGACCAACATCGAGAATTCGGTGCAAAGCGAACTCAGCAAGACCGAGAGTGATTTGAACGCCGCGGCGAATCCGGCAGCGGCGACGGCCACGGCTGGCGCTGCGGAGGCGCCCAAGATTCCCGAGAAGACCGGCTAGCCCGTGCAGCAGGACACCTTCATTTCCCACCTGGTCGAACTGCGCACGCGGCTGATGCATGCGCTGACGGCGGTGCTGGCGGCGTTCCTGGTGCTGTTCCTGTGGCCGGGCTCCGCTGCGATCTACGATTTCCTCGCTGCGCCGCTGATGCATGCGCTGCCGGAGGGCACCAAGATGATCGCCACCGGCGTGGTCACGCCGTTCATGGTGCCGATGAAAGTCACCGCACTGATGGCTTTCCTGATCGCCCTGCCCTACGTCCTGTACCAGGCATGGGCGTTTGTCGCTCCGGGCCTCTACGAGCACGAAAAGAAGTTCGCGGTTCCGCTGATCTTCGCCAGCACCGTGCTGTTCCTGCTCGGCGTGGCGTTCTGCTATTACTTCGTGTTCGGCACGGTATTCAGGTTCATCAACGATTTCGCGCCCAAGTCGATCACCCCGGCGCCGGACATCGAGGCCTATTTTTCGTTCGTCATTACCATGTTCATGGCCTTCGGCGTCACTTTCGAGATTCCGATCGCGGTGATCATCCTGGTGCGCTCGGGCGCGGTCAGCGTCGAAAAACTGGTGGAGGTGCGCCCCTACGTGATCGTGGGCGCCTTCGTCGTCGCGGCGGTGGTGACCCCGCCGGATGTGCTGTCGCAATTCATGCTGGCGGTGCCGATGTGCCTGCTCTACGAGGCTGGCCTGTTCGTCGCCCGTTTTGTCGGGGTGCGCGACAAGGTTGAAGGCCCCGAAAGCCAAGGTCAATCCACGACCCCCTAAGCTCAGGTAGAATCGCGCCCCTCACGCTAAGCATCGATCGGGAAGCTCCCATGAAACGCAAATACGGCTCGGCCCTGAAGAACGAATCCATCGCGGAACAGCGCATGCGCGAGCGCGCCAAGGAGTCGGGCGACAACAGCTTCAACTTCGGTTCGCAGCTGCGCAAGGGCGCCATCGGCCGCGGCAAGCATCGCGGCCGCGCCGACGTGGCCGCTCACACGAAGAGGTAGTTCGCCCCGACGGCGGCGCGGCGCTGCTTACTCGGCGCGCGCCTGCGGCTTGGGGCGGCGGTCGACGGTGACCGTCAGTTCTATGTCCTGACCCTTGCGCTTCAGTTTCATTTTCGCGGCGCTGCCCGGCACCATGCCGATCACCGAATTGAGCACGCTTTGCGCATCCGCGATCGGTTTGCCGTCGATCGCCACCAGCACGTCGCCGGGCTTGACGCCCGCCTTGTCGGCCGGCCCGCCGTTCAGCACGCCGTTGATGATTGCGCCTTCCTGCGTGCCGAGCTTGAACGAATCGGCGAGCGCGGGGGTGATCGGCTGCAGCTCTACGCCGATCCAGCCGCGCGTCACCGAGCCTGTCTTGATGATCTGCTCCATCACCGACTTTGCCATCGACGCCGGGATCGCGAGACCGATGCCGATCGATCCTCCCGTCTGCGAAAGGATCGCGGAATTGATGCCGACCAGGTTGCCGCGCGCGTCGATCAGCGCGCCTCCCGAATTGCCCTGGTTGATCGCGGCGTCGGTCTGGATGAAATTCTCGAACGTGTTGATGCCAAGGCCGGTGCGGTCGAGCGCGGACACGATTCCCGAGGTGACGGTCTGGCCGATGCCGAGCGGATTGCCGATCGCCAGCACGATGTCGCCGACGCGCAGTTTTTCGGAGGAGCCGAAAGTGATCGCGGGCAGGTTCTGCGCTTCGACGCTCAGCACGGCAAGGTCCGTGTCGGGGTCGCTGCCGACCACTTTGGCGAGCAGCTTCTTGCCGTCCGGGGTCGCGACCTCGATTTCGTCGGCGGCATTTATCACGTGATGATTGGTCAGGATGTAGCCCGCGGGGCTGACGATCACCCCCGACCCCAGGCTTGAAGCGCGCTGCGTTTCATCGCCGAGCTGGCCGCCGAAAAAGCGCCGCAGCACCGGATCATTCAGCAGGGGATTGCGCGGTACCCGGACCTCTTTCGAGGTGAAGATGTTCACCACCGAGGGCGCCGCTTTGCGCACCGCGTCGTGGTACGAGTCGGGCCGCGCGCCGCCGGTCGCCGTGCCTGGATGCACCTCCTGCTGCACCAAGGCCACCCGCATTGATTCGGGCACCAGCCCTGCCCTGGAGGGCAGCCACTCGGGCTTCAGCGTGGAGATCACGAACAGCACCGCCAGGCAGATCGTGGCGGTCTGCGAAAAGATGATCCAGAGGCGGCGCATGGTGGGCAGTCAATTTATCATGTTTCACCTTTTGTTTTAACCACTTAGACGCGAAAACGTGGACATTTTTGTAGCGTAACGCTAGAATCGCGCCTGCTCCGTCCTTCACCTCTTGCGCAGAAGCCTCCATGAGCGAAAAAAAGATCGATAACACGCGGCGCAACCTGATAGTCGCGACTACAGCGGTCGCAGGCTTGGCCGGTACAGGCGTCGCCATTCCCTTCGCCTGGAGCTGGTGGCCCTCGGAGCGCGCCAA
This sequence comes from Betaproteobacteria bacterium, assembly GCA_009693345.1. Classification (GTDB taxonomy): domain Bacteria; phylum Pseudomonadota; class Gammaproteobacteria; order Burkholderiales; family SG8-39; genus RBG-16-66-20. The sequence goes on from SHXL01000017.1 coordinate 17,849, forward strand.
GGCTGCCGGCGGGCCGGTCGAGGCCGATATCTCCACCCTCGCGCCGGGAGAATTGCAGGTCGTCGAGTGGCGCGGCAAGCCCGTGTGGATCATGCGCCGCACGAAGGAAATGCTGGAAGGGGTCCGCAAGTCCGACGACAAGGTCACCGACCCGAAGTCCGAGGTCGCCGCCCAGCCGGACTATGCGAAGAACGAAAACCGCTCGATCAAGCCAGAATTCCTGGTGCTGGTCGGGATCTGCTCGCACCTGGGCTGCTCGCCGCAGCAGAAGACCTCGGACGCGAAGGCCGAGATGGGCGCCGACTGGGCGGGCGGGTTTCTCTGCGCCTGCCACGGCTCCAAGTTCGACCTCGCGGGCCGCGTCTACAAGGGAGCGCCGGCGCCGATCAATCTCGAGGTGCCGCCGCATACCTATCTCTCCGACACCAGGCTGCTGATCGGCGAAGACAAGAAAGAGGCGTAGACATGGCCAGCCGTCTGATGGCGCTGTGGGACTGGTTCGATGCGAGGATGCCTTCGGTGGCGGAGGAATTCCGCAAGCACATGGCGGAGTACTACGCGCCCAAGAATTTCAACTTCTGGTACTTCTTCGGCGCGCTTTCGATCCTGTTGCTCGCGATCCAGATCGTCTCGGGCATCTTCCTCACGATGAACTACAAGCCCGACGCCAACCTCGCCTTCGGTTCGGTCGAGTACATCATGCGCGACGTGCCCGGCGGCTGGCTGATCCGCTACATCCACTCCACCGGCGGCTCGGCGTTCTTCGCCGTGATCTACCTGCACATGTTCCGCGGCCTGCTCTACGGCTCCTACAAACAGCCGCGGGAACTCATCTGGATCTTCGGCGTGCTGATCTATCTCACGCTGATGGCCGAGGCCTTTCTGGGTTACCTCCTGCCCTGGGGCCAGATGTCGTACTGGGGCGCGCAGGTGATCGTGAATCTGTTCGCCGTCATCCCGTTCATCGGGCCGGACCTGGCGCTCTGGATCCGCGGCGACTACGTGGTGGGTGACGCGACGCTAAACCGATTTTTCGCGCTGCACGTGATCGCGGTCCCGCTGGTGCTGCTGGGGCTGGTGGCGGCACACATCCTGGCGCTGCACGACGTCGGCTCCAACAACCCGGACGGCATCGAGATCAAGAAGATGAAGGGCCCCGACGGCCATCCGCTCGACGGCATTCCGTTCCACCCGTACTACACGGTCAAGGACATCGCCGGCGCGGTCCTGTTCATGATGGTGTTCTGCGCGATCATGTTTTTCGTACCGGAGATGGGCGGCTACTTCCTCGAGTACAACAACTTCATCCCCGCCGATCCGCTCAAGACCCCCGCGCACATCGCGCCGCTCTGGTACTTCACGCCGTTCTACTCGATCCTGCGCGCGGTGCCGCCGATGTTCAACTCGCAGTTCCCCGGCGTGGCCCTGTTCGGCCTCTCGACGATGATCCTGTTCCTCCTGCCCTGGCTCGACCGCAGCCCGGTGAAGTCGATCCGCTACCGCGGGGTGCTATTCAAGAGCGCGGTGGCGACTTTCGTCATCACCTTCCTCGTGCTCGGCTACCTCGGCACCGAACCGGTGACGGTGTGGGGCCAGTTTGGCGCCTGGCTGGGCTACGCCGACGTGGCCACGGTGGCAGCGCGAGTTTTCACGCTGCTCTACTTCGCGTTCTTCATCCTGATGCCCTGGTACACGGCGATCGACAAGACCAAGCCGGTACCCGAGCGGGTGACGATGTGAGGCGCGCCATGAAAAAATTTCTTGCCGCGCTTGCCTTCTTGCCGCTCGCGGCCGCAGTTTCCACGCACGCCTCGGAGGCCGGCTACCGGCTCGACCACGCTCCGATCGATTCCACGGACCTGCTCAGCCTGCAGGCGGGCGCGCGCACCTTCGTCAATTACTGCCTTAACTGCCACGGCGCGCAGTACATGCGCTACAACCGGCTTACCGATCTCGGCCTTACCGAATCGCAGATCCGCGACAACCTGATCCTCACCGACGCCAAAGTCGGCGACACGATGAAGGTCGCGCTCACGCTGAAGGACGGCAAGGCGATGTTCGGCGCTGCTCCGCCCGATCTTTCGGTAATCGGCCGTTCCCGCAGCGCCGACTGGCTTTACACGTACCTGCGCACCTTCTACCGCGACCCGAAATCGCCGACCGGCTGGAACAATGCTGCGTTCCCGCTGGTGGCGATGCCGCATGCGCTGTGGTCGCTGCAGGGCGAGCGCGGGCTGGTCGTCGTGGCGGGCAAGAACCACGGCCCTGCCGAATATCGATGGAGCCAGATTTCCGCCGGGACGCAGAGCACGGTGCAGTACGACACCACCGTGCGGGATCTCGTGAACTTCCTCGTCTACGTTGGCGAGCCCGCCGCCAACGACCGCAAGCGGATCGGGATCGTGGTGCTGTTCGCGCTTCTGATCCTGTTCGTCTTTGCCTACCTGCTGAAAAAGGAATACTGGAAAGACGTGAAGTAACTTTGTCGTTGATTTGATGAAAGCCGGGCGCTGCCCGGCTTTTTTCTCTGTCTAGGAACCCCGCGTCATGATGCAACTGTACTCCGGCACTACCTGTCCCTTCAGCCACCGCTGCCGCTTCGTGCTCTACGAAAAGGGCATGGATTTCCAGGTCATCGACGTGGACCTGTACAACAAGCCCGAAGACATCGCGGTGATGAACCCGTACAACCGCCTGCCGGTGCTGGTCGAACGGGAGCTGGTGCTCTACGAGTCGAACATCATCAACGAGTACATCGACGAGCGCTTCCCGCATCCGCAGCTCATGCCCGCCGACCCGGTGATGCGCGCGCGCGCCCGGCTGATGCTGTTCAACATGGAAGTGGAGCTCTTCTCGCAGATCGAGGCGCTCGAATCGGGCAAGGAAAAGCAGGTCGATCGCGCCAAGGCGCAGGTGCACGACCATCTGATCCAGCTCTCGCCGATCTTCACCCGGACCAAGCACATGCTGGGCGATGACTTCACCATGCTCGATGTCGCCATTACTCCGCTGCTGTGGCGCCTGGACCGCTACGGCATCAAGCTCGGCAAGCCCGCCGCGCCGCTCATGAAGTACGCCGAACGGCTCTTCTCGCGCGCGGCGTTCATCGAGGCGCTCACGCCCTCCGAGAAGGTGATGCGAAAATAGGAAGACCGGGACGTACCGCCAGTGGCCAACGCCGAGATTCCCACCAAGCCCTACCTGCTGCGCGCGCTCTACGAGTGGTGCGTGGACAACGGCTACACCGCGCATCTCGCAGTAAAAGTGGATTCGCGCTCGCAGGTGCCGTCGGAATACGTGCGCAACGGCGAAATCACGCTCAACGTCGCACCGAGCGCCGTGCACAAGCTGCAGATGGGCAACGAGCTGATCGAATTCTCGGCGCGCTTCGCCGGTGTCGCGCGCCAGATCTCGGTGCCGGTCGCCGGCGTCTACGCGCTCTACGCGCGCGAGACCGGGCACGGCATGACCTTCGAAGTCGACTCGGTCAAACCCGCGCTCCAGACCGACGCGGAAAAGGAACTCTCCAACCACGCCGGACCGTCCAACGAACCCGGCCCCGCCCCGCTCCCAGTTCTCGTCACGGTGCCCACAGAACCCACCAAACCCACCGGCGGCAAGCCGCAGCTGCGCCGGATAAAGTGAGCGCAAGCATTGCGGAGCTTGAGCGCGCAATCAGGCTCAACCCCCGGGATGCGGATGGCTGGCACCGGCTCGCCGTCGCCTTCTTTGATGCGGGCCGTTTCGACGAC
>SHXL01000018.1 GCA_009693345.1 Betaproteobacteria bacterium
GGATGCTGCGGATGTACTGCATTGCCAACTGGTTCAATCTGGCTGATGAAGCCTGCGAGGATGCGCTGTACGACGTTCCTGCGTTTCGCGACTTCTGCCGGATTGACCTTGGGCGCGAGCGCGTGCCGGATGCCACCGCCTTGCTTCAATTCCGCCATTTGCTCGAAGAACACCAGATCGGCGCGGCGCTGTTCGGCGACGGGAAGAGCACCAACGATCGCCGAAGCATCGCCCGCCCCGGTCAGCCGATGCGCGGTGTCCGTCTCCCAATACGTGTGCTGGGAAAGCGCGATGAGGCTGCGGTAGCGCACCTCGCTTTCGGCGAGCGCCAGTTCGGCGGCCTTGCGGCCGTGGACGTCGATGTTGATGCCGCTCAGCCGCAGTGCGCGGCCGTCCGCACCACGCTCGGTCACCCTGCCGCGCGACAGGATCCAGCGCCAGTCTCCCGAGCCGGTGCGCACGCGGTGCTCGACCGCATATTCATCGCGCAGGCCCTTGATCGCCTGCAAGGACACGTCCAGCGCCGCATCGAGATCTTCGGGATGGACCAGCGCCATCAGCGCCTTAAGCGTGGTGCGCGTCTCCCCGGGCGGGGCGCCGATCAGGGTGGCCCAGCCCTCGGACAGGAACACCCCATCGGTCCGCATATCGCACTCCCAGACGCAGGCGCTGCTCGCCTGCATGCTGGTGGTGCTGATGGGGGTCACCTACTGGCCCGAAATCTACTGGTGGCTGCCGCGCAGCTTCGGGCTGGTGAAATAGCCCGGGGTTGGTGCCGAAAGAGAGACTCGAACTCTCATGACATCGCTGTCGGCGGATTTTGAGTCCGCTGCGTCTACCGATTCCGCCATTTCGGCCCACCACGGCGCGGTCGCGCCGTGGTCCTGCACGTGCAATTCTATAATGCGCCGCAATGAAACTCGCCGATTTCGACTATGCGCTGCCCTCGCAGCTGATCGCGCAGCATCCAGCGAAGGAGCGCGGCGCCAGCCGCCTGTTGCACCTTGACGGCGCGAGCGGCGCGCTGCGGGATCTCGCCTTCGCAGATCTGCCGGACCTGGTCGATGCGCGCGATGCGCTGGTGCTGAATAACACGCGCGTCATCAAGGCGCGCCTCTTCGGCCGCAAGAGCACGGGGGGCCGGATCGAACTTTTCGTCGAGCGCATCCTGGGCGAATGCGACGCGCTCGCCCTCACCCAATCCGGGCATCCGCTCAAGGCCGGCCACCGGCTCTCGGTCGGCGACGGCGTCGCGGTCGAAGTGCTCGGCCGCGAGGACGATCTGGTCCGCGTACGGTTCGCCGAGCCCGTTGCGCAGGTACTCGAGCGCTGCGGCAGCGTGCCGCTGCCGCCCTATATCACCCACCCGCCCGGGCCCGAGGACACCGAGCGTTACCAGACCGTGTTCGCCGAACGGCCCGGGGCGGTCGCAGCACCGACCGCGGGATTGCACTTCGATCAGGATATGCTGAAGAAAATTCAGAGCCGCGGCGCGACCATCGCGAAGCTCACGCTCCATGTCGGCGCCGGAACGTTCCAGCCGGTCAGGACCAGGATCATCGAAGAACACCGCATGCACTCCGAAAGGTATTTTATTCCGAAATCCACCAGACAAATGATCTCAGGAAAGCGCGTGCTGGCGGTCGGGACCACAACCTTACGTGCGTTGGAATCAAATGCAGGTTCCGCCGAAACCGATCTGTTCATCTATCCCGGCTTTCGCTTTCGCGTCGTCGATCGCCTGCTCACCAATTTCCACCTGCCGAAATCGAGCCTGCTGATGCTGGTGGCCGCGTTCGCCGGGCTGGAGAACATCCGCAGAGCCTACGCGCACGCCATCGAAGAGCGCTACCGTTTTTTTTCCTACGGCGATGCGATGCTGATCGAAAGGGCGCCGTGAAATGGGCGGGATGAAATTCAGCGTCACCCATCGCGACGGCGCGGCGCGTCGCGGCGTGCTGGATCTTGCGCACGGGCGAGTCGATACCCCCGCGTTCATGCCGGTGGGTACCTACGGCACGGTGAAAGCGATGTCGCCCGAGGAACTGGCGGGCCTGGGCGCGCAGATCGTGCTCGGCAACACCTTCCACCTCTGGCTGCGGCCCGGCACCGAAGTGATCGAGAAGCACGCCGGCCTGCACGGCTTCATGGGCTGGCAGCACCCAATCCTGACGGACTCAGGCGGCTTTCAAGTCTTCAGTCTTGAAACAAAGATAAGTGAAGTAGGCGTGCGCTTCGCCTCGCCGATCAACGGTGACAAGCTGCTGCTCACGCCCGAAGAATCCATGAGGATTCAAAGAAGCCTGAACTCTGATGTGGTGATGGTGTTCGACGAATGCACGCCCTACCCGGCGACGGAAAAGCAGGCGCGTAGCTCAATGGAGCTGAGCATGCGCTGGGCGGAACGCTCGAAGCGCGCGCACGAGGGAAATCCGAACGCGCTGTTTGGAATCGTCCAGGGCAGTGTTTTTGAAGATTTAAGAGATATTTCCTTGAATGAATTGCAAAAAATTCAATTTGATGGCTACGCGATCGGCGGGCTTGCGGTTGGCGAACCGCCCGAGGATCGGTTCAGGACCATGAACCATCTGCTGCCGGCAATGCCGGCGGATAAACCCAGGTACCTGATGGGCATGGGCACGCCCGAGGACCTGATCGAAGCGGTGCTTGCCGGCGTGGACATGTTCGACTGCGTGCTGCCTACCCGCAACGCGCGCAACGGCTGGCTCTTCACGCGCTCGGGCGACGTCAAGATCCGCAATGCGAGGTGGCGGGACGATACGCGGCCGCTGGATGAGGCCTGCGCCTGCTATGGCTGCCGCAACTTCAGCCGCGCCTACCTGCACCACCTGCAGCGCGCGAACGAGATCCTCGGCGCGCGCCTGAACACGATCCACAACCTGCACTACTACCTTCAGTTGATGAAGGAGCTGCGCGAGTCGATCGAGGCGGGGCGGCTCGACGCCACGGCGGCGCGCTTGCGCGCGGCGCGCATGAAGAACGGGAACCTCGCGCGCGCCGGCGGTCCGGATTAGTCCTTGCGCACCCGCGCGGCGTATTCGCCGATCAGCAGGGCCGCCGGATAGAAGACGTCCTCTTCCATCTGCGCAATCTCGTTCTTGAGCCCCTGCACCATCCTGGCCGCTTCCGCCAGATCCGACGGCGTTTCCCCGCGGCCCAGCGCCTTGAGCAGCCCGAGCGGCCGCAGCGCGAACTTCTCTTCGCGCAGCATGTGCCCGTCCATGAGCTGCGTGATCTAGCGCCCCGTGTCTCCGATAGGACCGGGTTCGCGCAACGCGCGCTTCAGCCCGGCATGCAATGCGTCATGCGCATTCTTCAGTGATTCCGGTACCTGTAGTGGCATGGCCAACTCCATTCGCCGTTGCAGCCATTCTCGCGAATTCGAGCCGGCACAAGCTGATCTACCTCAAATCATGGCCAGTTCGTGCTCCGCGGCCGCGCGCCGGCCCGAGGAGCGCAAGCTGCTACAATTTCAAGCTTTTCCGGCATTTCGACAGAGGAGTTTTTCGTGCTGATTTCCCCTGCTTTCGCGCAAGCCCCCGGCATCGGCGGCGCCGATGGATTGATGAGCTTCCTGCCCATCGTCCTGATGTTCGTGCTGCTGTACTTCCTCATGATCCGGCCGCAGATGAAGCGCGCGAAGGAGCACAAGACCATGATCGACGCCCTGCAGAAAGGCGACGAAGTGGTCGCGGTCGGCGGCCTGATCGGAAAGATCGTCGAGTTGGGCGATCAATACGCGACGCTTGAAATCGCCTCAGAAACAAAAATCATGGTGCAACGGCCAGCGATTCAGACTCTCCTGCCGAAGGGCACGATCAAGAGCATTAAATAGGTCGAACCCGAGCGGTGAACCGTTACCCGGCCTGGAAATATGCGCTGATCGGTCTCACGATCGCGCTCGCCTTGCTCTTCACCCTGCCGAATTTCTTCGGCGAGGCGCCGGCCGTCCAGATCTCGAGCAACAAGGCCACGGTCAGGGTCGACGCCGCCCTCCTCGCGCGCCTTGAAAGCACGCTCAAGGGCGCGCAGGTCACGCATACCGGCGTGCTGCTCGACCTGCACGGCCTGCGCATCCGCCTTGCGGACTCCGATACCCAGCTCAAGGCCAAGGACCTGATCGAGAAGGCGATCAACCCGGACCCGCAAAACCCGGAGTACGTGGTGGCGCTCAACCTGCTTTCCTCCTCGCCCAACTGGCTGACCGCGGTGCACGCGCTGCCGATGTATCTCGGCCTCGATCTGCGCGGCGGCGTCCATTTCCTGCTGCAGGTGGACATGCAGGCGGCAATCACCAAGCGGCTCGACGCCTACACCGGCGACGTCCGCACGCTGCTGCGCGAAAAGAACCTGCGCCATGCGGGCATTTCGCGCGAAGGTCAGACGCTGCGCTTGCGCTTTCGCGACGCCGCGACGCGCGACAAGGCGAGCGTGGCGCTCGCCGAGGCATTGCCGGTGCTGACCCAGGTACGGCGCGACGACGGCCAGGACCAACTGATCGTCGCGACGCTCAAGCCCGAAGCGCTCAAGAACGAGCAGGATCTCGCGATCAAGCAGAACATCGTCACGCTGGGACGGCGCGTGAACCAGCTCGGGGTCGCCGAGCCGGTGATCCAACAGCAGGGGGCCGACCGCATCGTGGTGCAGCTGCCCGGAGTGCAGGACACCTCCAAAGCGAAGGACATTCTCGGCCGTACCGCGACGCTCGAAGTGCGCCTCGTGGACGAGGAAGCGAGGCTCTCGGGCAGCAACTTCAACGTCGACGTCTTCCCCGAGAGAAAGCGCGACGGCAGCGTGAGCCCGGTGCCGGTGAAGAAGCAGGTGCTGGTGACCGGCGACCAGTTCGTCGGCGCGCAGGCGACCTTCGACAACGACCAGCGCCCGGCGGTCTCGGTCGAGCTAAACGAGGCCGCCGGCCGCATCATGCGCCAGGCGACGCGCGAGAACCTGAAGCACCTGATGGCCATTATCCTGCTCGAAAAGGGCAAGGGTGAAGCGATCTCGGTCGCGACGATCCAGGGCGAATTCGGCGCCCGCTTCCAGATCACGGGCAGTTTCACCCCGGCCGAGACCAGCGACCTGTCGCTCCTGATCCGTGCCGGCTCGCTGGCGGCGCCGATGGAGATCATCGAGGAACGCACGGTCGGCCCGTCGCTCGGCAAGGAAAACATCGACAAGGGTTTCAACGCCACCAAGTGGGGCTTCGTCGTGATCGTGCTCTTCATGAGCGCGTACTACACCCTGTTCGGCGTTTTCTCCTCGCTCGCGCTGGGCGTGAACCTGCTGTTCCTGGTGGCGCTGCTGTCGCTGCTGCAGGCGACGCTGACCCTGCCCGGGATCGCGGCAATCGCGCTCACGCTCGGCATGGCGATCGACGCCAACGTGCTGATCAACGAGCGCATCCGCGAGGAGGTGCGCGGCGGCCAGTCGCCGCAGGCCGCGATCGCCGCCGGCTACGAGCGCGCCTGGGGCACGATTCTCGACTCCAACGTCACTACGCTGATCGCAGGCCTCGCTCTGCTGATCTTCGGCTCCGGGCCGGTGCGCGGCTTCGCGGTGGTGCACTGCCTGGGGATCATGACCTCGATCTTCTCCTCGGTGGTGGTGTCGCGCGCAATCGTCAACCTCGCCTACGGACACCGGCGCAGGATCGCGCACCTCTCGATCGGCGATACCGGCTGGAAATAACGCAACAGGAAACGAGCGCATGGAATTCTTCAAAATCCGCCGCGTCATCCCGTTCATGCGGCACGCGCTCGTCTTCAACGTCATTTCCCTGCTGACGTTTGTCGCCGCGGTCTTTTTCCTCGCCTACAAGGGGCTGCATTTCTCGGTCGAATTCACCGGCGGCACGCTGGTCGAGGTGAACTACCGGGACGCCGCCAACGTCGAGTCGATCCGGGAGGCGCTCGACAAGGCGGGCCTCAAGGGCGAGGTGCAGAATTTCGGTTCATCGCGCGATGTGCTGATCCGCCTGCCGGTCGAAAAAGGCCAGTCGACCGCCGACCTGTCGCAGAAGGTCACCGCCCTGCTCAAGGTGAAGGATGCCAGTGCCGAGGTGCGGCGCGTCGAGTTCGTGGGCCCGCAGGTCGGCGAGGAGCTGGCCGAATACGGCGCCCTCGCGCTGCTGGTAACCGCCATCGGCATCGTCCTCTACCTGTGGATCCGCTTCGAGTGGCGCTTCGGCCTCGCGGCGATCATCGCCAACCTGCACGACGTGATCATCATCCTGGGCTGCTTCGCCCTGTTCCAGTGGGAATTCTCCCTGCCGGTGCTGGCCGCGGTGCTCGCGGTGCTCGGCTACTCGGTGAACGAATCGGTGGTGGTGTTCGACCGGGTGCGGGAAAATTTCCGCAAGATGCGCAAGGCCACGGTGCCCGAAGTCATCGACAGCGCGATCACCGGCGTGATTTCGCGCACCATCATCACCCACGGCTGCACCCAGGCGATGGTCACCACCATGCTCGTCTTCGGCGGGCCGGCGCTGCACTACTTCGCGCTCGCGCTCACCATCGGCATCTGCTTCGGCATCTACTCCTCGGTACTGGTGGCCAGCCCGCTCGTCATGTGGCTCGGCGTGGACCGCACCCAGTTCATCCGCGCCCAGAAGAAGAACCCCGCGGACGACAAGAACGCCGGCGCAGTCGTCTGACGGGCATGGATCCCCGCATTCGCGGGGATGACGTCGCCCCCGCGCAGGCGGGGGCCCACATCACCTGAGAATCTGCAACAGGTTGGAGTAGTCGTCGGTCCAGGTGCGCCAGCTGGTTTGCACTTCGGGCATCTCCGGCGAAGCCGCCTGGATCTCCGGCGCCGCCTCCAGGGCCTTGCGGTCGCGCGACACCAGCACCCAGTCGGTCGTGGTGTGGTCGTCCTCGCCGTCCTTGCCTTTGTCCGATACGAGCGTCACCCACCCGCCATGTTCCTTCGCCAGCTTCGCGACCACCGGGACGAGGTTCAGGAACCGGTTGGAGACGTGAAATGCGATGATGCCGTCCGGCTTCATGTGCCGCAGGTAGACCCCTAGCGCCTCCCTGGTGATCAGGTGCACCGGTATCGCGTCGCTGGAGAAGGCATCCACCGCGAGCAGGTCGAAGCCCTGCGGTTCCTCGCGCTCGAGATTCAGGCGCGCGTCGCCCAGCGCGACCTCGATGGCGGCTTCGCTGTCGCCCAGGTAGGTGAATTCCGCGCGCGCGATCGCAATCACCTGCGGGTTGATGTCGTAGAAGCGGTAGACGTCGCCCTTGCGACCGTACGCCGCGAGCGTGCCCGTTCCCAGCCCGATCACGCCGACGCGAATCGCGCCTCTTGCCTGCCGCGCGGCCACCGCGGCACCGACGCCGGAGCTGGGCTGGTAATAAGTGCTCGGCTTGCGCCGCCCGTCGTCGGTCATGTCCTGTTCGCCGTGCATGATCACGCCGTGCACCAGCCTGCGCAGGTGGTAGCTCTCGCCCGGGGCGCCATATTCCTTCACCCGGATCACGCCGTAGAAATTGCGCGCCGAGACATGGACGTCCTTCTGGAAGCGCGAGCCGTCGTAGGCGGCGCAGGCGGCCACCGCGAGCAGCATGGCAAGGCTTGCCCAGCGCGCAACCTTGTTGACCGGCGCGAAGCGAACTGCGGCAAGCAGCGCAAGCGCGACCAGCGCGAGGCCGAGTTCATAGTAGGCATTGAACGCAAGCGGCGCCACGACGGCCACCAGCAGGCCGCCGATCGCGCCGCCGGCCGAGATGGTCAGGTAGAAGGCCGTCAGATGGCTCGCCGCCGGCCGCGCGCGATACAGCTCGCCGTGGCAGAACATGCACGCGACGAACAGGCCACTGAGATACATGCCGATCTGCATCCACAGTTCGAACTGGTAGCGCGAATCGACCAGCAGCCAGGCCATGCCCCCGAGCCAGACCAAGACCGCGGTCCAGAAATACTCGACCCGGTACAGGTTGAATCCCAGCATGCCTCCCTCGAACGCGATGATGAACGTGAGCAGGTACAAGGTCAGCGGCGCGAGCCAGAGCAGCGGGATCGCGGCCACGTTCTGCGTCACGTGGTTGGTCACCGCGAGCAGCATCACCGACCCTGTCGCCGAGAGCGCGAGCCAGAGCAGGTAGTCGCTGCGGCGCAGAGGCGCTGTGTTTTCGATTTCCTTTGTCTCTTGTTCTTTTTTCCCCGAAATGGTCCAAGCCAATCCGGCACAAAAAACGGCAAAAACTGCAAACAGGGTAGACCACCAGACCACCTGCTCGCGGTTGCCGAGGAACGGCTCCACCAGCAGCGGGTAGCCGATCAGCGCCAGCAGGGAAGCGAGGTTCGAGACCGCGAACAGGCGGTAGGGATCGACGCCGGGGCGCGCGCGCGAAAACCAAACCTGCAGCAGCGGGCTGGTCGAGGAAAGAAGCAGGTAAGGCAACCCCACGGTTGCCGTCAGCACCAGCAGGATCCTGGAGATCGGCTCCTCCGTTCCCGTGGGCTGCCACATTTCGTTGGGCGCGATCGGCAGCAGCGCAAGCGCTATCGCGAGCAGCACCGAGTGCAGCACCGCCTGGGCGCGCGGCTGCAGTTTCGCGTTGGTGGCGTGGGCGTAGGCATAGCCCGCCAGCAGCAGCGTCTGGAAGAACAGCATGCAGGTCGTCCACACTGCCGCGGTACCGCCGAACCAGGGCAGGATCTGGCGCGCGATCAGCGGCTGGACGAGGAACAGCAGAAACGAAGACAGAAATATCGTAGCGGCGTAAATCATCCGCGACTCAAATACGCTTGGCGAGCCGCGCGGCGAGGCCGGTGTAGGTGGCGGGGGTCAGCGCGAGCAGCCGCTTTCTTTCCTCAGCGGGAATCGGCAGCGCGCGGATGAATGCGGCGAGCTGTTTGGGATCGAGCTTCTTGCCGCGCACCAGCGCCTTGAGTTTCTCATAGGCCCCGGCGACGCCATGCCGGCGCATCACCTGCTGCACCGCCTCGGTGAGCACTTCCCAGTTGGCGTCCAGGTCCTCGGCGATGCGCCGCGGATCGGCGTCGAGCTTGGCGAGGCCGCGCAGGCAGGAGGTGTAGGCGAGCAGCGTATGGCCGAGCGCGTTGCCGGTGTTTCTCAGCGCGGTGGAGTCCGACAGGTCGCGCTGCCAGCGCGACACCGGGAGCTTGTCCGAGAGGTGGCGCAGCAGGGCGTTGGCCACGCCGACGTTGCCCTCGGAGTTCTCGAAATCGATCGGATTTACCTTGTGCGGCATGGTCGAGGAACCGACCTCGCCCCGCTTCGTTTTCTGCCGGAAATAGCCGAGCGAGATGTAGCCCCAGAGGTCGCGGTCGAGCGCCAGTAGGATGGTATTGGCGGCCGCGTAGGCGTCGAACAGTTCTGCGCAGAAGTCGTGCGGCTCGATCTGCGTCGTGTAGGCGTTGAATTCCAGTCCGAGCCCCTGCACGAAGCGGCTGCAGAAATGCTCCCATTCGAAATTCGGGTAGGCGATCGCATGCGCGTGGTAATTGCCGGTCGCGCCGTTCGTCTTGCCCAGCAGAGGCACCGTCGCGATCCGCCTGCGCGCGCGATCCAGCCGGTGCACGAAGTTGGCGAGTTCCTTGCCGAGCGTGGTCGGGGAGGCCGGCTGGCCATGGGTCCGCGAAAGCATGGCGAGCGCCGCGTGCCGGCGCGCGCCCCCGCGCAGGACGGCGATGATTTCGTCCAGCTTCGGCAGCATGACCTGCTCGCGCGAATCGGCGAGCATCAGCGCGTAGGCAAGGTTGTTGATGTCCTCGGAGGTGACCGCAAAGTGGATGAATTCGAGTGCGCCCTGCACCTCGCGGTTCTTGGCGAGCCCTGCTTTCAGCCAGTACTCGATCGCCTTGACGTCGTGGTTGGTCTCGGCCTCAATTTCCTTTATTTCTTCTGCATCAACTTCATTGAACTTAATAACCAACTGCTTGAGCGACGCGACGGTAGCCTTGGAGAACGGCTTCAGCTCGGCGATGGCCGGCTCGGCGGCGAGCGCTATGAGCCAGGCCAGCTCGACGCGCACGCGGTAGCGGATGAGCGCGTACTCGCTGAAGAACGGCCTCAGGGGATCCGCGGAATTTGCGTACCGGCCGTCGAGCGGCGACAGCGCGGATAGTGCGGATAGTGCGGACAATGCGGACCGCGTGGAGACCATGGCACGTATTATATAATTCGCGCCCGCCATGAAACTACTCGGATCCGTTGCCAGCCCCTACACCCGCAAAGTGCGCGTCGTGCTCGCGGAAAAGAAGATCGACTGCGAATTCGAGGCCGCCGACGTCAATCCGCCCGAAAATCCGGTCAACGTCCTCAATCCGCTTGGCAAGGTGCCGACGCTGGTGCTGGACGACGGCACCGCGCTGTTCGACTCGCGCGTCATCGTCGAGTTCCTCGACAGCGTATCGCCGATCTCGCGCCTGATTCCCGACGACAACCGGGAGCGCGTCGCAGTGCGGCGCTGGGAGGCGCTCGCCGACGGGTCGCTGGATGCGGGCCTCCTGATCCGCTACGAATCCCTGCGGCCAAAGAATGAACAAAGCAGGGCCTGGACCGACAAGCAGACCGGCAAGCTGGCGCGCGGCCTGGCGATGATCTCCGCGGACCTGGCCGACAGGCCCTGGTGCCACGGCGACCGCTACACGCTGGCCGACATTGCGGTCGGCTGCTGCCTGGGCTGGGTCGAGTTCCGCAGGCCGGCCGGCATCGACTGGCGCGGCGAGTACGCTAACCTCGGCCGCTTCTACGATAAGCTGATGGAATGGCCCGCGTTCGCGGACACCGCCCCGCCGAAGGCTTAGCTGATTACCGCTCCACCCAGACAGACCGCAACGTCGTAGAGCACCACCGACTGGCCGGGCGTCACCGCCCACTGCGGCTGGGCGAACTCCAGCGCGATCCCCTCTTCGTCCGAGCGCGTCACGATGCAGGCCGAATCCGCCTGCCGGTAGCGCGTCTTCGCCGAATGCGTGCTGCCCTGCTCCGGCGCATCCCCCGAAATCCAGCTTGCGTCTTGTGCCCTGAGCGAGCGTTTCATGAGCCGCGGATGGTCGTGGCCCTGGACCACGACCAGCGAATTCGTCTCCATGTTCTTGTCCGCCACGTACCAGGCATCTCCGGGGCCGCCCAGACCGATGCCCTTCCTCTGGCCGATAGTGTAGAAGGACAGCCCGATGTGGTTGCCGATTCTCTTGCCCTCGGACGTGACGATGGCGCCGGGGTCGCGCGGCAGGTAGCGGTTGAGAAATTCGCGGAATGGCCGCTCGCCGATGAAGCAGATGCCGGTCGAATCCTTCTTCGCGTGATTCGGCAAGTGCGCCTCGGCCGCCATTTTGCGCGCCTCGGTCTTCTCCAGCTCTCCGAGCGGGAAGAGTACCCGTGACAGCTGGGACTGATTCAGCCGGTGCAGGAAGTAGCTCTGGTCCTTGGACGCATCCGCGCCCCGGTGAAGCTCATACAGGCCGTTCTTCTGCGAGACCCTCGCATAGTGGCCGGTGGCGATGCGGGTCGCGCCCAGGTCGATGGCATGGTCGAGGAAAGCCTTGAACTTAATCTCGGCATTGCACAGCACGTCAGGATTGGGCGTGCGCCCGGCCTGGTATTCGCGCAGGAATTCGGCGAACACCCTGTCCTTGTACTCGGCGGAGAAATTCACCGCTTCCAGCTCGATGCCGATCACGTCGGCCGCAGCCGCTGCGTCGATCAGGTCCTCGCGCGTCGAGCAGTACGCATCGTTGTCGTCATCCTCCCAGTTCTTCATGAACAGGCCGACCACGTCGTAGCCCTCGCGCTTGAGCAATAACGCGGCCACCGCGGAATCCACGCCGCCCGACATGCCGACGACGATGCGCTCACCCATACGTTCTGGATATCACGGTAAGCGGGAAATTATGGCCGGCAAGGTAATCATCCAGGCACTGCTGGACGAGAGGCGAGCGGTGCTGTTGGGATTTTTCCTTCACTTCCTTGGCTCTTAACCAGTGAAGCGCGAGAATTTCCCCGTCCAGCGGCGTATTTTCGACCCCCAGGATCTTTCCCGAAAAGCAAAAGCGCAGGAATGTCACGTCCGCGGGCCTGTAGTGCCAGCGATAGATGCCGACCAGCCCGGCGGGTTCGAAGCGGTGCGCGGTCTCTTCCATCACCTCCCTCGCACAGGCTGCGATCAGGGTCTCGCCCGGGTCGAGGTGCCCGGCAGGCTGGTTGAGTACCCGCCGTCCGTCCTGCAGTTCCTCGACGAACAGGAATTTCCCGTTGCGCTCGATGATTGCGGCGACCGTTACGCTCGGCCGCCAAATCTCTTTCATGCCGCCTTCTTTGTGTTCCTTCGGATGAAATCGGCCATGCGCGCGACGCCCTTTTCGATCGCCTCGTTCGAGGCGGCGTACGAAAAACGCACGTGCTGGCCCTCGCCCGGCACGCGGGCGCCGAAGTGGATGTCGGCGAGCAGCGCGACGCCCGCCTCGTGCAGCAGGCGCTTGCGGAACTCCTCGGAATCGGCCGCGCCGATCATGCGGCAGGCTTTGGTGACGTTCGGCCAGGCGTAGAACGCGCCGCCGGGCGTTCTGCAACTGACGCCTGGGGTTCCATTCAACAATCTGATTATCAGATTTCTTCTGTCAAAAAAACTCTTCTTCATCATTTCGGCCGCATCCTGCGGCCCGTTGATCGCATCGACCGCGGCCCATTGCGAGATCTGCGAAGCGCAGGAGTCGGTGTTGGTGATCCAGCGCGTCAGCACGGGCGCGAGCACCGGGTTGGAGGCGAAGCCGATGCGCCAGCCGGTCATCGCCCAGGTCTTGGACGCGCCGTCGGAGATGATGGTGCGCTCGTACATGCCGGGCAGCTGCGCGATGGAGAAGAACTCGCCCGCGTAGCACAGGCGCGAGTAGATTTCGTCCGCATAGATCCAGACCTGCGGGTGCTTCTGCAGTATTGCCGCAATCGCTTCCAATTCTTTTCTTGAAAGCAACCCCCCCGTGGGGTTATGCGGGTAGTTCAGGATCAGAAGTTTCGTCCTGGGCGTGATGAGCTTTTCCAGCTCCGCCGGGTCGAAGGCGAAATCGCGCCCTTCCCTGAGATGCACCGGCACCGGTTGCGCGCCGCAGGCGATGATCTGCGATTCGTAGATCGGGAAACCGGGGTTGGGATAGATCACTTCGTCGCCCGCGCCATGGTCGGTGGTCGACAGGATGGCGTAGGCGATGAACGGCTTAGCGCCCGCGCCGATCACCACGTCCTCGGGCCGGATCGGCAGGCCGCCGCGCATGCCCGCCATGTAGCGCGCCGCCGCTTCGCGCAGCGGATCGATGCCGGCCGATGGCGTGTAGCCGTGCTTGCCCTCGCGGATCGCGCGGATCGCGGCCTCCTGCACGTGCAGCGGGGCCGGGAAGTCGGGCTGGCCAATGCAGAAACTGATGATGTCCTTGCCCTGGCGGGCGAGCGCGTTGACTTCGGCGAGCACCACGAAGGCGTTTTCGGTACCGAGCGATTGCGCTCGCCTGCTGATCTTGGTCATGACCTATTTTAGCTTTGCGGACTTAGTGGGCATTTACCTTGCGGTAGCGCCCTTCCGTCAGCTGGAAACGCCGGATCGCGCCGCCCAGCACATCGGGCAGCGGGTGGCGCGGGTCCCCCGGCAGCGAGATGTACGCGCGCCCGCTCTCCTCGTCGTTCCAGACCAGGGGCATCGCCACAGGCGGCGGCCGGCTTGCGGCGTCCACGAGGGCGGCGTCCACCGTCGGATACAAGGCTAGCAGTTCGACGCTCTTGGCCGTCGCCGGCGGGAGCTGCATGGCGCCGTCCTCCCAGCGCTGCAAGGCCTCCTGCGGCGCGATCCAGAGGCCTTCGGTCGCTTCGCGGCCGTCGACCTTCGGTTCCTGGCCCTCGGGCGCCCGGGCGAGAAAAAACCGCGCATCGAAGCGCTTGGGCGAGATCTCGGGGGTGATCCAACGCACCCAGGGCACCAGCGCCCCGGGGTCCAGCACCAGCCCGGCTTCCTCGAAGGTCTCGCGTACCGCGCAGGCCGCAAGCGAGGTATCGGCCTGGTCCAACCGGCCCCCGGGAAAAACATGCGCGCCGGCCATGAAATCCACCGTGCGGCTGCGCTTCACCAGGTAAACCTCCAGGCCGCGGGCGGCATCGCGCAGCACGACCACGGTGGCGGCGTCACGGGGTTTGGCGGGAGCACTCACGGTATCATTATCCATGCTCGTTAATTGCGTCGTCTACCAAGACGGAAAGAAGCTCGCCGACATCGCGCAGAGCGAAATCCACAGTTATCTCGCCAAGCCCGGCACCTTCGTCTGGGTGGCGCTGCGGGACGCCTCCGACGCCGAGCTGAAGGAAATGAGCCAGCAGTTCAAGCTGCACGAACTCGCCGTAGAGGACGCGCACCACGGCCACCAGCGGCCCAAGATAGAGGAGTACGCCACCGAGCTGTTCACCGTGCTGCACGTGGTGGAGCCCGCCGGGGAGGAACTGCGCGTTGGCGAAGTCAGTATCTTCACCGGTCCGAACTACGTGCTGTCGATCAGGAACCGCACCGAGCAGGGCTTCCTCGGGGTGCGCACGCGCTGCGAGCAGGAGCCGGAGCTGCTGCGCTACGGTTCGGGCTACGTGCTCTACGCGCTGATGGACGCGGTGGTGGACCGCTACTTCCCGGTGCTCGATGCGATCGAAACCGAGCTCGAAGGCATCGAGGAGCGCATCTTCGCCAATACCGCGCCGCGCGCCAACATCGAGGCGCTCTATTACGTCAAGCAGAAGGTCACCACGCTGAAGCACGCCACCGCGCCGCTGATGGATGCGGTGGGCAAGCTCTACGGCGGGCGCGTGCCGCAGGTCTGCCAGGGCATGGGGGAATATTTCCGCGACGTCTACGACCACCTCGTGCGCCTGAACCAGTCGCTCGATTCCCTGCGCGACACGGTATCCACCGCGATCCAAGTCAACCTCGCCATGATCACCATCGGCGAGAGCGAAGTCACCAAGCGCCTTGCCGCCTACGCCGCGCTGGTGGCGGTGCCGACCATGATCGCGGGAGTCTACGGCATGAACTTCAAGCAAATGCCCGAGCTCTCCTGGGATTACGGCTATCCGATGGCGGTCGGGATCATGGCGCTGCTCGATTCGATCCTCTTCTGGCGTTTCCGCAAGGCCCGCTGGCTATAGCCTGAGTTCCGAGCGCACCGCGTCCCACGCGACACGCACCAGATCTTCCTCGGTTTTCTGTATCAAACCCAGGGCAGTCAACTGCGCGACGTCGGTGTGCACGTTCTTGTAGTCCCGCTTCAGGTGCCGGGCCAGCGCGAATACCGATACGGGGCCGATGGCTTTCAACTGCTTCAACAGCTCCCAGCGGGCAGGCGAGAGGTTCTTCGTCAGTAAGGGCAGATCGGCGAAGGACAGCACCGCCAGCGGCGCCGGCGGCCTGCGGCCCGAGGCGAGATGCCAGGCCGCCTCGAAGCGGTCGAGCGCGTCGGCCTGCGTACTAACCCTGACGTAGAGCGTCTTCGGCATCGCGTTCGAAGTCGTACCTGAGCTTTTCCACCGATTTGAACTCATAGCGGCTCGCATTGCTGTATTCGACCAGGACGGTTTTGCCCTTTCTGAGTGAAAGCACAAAACCCTGATCATCGAAAATCCTTGCTTCCAGAACGAACCCTTCGGCCAGCACCACCCGCTCCTCGAACATATGGCTTTATACACCATAGTAAGAGTGGCGTAAAATGGCCATTCATGGCTACCCGCAGCGCGTTTTTCAACCTATACCGGCACGGCTTCGCGCGCGTCGCGCTCGCCACGCCCCTGGTGCGCATCGGCGATCCGATGGCGAATGCCGCGGCGACGCTGGCGCTGATGCGCGCAGCGGCCAGGCGCAAGGCAATCGTCGTCGTGTTCCCGGAGCTCGGGCTCTCCGCCTACAGCTGCGAGGACCTGTTCCACCAGCAGGCGCTGCTGCGCGCCGCCGAGGCCGCGCTCGCCTGGCTGCTGGCGCGTTCGAAGAGCCTCCCCATTGCCGCCTTCGTCGGGCTGCCGGTGGTGGTGGATGGCCTCCTCTACAACTGCGCGGCGCTCGTCTGCCGGGGCCGGCTGCTGGGCCTCACGCCCAAGACCTACCTGCCGAACTACCGCGAGTTCTACGAA
Source organism: Betaproteobacteria bacterium (assembly GCA_009693345.1). Classification (GTDB taxonomy): domain Bacteria; phylum Pseudomonadota; class Gammaproteobacteria; order Burkholderiales; family SG8-39; genus RBG-16-66-20. Next base: position 16,145 of record SHXL01000018.1, read on the forward strand.
TTGCGGCAATTCACTCCCGCGCCCGACGACACGCGGGAGATCGAGATTGCCGGTCAGAAGACTTTTTTTGGGAAAATGATCTTTAAGCTGAAGGAAGATCCCCGGCTGCGCCTCTTTGCCGAAATCTGCGAAGACTTGTGGGTGCCGGCGCCGCCCTCTTCCTACGCGGCGCTCGCTGGGGCGACGGTGATCGCCAACCTGTCGGCCTCGAACGTGGTCATCGGCAAGCACCAATACCGCAAGGACCTTGCCGCCAATCAATCGGCGCGCTGCATCGCCGCCTACCTCTACAGCGCCGCGGGCGCCGGCGAATCCACCACCGACCTCGCCTGGGACGGCCACGCCATGGTCTTCGAGAACGGCTCGCTGCTGGCCGAATCGGAGCGCTTTTCGCACGAGGGCCAGCTGACCTTCGCGGACCTGGACCTGGAGCGCCTGGAGGCCGACCGCATGCGCCAGAACTCCTTCGGCGAATCGGCGCGCAGGCATGAGAAGGACATCGCGCGATTCAGGGCCATCGAATTTTCACTGGGAATTCCTGAAGGAAAAATCTCCCTCGAAAGGCAAATCCCACGGTTCCCCTATGTCCCGTCCGACCCGGCGACGCGCGACGCGCGCTGCGAGGAGGTCTACCGTATCCAGGTCGCGGGCCTCGCCACGCGCATGCGCGCCACCGGTACGAAGAAACTGGTCATCGGTGTCTCGGGAGGCGTGGACTCGACCCAGGCGCTGCTCGTCTGCGCGCGCGTCATGGACGACTTTGGCCTGCCGAGAAACAACATCCTCGCCTACACCATGCCCGGATTCGCCACCTCCACGCGCACCCGCTCCAGCGCCTGGCAGCTGATGCGCGCCGTGGGTGCCACCCCGGAGGAGATCGACATCCGCCCCTCCTGCATGCAGATGTTCAAGGACATGGGCCATCCCTACGCCAAAGGCCGTAAGCAGTACGACATCGCATTCGAGAACGTGCAGGCCGGCGAGCGCACCAGCCACTTGTTCCGCCTTGCCAACCATCACGGCGGCCTGGTGGTGGGCACCGGCGACTTGTCCGAGCTGGCACTGGGATGGGCGACGTATGGTGTTGGAGACCATATGTCGCACTACAACGTCAATGTCAGCGTGCCCAAGACCCTGATCCAGTTCCTGATCGGCTGGGTGGCGCAGTCAGGCCAATTCAGCGAGGTGGTGGGCAAAGCGCTCACTCGCGTTCTTGGGACAGAAATATCCCCGGAATTAAAACCAAATCAAAAAACTGAAGACGTCATCGGACCCTACGAGCTGCAGGACTTCCACCTCTACTACACGCTGCGCTTCGGCTACGCACCCTCCAAGGTCGCGTTCCTGGCGTGGACTGCGTGGCAGGGGAAATACAAGCTGGGCGAGATCCGCAAGTGGCTGGAAGTGTTCCTGCGGCGCTTCTTCCAGACCAGCCAGTTCAAGCGGAGCGCCCTGCCCAACGGACCGAAGGTCGGCTCGGGCGGCTCGCTCTCGCCGCGCGGCGACTGGCGCGCGCCCTCCGACGGCAACGCGTCAGTCTGGCTCGCGGACTTGAAAAAAATCCCGGCAGGATAAAAATCAGGGCTAGAGCCCGATTTTTATTGCGGCTTGATGCCCGCGGCCTTGATCACGCGCTGGTAGGTGTCGATCTCCTCGCGCACGAACTTGGCGAACTCCGGCGGCGGCATGTCCATGGTGTCGTTGCCAAGCGCGATCAGCTTTTCCTTCACGCCGGGGTCCGCCAGCGCCTTGCGCACGTCCATCGAGATCTTCTGCACGATGTCCTGCGGCAGGCCCGCGGGTCCCCAGACGCCGAACCAGAGCGCGGATTCCGCGTTCTTCACGCCCGCCTCGGCTGGCGTCGGCACCTCAGGCAGCGACGGATTGCGCTTGGCAGTGCTGACGGCCAGCGCGCGCAGTTTGCCGCTCTTGATCATCGACAGGCCCGCCGAGATCGGTGCCCAATAGCAATCCACTGAATTGCTGAGCAGCGCGGTGATGACCTCGGGCGTGCCCTTGAACGGCACCTGGGTGACGTTGATGGCCGCGCCGGCGATCAGTCGCTCGGTGCTGAGGTGCGTGCCGCTGCCGATGCCGGCGTGGCCGAAGTTGAGGGCGCTCGGCTTCGCCTTGGCCGCGTTCACCAGGTCCATCATCGTCTTGTACGGCGAAGTGGAATTGACCACCAGCACGTTCGGCTGGATGGACAAAGGCGCGATATCGGTGAAGTCCTTCGCCGTGTCGTAGGGCAGCTTGGCGTAGATCGCCGGGTTGACGGAATGCGCCGAGGAGTTGATCAGCAGCGTGTAGCCGTCGGGCGCCGCCTTGGCGACCGCCACCGAGCCGATCGAGCCGCCCGCACCGCCGCGATTCTCGGCGACGACCGGCTGGCCCCAATACTCGGAGACCCTCGCGAACACCACGCGCCCGACGATGTCGGTCGAGCTGCCGGGCGTGAACGAGATGATCACGTGCACCGGCTTGTTGGGGTAAGCCTGGGAATAGGAAACGGAACTGCAAACGGATAAAGCGAAAAACAAAAACAGTTTACGCAAGCCCATCTCCAATCTCCACGTTTTCTGATTTCAGTTTGATGCCGGAAGCCTCGGCCTGCTGCAGGAGCAGCGTGGCGAAATCCTGCTCGCTCCAGCCCTGGCCGATCATCGACTGGATCAGGTCGCGCGTCGCGCTCGCCAGCGGCATCGGCACCTCGAACTTGCGGCCCGCGTCCAGGCCAAGGTCTAGGTCCTTCCGGAGCAGCTGCGGCGTGAACGTTACCTTGAAGTCGAGGTTCACGAACGCGGGCGTCTTGTAGCGCGTGAACATCGAGCCCATCACGCTCTGGTTGATGAAATCGAGAAAGGCATGGCGCGGCACGCCCGCCTTCTGCGCGAGCACCGTGATCTCGGCGAGCGACTGCGTCACCACGCCGAGGAACACATTGTGGCAGATCTTGACGATGCGCGCAAGCTCGCCCTCACCGACGTAACTGGCGGCGGGAGCAATCATCTTCAGGAATGGAAGTGCTCCCTGAAAAGATTTCTGCGGGCCGGAACACACGAAAGACAATTTTCCTGCCTTGATCACCTTGGCGTTGCCCGAGACCGGCGCGGCCAGATACGCGATGCCTTTCTTATCCAGCATTTCGCGCAGTTCAGCGGAACCTTCAAGCGATATCGACGAACACTCGATCAGCATCTTCGGCTTCGCCTTACCCTTCAGAAGGTCCGTGACCACCTGCTTCACGTCCTTCCAGGTCGAAACCATGCAAAAGACGATGTCGCGCGAGGCAAGCTCGGATATATCGTCCGCCACTTTCGCGCCGCACTTCTTCAGCGGCTCGGCCTTCTCCTTTGTGCGGTTCCAGACCAGCACGTCGGCGCCGCCCTTGGCGAGGCGTCCGGCCATCTCGTAGCCCATGCGCCCGGCACCGATCCAGCCAATGGTCGATTTAGTAGGCATTTGCCACCGGCAATTCCTGAGCAGGATAAAGAGAAATGATCTTCGCGCCTTCGGGCGTCAGCACCACTTCCTCCTCGATGCGCGCCGCCGAAACGCCGTCCGTCGCCGGGCAGAACGTCTCTACTGCGAACACCATGCCGGCTTTCAGCTCGTAGGGTTCGATGAACGAATTGAGGCGCGAAATGAGCGGCCGCTCGTGCAGCCCGAGCCCCAGTCCGTGGCAGAAATTAAGGCCGAAGGCGGACATCTCGGTCTCGAAGCCGATCTCGGTGGACTTCGGAAACATCTTCGCCACTTTTTCGGTCGAGACGCCGGGCTTGAGCATCGAGATCGCGCCGTCCATCCAGTGCCGCGCCTTTTTGTAGGCATCCTTCTGCGCCGTTGTCGCCTTGCCCACCGAAAACGTGCGGTAGTAGCAGGTGCGGTAGCCGATGAAGGAATGGATGATGTCGAAGTACGCCTGGTCGCCGGGACGGATCAGCCGGTCGGTGAAGTTGTGCGGGTGCGGGCTGCAGCGCTCGCCCGCGATCGCGTTGACCGCCTCAACGCAGTCCGAGCCCATCTCGTAGAGCCGCTTGGCGGCGAGCGCGACGATCTGGCTTTCCTTCACGCCGGGCTTGAGCACCTCGGCAATGTCCTGGTAAACGCCGTCTACCATCGCCGAAGCGGTGTTCAGGAGCGTGATCTCGTCGTGGCTCTTCACCTCGCGCGCCGAGAGCATCATCTGCTGCCCGTCGCGGATGTTGAGGCCCTCCTTCTCCAGCGCGAACAGGAACCCCGGCTCGCACACGTCCAGACCCAGCGGCATCGCGGCGACGCCTTCCTGCACGAGGATGTCCTTGATCTCCTTCGCCGCCGCCTCGAACAGGCCGACGCTCGGCCCGATCGCGCCGCGCATGCCCGGGTTGCCCGCGCGCACGTGGTCCTCTTTCAGCCACGGGCAATAGATCTTGTGATGGCGCGCCGCCGAGCCGAAATCCCACACCCAGGGATCGCCCGTGCCGGTGAGCAGGCAATAGCGGATCAGCTTGTCGCGCGCCCACTCGCCGATCACGGTGGAGGAGATGTAGCGGATGTTGTGCTGGTCGAAACACAGCATCGCACCCAGCCCCGATTTCGCCAGCGACTGGCGCGTGCGCGCGAGGCGATACCGGTGCAGGCGCTTGAAATCCACCCGCTCCTCGAAATCCACCTGCGTGATCCCCGGCGCCTGCAGCGGCCGGTGCCAGTGGTGCATCGGCTTCAGGTCATCCGCATTGACCGGGACGAACTGCGGTTTCTTTGGCTTCTTGGCCATAGGACCAAGAGGATACCAAATAGAAATCGGGGTCAGAGCCCGATTCCCGCCTCGTCAGACAATTAGCTCACATTACCCCGCTTTTCGGTCACTGGCACCAGAGGGGAAATTCCCATTAAAATTGCCCAACGCATTAATTTGGCCACCGCGCCCGTGGATTAAGAAAAGGAAATGACTCGCTCGCCTGGACCGCTAAGCAAGGACCCCGCATTTGCGAAATTTATTGGTAGTGACACGCGACCAATGAAGCGGTCTGCGACAAATCGTGAGGTAAAGCGGGTGATTCGGGCTCGCCTACGCGCGAAGGCAAAACGGGGCTTGGCTCGGGTGCGCTAGATGTTGTAGATCGACCCCATAAAGTTACTGCTTTCTCGGTTCTGGCCTCGGCGCTTTTTCGCCGCGACCAAGTCGCTCCAGTCAAGCATGCACGTCCTCCGCGCGATAAACAGGTCCGCCAGTTTCAACCTCCGCATCCGACGCTAGTGCTTCCCGTACAAAATCAGCCATAACTTCCGTGCGTGGAAGCTCCCTCTCTAGAATATCAACGACAAGACTCTCCGGCACCGGCCAACATTTTTTGCAACGCGCGCAAGCTGATTCTTCAGTTTCGCTGGGAACTTGAGGTTCATGCCTTCCTCTTTGAGCCGGTGCATATTACCCC
>SHXL01000019.1 GCA_009693345.1 Betaproteobacteria bacterium
GTAGGTGATCGGCAGCTTGAGATGCGCGGCTGTCCATAGCGCCTGGACGCCGTACATCGTGCTGCCGTCTCCGACGACAACCGCGACCGGCCGCCCGGGCAAGGCGAGGCTCACGCCGATGGCGCCGGGAACCGCGAAACCCAGACCGCCGCTCGCGAGCCCGTAGAAACCCCGCGGGTCACGCAGCGGGAGGAATCCAGGCAGCGACACCGTCGACGTCAATCCTTCCTCCACCACGACGGCATCCTTCGGCAGCGCCTCGGTGAAGCGGAGCATCAGGTATTTGGGATCGATGGGCTTCGTTTCGGCCGCGAGCATGGCGTCGATGCGCGCCTTGTCGCGCTGCGCGCTCCAGTTGCGGGGCTTGAGTTCCGCGAGCCGTTTCTCCGCGGCGGCGGCATGCCCGGCGGGGCGCTTCGCGCGCAGCAGCGGCAGCAGGGCAGCGAGCGTCTGCTTCACGTTCGCCTGCACGGCGAGGTCGGTGCGGTAGTTCTTGCCGAGTTCCCAGCCGCGCTCCGACAGGTGGATCACCGGAAGATTCTCCGGCAGCGGTTCCGTGGGGCTGTAGACCGACATGCGCAGCAGGTCGGCGCCGAGGCAGAACAGCAGGTCATAGGGTTCGAGCAGACTGCGCACCTGTTTCTGCGATCTGGTGAACGAACCCATGCAGGCCGGATGCTCGGTGGGGAACTGCGCGCTGTAGGGAATCGGCGACTGGTAAACCGCCGCGCCCAGCAACTCGGCGAGTTCCGTGGCCTCGGCGAACGCATCATGCGTCGCAAGCTCCTGGCCGGCCAGGATCACCGGTCGCTTCGAGGCAAGCAGCATCTCCGCGAGCCGGGCGAGCGTCGCGTCCGACGGGCGGGTCTCCGCGTCCACTCGCACCGGGCGCCCCATGTCGAGTTCGACTTTCTGATCGAGCACGTCGCCCGGCAGGCTGATGAACACCGGCCCGGTGGGCGGCGTCAACGCGACCTTGGCCGCGCGATGCAGAATTCGAGGAAAATCTTCGGCGCGCGTTACATCGACGGCCCACTTGACCATGGGTTGCGCGATCGGCACCAGCGGATCGTAGAGCAGCGGCTCGAGCAGGCCATGCCCCTGCTCCTGCTGGCCCGCGGTCAGGATGATCGGCGAGCCCGAGAATTTCGCGTTGTAAAGCGCGCCCATGGCGTTGCCCAGGCCGGGGGCGACGTGCACGTTGGCCGCCGCGAGCCGCCCCGAAGCGCGGCAGAACCCGTCGGCCATCGCCACGACGACCGCCTCGTGCAGGCCGAGGACGAACTGCAGTTGCGGGAAGTCGGGCACCACTTCCATGATCGGAAGCTCGGTGGTGCCCGGGTTGCCGAAAAGGTGTGTGACCCCTTCATCGCACAGCAGTTGGAGAAAAGCCGTGCGGCCCGTCGTACTGCGTGTTTGCACTTGCTAACCCGTGTAGGCGACGACCTTCTGCTTCTGCTCGCCCAGGCCGCGGATGCCCAGCGTCATCACGTCGCCCGGTTTGAGGAACACCGGGTTGGGCTTCACGCCCAGGCCGACGCCCGGCGGCGTGCCGGTGGTGATGACGTCGCCCGGCATGAGAGTCATGTACTGGCTCACGTGCGACACGATCTGCGCGCAGTTAAAGATCATGGTGCGCGTATTGCCCGACTGCATGCGCTTGCCGTTCAGGTCCAGCCACATCTCCAGGGCCTGCGGGTCCTTGATCTCGTCGGTCGTGACGAGCCACGGTCCGATCGGACCGGAGGTATCGAAGCCCTTGCCCTTGTCCCACTGCGTGGTCGCCATCTGGAACGACCGCTCGGAAACGTCGTTCACCACGCAGTAGCCGGCGACGTACTCGAGCGCTTCCTTGTACTCGACGTACTGCGCCTTGGAGCCGATGACGATGCCGAGTTCGACTTCCCAGTCGAGCTTGGTCGAGCGCCGGGGCTGGATGATGTCGTCGTTCGGCCCGCTGATGGAGGTGGTGGCCTTCATGAAGACGATCGGTTCGGGCGGGATCGGCATGCCGGCTTCCTTGGCATGGTCCGAATAGTTAAGGCCGATGGCGACGAATTTGCCGATGCCGACGAAGGGAACGCCGAGCCGCGGGCCATTGGCGACCACCGCCAGGGTCTCGGGCTTGATCTTGGCGAGCATCTTCAGGTCGCGCGGCGCGAGTTCCTTGGGGCCGATGTTCTCCACCACCTTGGAAAGATCGCGCAGGCGCCCTTCGGCGTCGATGATGCCCGGCTTCTCGAAGCCGTTCTTGCCGTAGCGGCACAATTTCATATCGTCATTCCCCCATCTATTGAATACATGTTGCCGGTCGCGAACTTCGACTCGTCGGACGCGAGGAACACGAGTATCCCCGTGATGTCCTCGACCGTGCCGAGCCGCCCCATGGGCTGGCGCGCGATGAAATCCTTTTTCGCCTGCACCGGATCGGCGAAGGCGTTGATGCGCTCGCCGAGCGAAGGCGTGTCAACGGTGCCCGGGCCGATGCAGTTGCAGCGGATACCCTGCTTGACGTAGTCCGCGGCGATCGATTTGGTGAGGCCGATCACCGCCGCCTTTGTGGCGCCGTAAACGAAGCGGTTCGGCAGGCCTTTCACGCTCGAGGCGATCGAGGACATGTTGATGATCGATCCCCCGCCCTTTTTCAGCATGCCGGGCAGCAGGGCGCGGGTCACGAGGTACATGGATCTTACGTTCAGGTTGAAGCTGAATTCCCAATCCTTCGGCGCGCAATCGAGAATCGTGCCGTGATGCACGAATCCGGCGCAATTGAACAGGATGTCTACCTGCCCGACCTCGCCCGCCAGCTTGTTGATCGCGGACTCGTCAAGGACATCCAGAACCCTCGTGCGAATCCCGTCCTTGCCTTCCAGGTCGGCGAGCGTCTTCGCGTTCAGGTCGGTCGCCCAGACCTGCGCGCCCTCGCGCGCGAATGCGAGTGCCGCGCCGCGCCCGATGCCCTGCCCGGCCGCGGTGATGAACGCGGTCTTGCCTGCAAGTCTGCCTGCCATCGCTAACCGACCTCTGTCTGAGTATTTGCTGCGAAGGGCGCGAATTATATCGCTGCGCCGCTCTTCTCGTCGAAGAAATACACGCGCTCCGGATCGAGCGCGACGCGGATGGCCTGGTGCGCCTTGACGCGCACCGCGGGGTCCACGCGCGCCACCATCGGCGCGCCCCCGGCGCGGAAGTTGACGAGGATCTCGTTGCCGAGCGGCTCGACCACATCCACCGCGGTGTCAAAACTGTAGTCGGCATGATCGGACCCGGTGGCCGGATGCAGCGCCTCGGGCCGCACGCCAAGGGTAATTCGCTTGCCGGCATGCGCGCGCACGCGTTCCGCCATCTGCGGCGGCACCTTCAGGCGCAGCCCCTCGGCGTCGGCCCACAGGACGCCGCCCAGATCGGTGATCGCCACGCCGACGAAGTTCATCGCGGGCGAACCGATGAAACCGGCGACGAACTTGTTCGCCGGCTTGCCGTACAACTCGAGCGGCTCGCCTACCTGCTGCACCCAGCCGTCCTTCATCACCACGACGCGGTCGCCGAGAGTCATCGCCTCGACCTGGTCGTGGGTGACGTAGATCGCGGTCGTCTCCAGCCGCTCATGCAGGCGCTTCAACTCCACGCGCATCTGCACCCGCAGCATCGCATCCAGATTCGAGAGCGGCTCGTCGAACAGGAACACCTGCGGATGGCGCACGATCGCGCGCCCTACGGCGACCCGCTGGCGCTGCCCGCCGGAGAGCTGCCGGGGCTTCCTCTCGAGCAGCGGCCCGATGCCGAGGATGTCCGCCGCCTCCCGCACCCGCTTCTCGATCTCGTCCTTCGGGTACTTGCGCATCTGCAGGCCGAAGGCCATGTTCTGGTACACGCTCTTGTGCGGATACAGCGCGTAGTTCTGGAACACCATTGCGATGTCGCGGTCCATCGGCGGCAGGTCGTTGATGACACGGGTGCCGATCAGTATTTCGCCCGAGGTGATCTCCTCCAGCCCCGCCACCATGCGCAGCGTCGTGGTCTTGCCGCATCCCGAGGGCCCGACCAGCACCACGAACTCCTTGTCGCGAATCTCGAGATTGACGTCCTTCACGGCATGAAAGCCGCCGTCGTACTTCTTGTTGAGATTGCGGATCGTGACGTTGGCCATTCCCCTCAGCCTTTCACCGAGCCGGTGAGGCCGGTTACGTAGTATTCGACGAAGAACGAGTAGACCAGCGCCACGGGTATCGAGCCGAGCAGCGCCCCTGCCATCAACTGACCCCAGAAGAAGATGTCGCCGCGGATGAGTTCCGACACCACGCCCACGGGCACGGTCTTCAGTTCCGCCGAGGACATGAAGATCAGCGCGTAGATGAACTCGTTCCACGACAGCGTGAAGGCGAATATGCCGGCCGAAAGGATGCCCGGGATCGCCACCGGAAAGATGATCCGCACCATGGCGCCGAAACGCGTCGCGCCGTCGATGCGCGCGCATTCCTCTAGCTCTTTCGGGATGGTCTTGAAGTAACCCATCAGGAGCCAGGTGCAGAACGGGATCAGGAACGTGGGATAGGTGAGCATCAGCGCCCAGGGCGTATTGCCCAGGTGCATCTCGCGGATGATGTCGGCAAGCGGAATGAACAGCAGCGTCTGCGGCACGAGGTAGGTGACGAAGATCGCCGTGCCGAGGAATTCCGAGCCGCGGAATTTCAGGCGCGCCAGCGCGTAGCCGGCGAACATGCCGCAGATGAGAGAGATGATGGTTGAGACGATCGCGATGAGCATCGTATTCCACAGCCACTGCGGAAACGCCGTCGTCTTGAGCAACTCCCGGAAGTGCTCCAGTGTCGGCTCCAGCGTCCAGAACGGGGTCGCGCTCGCCTGGCGCCAGGTGCGGTACAACTCCGGGTCCGGGCGCACCGCGGTCACCGCCATCCAGTAGAACGGAAACAGCGTGAACAGGATGAACACGGTCATCGGGATGTAGAAGAAGATCCACTTCTTCCACTTGCGTTCGATCAGCATCGGCTAGTGCCCTTCCATGCGCTTCATGAACCTGAGCTGCACCCAGACCACCGCGAACAGCACCGGGAACATGAACAACGACAGCGCCGCCCCTTCGCCAAGCAGTCCCGAGGCAACGCCGATCTGGTAGGCGTAGGTGGCGATCAGGTGGGTGGAATTCGCCGGGCCGCCGCCGGTGAGCACGTAGATGAGCTGGAAATCCGAGAAGGTCTGGATCACCGAGAACACCACCACCACCAGCGTCACCGGCATCAGCAGTGGCCAGGTAACGTGCCAGAAACGGTGCCAGGCATTGGCGCCATCGAGCGCCGCCGCCTCGTGCAGGTCAGGGCTGATGGTCTGCAGCCCCGCCAGCAGCGTAATAGCGAAGAACGGCATGCCGCGCCAGGTATTGACCAGCACGGCGCACCACATCGCCCAGTCGCCGTCCGAAAGGAACGGCAGCCGGTCGGTGATCACGCCGCTGTGGAACAGCAGCCAGTTCATGACGCTGAACGTGGGATCGAACATCCAGCGCCAAGCGAACGCCGAAAGCACCGTCGGGATGATGAAGGGCAGCAGCATCGAGGCGCGGATCAAGCGCTTGAAGCGGAAGTGCCGGTTGAGCAGCAGCGCCAGCCACATGCCCAGGGCGAATTTGAAGATGGTGGCCCAGAATGTATAGAAAACGGTGTTCTTGAACGCGACCTGGAAAATCGTATCGCTCCAGGCCTTGGTGAAGTTGGCGAGCCCCACGAACTCACCCGCATCGCCCACCCTTATGCTGGTTAGCGAGAACCAGATTGCCATCACGAACGGGTAGGCAATGAACAGGACGAGAATGACCACGCCCGGCGCGAGCAGGGCCGCCGCCAGCAGCTTCTCGCTCTCGAGCATCCGGGTCAGGCGCGAAATCCGGACGCGCTCGCCGGGGAGCGCCGCACCCGCGGCACTCCCCGCGCCCACCATCACGCGGCCCTTCAAGGCCTGGCGATCACTTATAGATCTTGGCCAGCTCGCCCGCGGCCCACTTGACCGATTCCTCCGGCTTCATCTTGCCGCTGGCCGCCTGCGCATACATGTCGACGATGATGTACTTGTTCCACGCCTCGGCCGCCTTCTGTCCCGGCGCGCCGGCGAAGCCCATGTGGCGTCCCCCGCGCCCCGCGGTCCTGAACGGCGCCATCACCGGATCCACGTCCCACATCTTGTGCTTCTCCCACTGGGATGTGGGCGCGACCGCGAAGCCCTTCTGCACCACGATCCACTTCTCGTAGTTGGCCGGGGTGTGCGCCCAGCGCAGGAATTCCTTGGCGCCTTTCACGTTCTTCGAGTACTTCATCACCATGTGCGTGAATGCGGTGTGGTAGGGGAACGTACCCTTGGGCCCGGAGGGCAGCGGCGCGTGCAGGATATCGGTATGCAGCGGCGCACCCTTATCGGTCTTGAACTTGTCCGCGCCGTTCAGCGCCGCGACGTAGATCGACGCACCGTTCAGCGTCGCACAGATGTCGCCGGACAGGAACGCTCGATTGTTGTTGCTGTCGTCCCAGGCGAACCCGCCCTCATCGTGCGCGTCCTTCCAGAACTGGGTCATGAAACGCACCGATTCGACCGTTTCCTTCGAGTCGATCACCACCTTGCCCTTGGCGTCGATTTCCTGGCCGCCGTAGGACCACATCATCGGATAGGCGAAGGTCGGCGCATCGCCGAAGGTATGGCCCAGCGTCTGGCCGATCGGGCGTTTCGCCGCCTTCAGCTTCTTGCCGGCCGCGTGGTACGCAGCCCAGGTCTTGGGGAATTCCTTGACGCCGATTTCGTCGAACCAGGACTTGCGGTACGAGATCAGCGCCGGCACCGTCGCCCAGGGCATCGCCACCCACTTGCCGCCGACTGTGCACATCGAAGTCGGCAGGCCGTAGATGCCGCCCTGCGACTTGCCGACTTCCCCGGCAATGTCGCTCACATCCACCCCGCCCGCGGCATAGAGCTGCGGATTGTTATTGAGCAGCATGATGATGTCGGGCCCGCTGCCCGACTGGATCGCCGCAGTGGCCCGCGCCGGAATGTCGTTGGCGTTGACGGTCTCGACGTTGAGCTTGATGCCCAGCGCCTTCTCCACTTCCGGGGCGAAGACTTCGCGCAGCACCTTGTCGGCGGCCGGCACGAAATCATTCCAGCGCAGGATGTGGATGGTGTTGGCCTGTGCAAACACTGGTGCGCGATACGCGGCCAGAATTCCCGCGAGGCCGGTCGCCGCGATCCCAGCGCCCGAAGCTTTAAGAAACTTTCTGCGTTTCATTTCCCCTCCTCCTTGGATGTTCGTTGCGACCTTTGCAGCCGCAGCAGTGCAATCTGCCTTCACGGTTGACCAAAGTCAATTAAATTTCCGTAGCCGTACCGAATTCTGCGGCGCAGCATTCGCAATCGCGCGCCCGTTCGATAAGCTGCGCCAGGTGCAGAACACAGTCGATTCGCTCCCCCACGGCATCGTGCCGATGCAATACGCCTTTTTCGGCGCGGATGGCGCGTTGGACCTGGAGGCTTTTCGCCTGCAGATCGACGCCTGCCTGCGCGCCGGCGTGCAGGGCATCGCGATTCTCGGCCTGGCGACCGAGGTCTCCAAGCTCTCGCGCGAGGAACGTTCGGCGCTGCTCGAGGCCGCTGCTGCGGCAATCGGCGGACGAGCGCCGCTCGCAGTCACCGTGTTCGGCCGGACGCCCGAAGAACAGATCGAATTCGTGCGCGAAGCCGAACGCTCTGGCGCCTCGAGCGTCGTGCTCCAGCCGCCGCGCCTCCCCGGCATCGATGAGGCCACACTTTTGCGATTTTTCGGGCGAGTGATCGACGCCACCGGCATTCCCGCGGGAATCCAGAATGCACCCGAGTACATCGGCATCGGCCTGGGGGTCGAGTCGATCGAGGCCCTGCGCCGCAACCATCCGAATTTCCGCGTGCTGAAAGCGGAGGGATCGGCGATGCTGATTCGCCGCACCATCGAGCAGACCCAGGGAAAGCTGGCTGTGCTCAACGGACGCGCCGGACTCGAACTGCCCGACAATCTTCGCGCCGGTTGCAGCGGCATGATTCCCGGCGCCGAGGCCTGCGATGTGCTGGCCCGCGTCTGGGCCGGATTGCAGGGCGACGCACATGCGGTTGCGCAGGCCGAGGCCCAGTACCGCGACGCACTGCCGCTGCTCACTTTCCTGATGCAGTCGATCGACCAGATCGTGTGTTACGGCAAGCGCCTGCTCGCAGGGCGTATTGGCCTGGGCACGGTGCACGATCGCGCGCCTGCCCAAGACCCGACGGCGTTCGGTCTGGCCTGCCTTGAGCGCCACGCGGCGCGCCTTCCCGCGTGGCCATGATTTCCGGGCAACAAAGCGTTGGCTGAGCCGGGCGGCGTGATGCTCGCCGCGAAGGTCGCGGCTGCGGCGGTCATTGTGGTCACCGCCTCGCGCGCTACCGAGCGCGCGGGACCACTGCTCGGCTCGATGATCGCCACCTTGCCGGTTTCCGCCGGTCCGGTCTACGTGTTTCTCGCGCTGGACCACGGCGCGGCATTCATCTCCGAGAGCGCCCGCATGAGCGTCGCGGCTACGGCCGCCACCGCTGCCTTCGTCGCCGCGCACGCGGTGGCCGCGCAGCGCCTTGCCACACCCGCGTCACTTGCGCTGGCAACGATCGCCTGGTTCGCGGTGGCGCTCGGGCTGCAATTCCACGACTGGAGCTTCCACGAAGCCTGCCTTCTGTACGCCTGCGTTTTCGTGCTCGCGATCCGCGGCTTGAGGCGCTTCGCCGTCGAGATCGAAGCGCCGCCGGTGCCGCGCGCGCGTTTCGACCTCGCGTTGCGCGCGCTGCTGGTCGCCGCGGTCGTCGTTGCAACGACGTTCGCCAGCCACGCGTTCGGGCCCGCCGTGGCCGGGGTGCTGGCGACCTACCCGGTGGTATTCACCTGCCTGGTGCTGATCCTGCAGCCTCGCTGCGGCGGTCCGTTCACCGCCTCGGTGCTGGTAAACGGCTTGAAGGGCCTGATCGGGTTTGGGGCGGCGCTCGCCGTGCTGCACCTCGCCGCGGCGCGCATGAGCGCCACCGCTGCTCTGCTACTTGCATTGGCAGTGGCGGTCGGCTGGAACGCCATGCTCACCCTGCTCGGCCGCCGGCGCCTCAGGCCTTCCCCCACGCCTCCGGGTTGACGACGTGAGCCGGGCGGCGCCCGAGCGAGAAATCGACCACGCTCTGCAGTCCCGATGAGGCGATGGCATGGAAGCACTCATCGGTCCAGCACAACGCATGGGGCGTGACGATCACATTGTCCATGCGTAGCAACGGATTCACCGGGTCCACCGGCTCCTGCTCGAACACGTCCAGCCCGGCGCCGGCGATCCGTCCGGCGCGCAGTGCCTCGATCAGCGCGGACTCGTCCACGATGGGCCCGCGCGCCACGTTGATGAAATAGGTGCCCGGCTTCATCAGCGCGAACTGCGGCGCGCCGATCAGGTGGCGCGTTTCCTCGTTCAGCAGACATGCGACGACGATGAAGTCGGATTCGCGCAGCAGTTGCTCAAGGGGCACCAGCGTTGCGTCCAGCGCGCCCAATGCCGCCTCGCTCGCGTAGGGATCTGCGACAACTCGGTGCATGCCGAACGGTGCCGAGACCCTGAGCAGCTCCTGGCCGATGCCGCCGCCGCCCACGATGCCGAGCGTCCGCCCCACGAGACCAGTACCCATGAGGTCGTTGCGCTCCAGCCAGCGCCCGGCGCGCGTGATGCGGTCCTTGGCGAAGAGGCTCCCGGCGAGGGCAAACAGCAGGGTGAGCGTGGCGACCGCCACCGGACGCCGGATCGCCAGCGGCGTATTGGTGAGCACGATCCCCTTCGCGCTCAGCGCGGCGACATCGACCGAGTCGTAGCCGATGCCGTGGCGCGCGACGATGCGAGTGCGGCAATCGCCGCGCGAAACCGTGGCGGCGCTGACGCGCGAAGAATTCACGTAAAGTCCGTCGTAGCGCGCCGCGAGTTCGGGCGTGATCTCCTTCATCGATTCTTCCGTGTACTCCCACTCGAGCGCCGGGTTGCCCTTGAGAACCTCGAGCGCGGCAGTGCCGAACGAGGGCTTACCCGCTGCATTGAGCACGTCGCGCACGATGCCGAGCTTGAAGCCGGCCATCAGCGCTGCTCCCGCAGCGGCGCAAGCACCGCGCGGATCGCCGATTGCAGCAGCGCCGGATCGAGCCCCGCGCCGATCATGTTGAAGCCGAGGTCGCGATAGCGCCTCGCCCAGACCGCATCGGCCGCCATGAAACCCAGCCCCTTGCCGTGCCGCCGCGCGGCGGCGACGACCGCCTGCACCGCCATCAGATACGTCGGCGACTCGAACTCCCCCGGAATGCCGAGAAAATTGGTCATGTCGAAGTGTCCCAGCCAAAGCACGTCGATGCCCGGCGTCGCGGCAATCGCATCCACCTCGGCAAGTCCCCGTTCGGACTCGATCTGCGCGATCACCAGCGTGCGCGCGTTCAAGGCCGCCACCTTGGCCTTCACATCGCCGCCAGAGTAGTCGTCCTGGGCCACGCCAAAGGCGGCGCCGCGCCTGCCCTGCGGCGGGTAATGCGTGGCCTCCGCGATGCGGGCCGCCTCGGCAGCGCTCTCGACCATCGGCACCATGACGCCGTGCGCGCCGACATCGAGTGCCCGCGCGAGAAAGTGGTATTCGCTACGCGGCACGCGCGCGAGCGGTTCGATGCCGACCCCACGGCAACCAGCGACCAGCATTTTCAGGGTTTCGAACCCAAGCCCGGTGTGCTCCATATCGAACAGCGCGAATTCGCAGCCGGCGCCCTTCAGCACCTGCGGCATGCCGGGCGAGAAGAACTCGAATACCAGCCCGCCGAGCACCGTGTCGCCGGCAAGCACGCGTGGCTTGATCGCGCTCGGACGCACGCCGGATGATTCGCCCATCGGACCCCCCAATAATTGGATGCCCGTGATCATAGCGCGCCGGTCGCGCTACGATTGCGCCCCATGGTCGCCCCGTTCCCGATCGTCGATGCGCACCAGCATTTCTGGGATCCGCGCGTCAATTACCTCCCGTGGCTATGCGACAAACCGCCGGTGCCCTTCCGTTACGGCGACTACTCGGCTTTGCGGCGGCCTTATCTGCCGGCCGACTATTTCGCCGACGCCGGGCCCCATCAGGTGGTCAAGACCGTGTATGTGGAGACCGAATGGGATCCGAGCGACCCGCTCGGCGAAATGCGCTACGTCGAGCAGTTGCGGCGCGAGACCGGGTTTCCCACGGTCGCGGTGGCGCAGGCCTGGCTGGACCGCGCAGACCTCGGTGCGACGCTGGCAGCGCTGGCGCGGTTTGAATTCGTGCGCGGTATACGGCACAAGCCGAAGCCCGGGCAGATGTCCGAAAAGCGCTGGCAGGCGGGTTTCGCGCAACTTTCCCGGCAGGGGTTGCGCTTCGATCTTCAGGCGCCGTGGACGCAACTCGAGGAAGCTGCGCGGCTCGCGCGCGATTTCCCCGACGCGCGCATCGTTCTGAATCACACCGGGCTGCCGGCCGACCGCAGCAGCGCGGGTATCGCCGGATGGAAAAAGGCGTTGCGCGCGCTCGCCGCCTGTCCGAATGCCGCGGTCAAGATCTCGGGGCTCGGCGTGCCGGGGCAGTCCTGGACCGCGCAAGCCAACCGCGAGGTGGTGCTTGCCGCAATCGACATTTTCGGCATTGGGCGGGCCATGTTCGCGAGCAACTTCCCGGTGGACAGCCTGTGCGCGAGCTTCGATGCGATCGTCACCGGCATGCTTGCCATCGTGCGCGATTTCTCCGCCGCCGAGCAGCGCGCCTTTTTCCACGACAATGCGATCAGGATCTACGACATGGAGCGAACATGACCCGCAAAGCGAAAATCGGATACGTCGGCGTCGGGCTGATGGGCCTGCCAATGGCGAAGCGGCTGCTGTCCCTTGGTTACCCGGTGCGCGCGTACGACATCGCGCCCGATCGGGTCGCAGCGGCGCGCGAGGCCGGAGCCGCCGCCGCTTCATCTGCCGCAGATGCGGTACGCGGCGCGGATCTGGTCCTCATCAACCTGCCGACGCCGGACGCCGTAGAGGCGGCGGTGTTTGGAGAAGACGGCGTCGCCTCGGCGTTGCAGCCGCCGCAACTGCTGATCGACTTCTCCACCAACAAGGTCTATCAGACCAAGGCATTCGCGCAGCGGCTGCGCGAGAAGACGGGCTCGGGCTGGATCGACGCGCCGGTGTCCGGCGGACCGCCCGCCTCAGGCAGCGGCACACTCACCGTCATGGCGGGTGGCGAGGACGCGGATATCGAGCGCACGCGTCCATTTTTCGCTGATGTCGCGGGACGGTTCACGCACATGGGACCTTCGGGCGCCGGCATGGCCACCAAGATGCTCAACCAGCTGATCGTGGGTGCGGGCCATGCGGTCATGGCCGAAGCGGTAGTGCTCGCGGAGGCTGCGGGGATCGATCCCGCGCGCCTGCCCGAGTGCCTGGCCGGCGGCCTCGCCGACAGCGCCCTGCTGCAGAAGCTGTATCCGCGGATGGTCAGGCGCGATTTCGCGCCACAGGGCTACGTGCGGCAGCTTCTCAAGGATCTCGAGATGGCGAACGAATTTGCCGGCGCCCTGAAAGCGCCCACGCCGATGATGAGCGAGGCGCTGACGCTGTACCGCATGCTCGCGCACCTTGGCCACACCGAACTGGACACTGCAGCCATACTCAAGCTCTACGAAAAAACATAGGCGAATCTGTCCGCCCCTGGCTGCGCTGCGCCGCACGATTTGCCCATTCCCACTCGCCCAGGTCCCGGCTTGACGGCGCACCTTGGTACGTACATCGGAAAGGGCGGCAGCGTCCGTCTGGCGGCGCAGGACGAATCGCAGTTCGGCTCCGGCGCTCGGTCGTGGTCAGCGGGTGAAGAACGCCACCGTGAGAGCGAGGAATCCAATCAGGGCGGAAGCCAGGACCGTCCCGCCGTTCCAGTCCAGAACGAGAACAGCGTCGCCTGGCGAGACGGGATCGTAATAGACCGGCACCGTCGCGCCTTCCGCGAATGTCCGCAGGAACTCCTGGATGCCTTCGGCTCTCATCGGATTCAAGCCACCGAGCCGGATGCGGTCGCCGTGGTAGCGCCGGCCCGCGACCGAGTAGTCGTACTCCACTATCGCGCTGTAGTTCTGGTGGCCACCCTGGATGTCCAGCTTTACGAATCGCACGCTTGCGATTCGACCGTCGACCGACTTCCACGACCGCAGACGCAAGATTGTGCGGGACAACCAGGCCGCATGGCCCAGCGCGGCAAGACCGGCGACGGTGGAAATGACGCTATAGAGCGACATGACGGATAGGAAAGTCTATCCCCCCCCTGGCTGCGCTGCGCTACAAGTACTGGCCAATCTCCCGCTCCCCGCTCCCGGCTTGACGGTGCCTACCCTGCGCGTGCCCGATTGCCTCCGCGAACTCGATATCGGATGATGCCCGCGTGAGAGATGAGATTCCCGTCGTCGACGCGCACCATCACCTTTGGCAGTTGTCGGGCGGCCCGCTCTACTATCCCTGGCTGCAGGACCCGCAGCCGCATGAATTCTTCCTCGGTGACTACGGGGCGCTCAAGCGCGACTACCTGCCGGCCGACTACCGGCGCGACGCGGCGAATCACAACGTCGTCAAGACGGTGCATGTGGAAGCCGAATGCAGCCGCGACCAGCAAGTGGCCGAAACACGCTGGCTGATGCAGATCCACGCGCAGTACGGGATGCCGAATGCGATCGTCGCGCACGCCTGGTTCCATACCCCTAATGCCGGCGAAATCCTGGCCGAGCAGGCCGGGTTTCACCTGGTGCGCGGCATCCGTTCCAAGCCCGTGACCAGCCGCAGCCCCGGGGAGTCGGTGGCCGGCGTCGCGGGGTCGATGCAGGACCGGAAGTGGCTGGCAGGGTTGCGGCTGTTGCGGAATTTCGGCCTGTCGTGGGACTTGCGCGTGCCGACCTGGCATCTCGAAGAAGCCGCGCAGGTCGTGCGCGCCAACCCGGACATTCCGGTGGTCCTGAATCACACCGGATTTCCGTGGGACCGCAGCGAACCCGGACTCACCCTGTGGCGGCGAGGCATGAAGGCGCTCGCCGCCCACGAGCAGGTCAGTTGCAAGCTTTCCTGCCTGTGCCTGCGGGAGGGCGTCTGGGATTACGAGGACAACCGGCGCATCGTGCTGGAAACGATCGAGATTTTCGGCATCGATCGCTGCATGTTCGCGTCGAACTTCCCGGTGGATGGACTGCGCGTTTCCTACGACCGGATGTTCCAGGACTTCAAGCGCATGACTGAGGGGCTGTCAGCGTCCGACCGGCGCAAGCTGTTTCACGACAACGCCGTCCGGTTCTACCGGCTTTAGCCGGCGAATCCGCCGCCGTCCGCCATCAAGGCGGTACCGGTGACGTAGCTCGCCTCTTCCGAGGCCAGCCAGAGAATCGGATAGGCGATCTCGCGCGGCGCCGCCCAGCGCTTGAGCACGCAACAGTTGACTGCAAGCGCCTCGATTTCCGCCTGCGTGCGCCCGTCGGCGGCGAACCGCTTCGCGTGAAACGGCGTGAATGTGGCGCCGGGGCAGACGGCGTTGACGCGCACGCCATGACGCGCTTCCTCGAAGGCCAGCGTGCGGGTCATTGAAACGATTCCAGCCTTCGTTACGTCGTACTGCCCCATGCCGGCGCGTGGAATGAAGGCGTGCATGGAGGAAACATTGACGATGCTGCCATGGCCCGATGCGCGCAACGCCGGCAGCGCCTCGCGCGACAGATAGGCATAGCTGAGCAGATTGACCGCGAGAATCCGCTCCCAGGTTTCACGCTTGGCCTCGGCGAGCGGCTCGTAGGAGCGGATCCCCGCGTTGTTGACGAGCACATCGATGCGGCCAAAGGCGCGTTTCGCGTGCGCGACGATCTGCGCCGCGGAATCCTCGATCCCGACATCGACGATCAGGTCGCTGACCTGGGCGCCCGGCACCTGCTTGCGTATATCGGCGCAGGCCGCCGCCATGGCGCCGGAATCCAGGTCGACGAGCAGCACGCGCGCGCCTTCCTCGCAGAACAGGCGCCCGGCAGCCGCCCCGATGCCGCCCGCGCCGCCGGTGATGATTGCGACCCTTCCATCAAACCGTCCCATGCGCGTCTCCTTCTTTCTGGCTGTTTCGCAATTTCGCTATGCGCAAGGCTATCATTCACACGCTCGCCGCTGCACCACATCGCTTATGATCGGGCCGGCAAAGGAGTGACATGAACCAACTGGATTTCAAGGGCCGCACGGCCGTCGTCACCGGCGGCATGCAGGGCATCGGCGCCGCCATCGTCAGGCGCCTGGAAGCGTCCGGGGCGAAGGTTGCGGTCTGGGATCTCGATCATCCGGACAAGACGGACGTTTCCAATCCGGAATCGGTAGACAAGGCCGTTGCAAGAACCTTGAAGCAGTTCGGCAAGATCGATGTCCTCGTAAACAACGCCGGCGTCGCGGGCATGAATGTTCCGACGGTCGACTATCCGATCGAGGAATGGGAGCGCGTGCTGCGCATCAACCTCACCAGCCAGTTCCTGTGCTGCCGCGCGGTGGCGCCGCACATGGTCAAGGCGAAGTACGGGCGGATTGTCAACATCGCCTCCGTGGCTGGCAAGGAAGGCAACCCGAACGCGGTCGCCTACTCGGCCTCCAAGGCGGGCGTGATTTCGCTGACCAAATCGCTCGGCAAGGAGCTGGCGCAGAGCGGCGTGCTGGTGAACTGCATCACGCCGGCGGCGGCGAAGACGGCGATCTTCGACCAGATGACCAAGGAGCACATCGCCTACATGCTGGCCAAGATTCCGATGAACCGGTTCGTGAACGTGGAAGAAATCGCCGCGCTCGCGGGCTGGCTGGCATCCGAAGATTGCTCGTTCAGCACGGGCGCGGTATTCGACATTTCCGGTGGCAGGGCAACTTACTAAGGAGGAGTAAATCATGAACGCACGAAAATTAGGCGTCGCATTGGCAGTCGCAATCGCGCTGGCCGGCCCCTCGGCAGCGCTGGCGCAACAGAAGCTCAAGTTCGCTCACGTCTACGAGACCAGCGAGCCGTACCACACGGCGGCGGTCTGGGCCGCGGGCGAAGTCGCCAAGCGCACGGCCAACCGCTACACCATGGACGTGTTTCCGGCTTCGTCGCTGGGCAAAGAGACTGATATTGGGCAAGGCCTGTCGCTCGGCACAGTGGACATTATCTACACGGGGCAGTTGTTCGCGCAGCGAGCTTTCGGCCCGATTGCAATTGGCGGAGCACCGTTCGTATTCCGCGATTTCGACCACTGGAAGAAATACACCGGTTCGGCTTTGTTCCGCGAGCTGGCCGACGGCTATCAGAAGGGCTCAGGCGGCAACAAGATCGTGGCCGTTACCTACTACGGCAATCGCCAGACCACCGCCAACAAGGCGCTCAACAAGCCCGAGGACATGAAGGGTCTCAAGATCCGCGTGCCCGATGCGCCCCTCTACACGCTGTTCCCGCGTGCGGTGGGTGCGAACCCGACGCCGATCGCGTTTGCCGAGGTCTACCTCGCGCTGCAGAACAAGACCGTGGATGCGCAGGAGAATCCGCTGCCGACCATCGACGCGAAGAAGTTCTACGAAGTGCAGTCGCACATCAACATTACCGCTCACATCACCGACGCGCTGCTCACCATTATCGGCGGGCCGCTCTGGTCGAAGCTTTCGGACGCCGACAAGAAGACCTTCGATGCGGTGTTTCAGGAAGCCGCTGCCAAGGCGACCGCCGAAATCATCGATATCGAGAAGAAGCTGATGACCGACTTCACAAAGCGCGGCAAGACTGTCGTGATGGTGGACCGCAAGCCCTTCATGGCGGCGGTGCAGAAGTTCTACGCCGAGGGCAAGCAGCCGACGGGTGAAGCCCTGCCATGGCCGAAGGACGTCTTCGACCGGCTGCAGGCGATAAAGTAATGAAGAAGAAGCCCGAGCTGCGCAGCGTCAAGTGGTTCGGGCGCGAGGACATCTACGGCTTCATCTACCGTAGCTGGACCAAGAACCGGGGCGTGCCGCAGGATCAGTTCGACGGCCGTCCGGTGATCGGCATCTGCAACACCTATTCCGAGCTGGTGCCATGCAACTCGCATTTCCGCACCCTCGCCGAGCATGTCAAGGCGGGGGTGCTGGAAGCGGGCGGATTTCCACAGGAGTTTCCGGTGATGTCGCTCGGCGAGACGCTGCTGCGGCCCACTGCGATGCTTTACCGCAACCTCGCTTCGATGGACGTCGAGGAATCGCTGCGCGCCAACCCGATCGACGGCACGGTGCTGCTGGTCGGCTGCGACAAGACCACGCCGGCGCTGCTGATGGGCGCCGCTTCGGTGGATCTGCCAACCATCGCAGTGTCGGGTGGGCCGATGCTCTCGGGCAAGTACCGCGGCACCGATATCGGCTCGGGAACCAATGTCTGGTCCATGTCCGAGGACCTGCGCGCAGGCAAACTCACGTTAGAGGAATTTCACGAAGCCGAGTCCTGCATGCACCGTTCGCACGGGCATTGCATGACGATGGGCACGGCCTCGACCATGGCCTCGATGGTGGAGGCGCTGGGCATCGGCATGCCCGGCAATGCGGCCTATCCGGCGGTCGATGCGCGCCGCAACGTGCTCGCGCGCATGGCGGGCAGGCGCATTGTCGAGATGGTGAAGCAGAAAATCACCATTTCGAAGATCCTGACCAGACAAGCGTTCGAGAACGCAATCCGCACCAATGCCGCCATCGGAGGATCCACCAACGCCGTGATTCACCTGATCGCGATCGCGCGACGCCTGGGCGTGGATCTGACGCTCGGGGACTGGGACCGGCTGGGGCGCGGCGTGCACACGCTCGTCAACCTGATGCCAAATGGCAAGTACCTGATGGAAGACTTCTGTTACGCGGGGGGTCTGCCAACCGTTCTGCGCGAACTTGGAGAAAATAAATTTCTGCACAAGGATGCCCTGACCGTCAACGGCAGGACGATCTGGGAAAACAACAAGGACGCACCCTGCCACAACCGCGACGTCATCTTCCCGTTCAAGAAACCCTTCAAGAAGAACACCGGCATCGCGGTGCTGCGCGGCAACCTGTGTCCGGGCGGCGCCATCATCAAGCCCTCGGCGGCGACGCCGAAACTCATGAAGCATCGCGGCCGCGCGGTGGTATTCGAGAACATCGAGGACTTCCACAAGCGCATCGACGACCCGAAGCTCGACATCGACGAGAAGTGCGTCATGGTGCTGAAGAACTGCGGCCCGAAGGGCTACCCCGGCATGGCCGAAGTCGGCAATATGCCGCTGCCGCCCAAGCTCCTGAAGAAAGGCATCACCGACATGGTGCGCATTTCGGATGCACGCATGAGCGGTACCGCCTACGGCACCGTAATCCTGCACATGGTTCCGGAGGCCGCCGCGGGCGGGCTGCTCGCGCTGGTGCACAACGGCGACATGATCGAGCTGGACGTGGCGAAGCGGAAGCTGCAGCTGCTCGTTTCTCCCGGGGAAATCGCGAAAAGGAAAAAGGCCTGGCGAAAGCCGAAGCCGCCGCTGTCCCGCGGCTACTGGAAACTCTATTTCGACCACGTGCTGCAGGCAGACCAGGGCGCAGACCTCGATTTCCTCGCCGGAAAATCAGGTCCCTTCGTGCCGCGCGACAACCACTAGCGCCCTCATGAGCGAACAGCAAGAACACGTCCTCGGCGAGGATGGGCAGTTCCACGTCGAGGATGATGTCGTGGACCTGGCCGTCTACCGCTGGGAGGACTGGATCTCGCTTGCGCTGTTCGCGACGCTGGCCTTCATCGTCTTCTACCAGGTGTTCACGCGTTACGTGATGAACGACCCGGCCGGCTGGACCGAGGAAATCGCGCGCTACTTCCTGGTCGCGGTGGTGTTCATCGGCGCGGCGATGTCGGTGCGCAAGAACAACCACATCCAGGTCGATTACCTCTACCGGCTGATCCCGGCCGCGGTTGGGCGCCCGTTGAGCATCGCTGTGGATCTGTTCCGCTGCGTGTTCCTCGGCTACGCAAGCTGGCTGTGCTGGCTGTTGATCCAGCGCATCGGCTCCAGCCGCATGGCGATCGTCGATTTGCCGATGGGTTGGGTGTTCGGCGCGATGCTGTTCGGATTCGCACTGATGTTCTGGCGTTCCCTGCTGGTTGCGTGGCGCCACTGGCGGCAGGGCTACAGTGCGCTGGAGCGGCCCGAAGTCGAAGGAGAGGCGCGATGACCGGCGGCGGCATGATGGCGACGTTCCTCGCCCTGATGGTAAGCGGCCTGCCCGTGGCGATGGCAATGGCGGGCGCCGCGCTGATCTACGTCATGCTCTCGGGCACGCTTCCGGACTTCGTCATCATCCACCGCATGTACGGCGGCGTGGATTCCTTCCCGCTGCTCGCGGTACCGTTCTTCATCTGGGCTGGCAACCTGATGAACTCGGCCGGCATCACCAACCGCATCTACAACTTCGCGCTGGCGCTGGTCGGTTGGATGAAAGGCGGCCTCGGGCATGTCAACGTGGTCGGCTCGATGATCTTCGCCGGCATGTCGGGAACGGCGATTGCCGACGCGGCGGGCCTCGGCACCATCGAGATCAAGGCGATGAAGGACCATGGCTACTCGACCGAGTTCGCGGTCGGGGTCACCGCGGCCTCAGCCACGGTCGGGCCGATCATTCCGCCGTCCCTGCCTTTCGTCATCTACGGCATGATGGCCGGCGTCTCCATCGGCCAGCTGTTCCTCGCTGGCGTGATCCCCGGAATCCTCATGGGGGCGACGATGATGCTCACCGTCGCCTACTTTGCGCACACGCGCAATTACGGCCGCGACGTGCCGTTCTCCGCGTCGAAACTGCTCAAGGCGGGGCTGGAGATCGTCATCGTGGCCGCCCTGCCTACCGCGATCTGGCTGCTCTGGAAGCTCGACGTGCCGGGCGGCTGGGCCACCATCATCGTCTTTGCGTTGCTGCTGGCGATGGACAAGGTCTTCAATTTCTCCGCGGTCATGGCGCTGCTGACCCCGGTGCTGCTGATCGGCGGCATGACCTTCGGCGTGTTCACGCCGACTGAAGGCGCGATCGCAGCCTCGATGTGGGCATTGTTCCTCGGATTGTTCTGGTACCGCACGCTCGACTGGCGGCGCCTGATCAAGATATCGATGGATACCATCGAGACTACCGCCACGGTGCTGTTCATCGTCGCGGCGGCTTCGATCTTCGGCTGGCTTCTCACCGTTACGCGCGTCACCGACGCAGTGGCCGAAATGGTGCTCGCCTTCACGCATGACCCCTACATGTTCCTGTTGCTCGCCAACCTGCTGATGCTGTTCGTGGGCTGCTTCCTTGAGCCCACCGCCGCAATCACGCTGCTGGTGCCGATCCTCGCGCCGATCTGCGTCAAGCTCGGCATCGACCTGGTGCATTTCGGCCTGGTGATGGTGCTCAACCTGATGATCGGCCTGCTGCACCCACCCATGGGGACGGTCTTGTTCGTGCTATCGCGCGTCGCCAAGCTTTCCTTCGAGCGCACCACCATCGCGATCCTGCCCTGGCTGATACCGCTGCTGATCACGCTCGCCCTGTGCACCTATATCCCGTCCATCGTGCTCTGGCTGCCGCGGCAGTTCTTCTAGGCGCAAACTGCGGGACGTGAGCAAGCTTCCGATCATCGGCATCACGATGGGCGACGCCGCCGGCGTCGGGCCCGAAGTCGTCATGAAGGCGCTGGCGCATGCCGAGGTCAACGCGCAATGCCGGCCGC
>SHXL01000020.1 GCA_009693345.1 Betaproteobacteria bacterium
AGCCGCCGACCGGGAACAGGCCGTCGGGCGCGAGCGCGACAAACCCCTCCACCGCGGCACGCCGCGCCACGTCTTCGACGTAGGGGTTGAGGCCGCGGTTCTCGTGGATCACCAGCACCGCAGGGAACGGACCTTGCCCCGCCGGCTGCACCAGGTAGCCACGCATCTGGCCCGAATTGCCGCCCGGCGACGGGTAATTCACGTATTGCGCCTTGATGCGCGCGTCGGTAAACGAGATTGTCTGCGCCAGCGCATAGCGCGGCAGCAGCGCCTGCGCCATCGCCAGGCCGCCCACCACCAGCGCCGCCGATCGCGCCAGGAACTCGCGCCGGTCGATGCGGCCGTGGCAGTACTCGTCGTAGAGATCGAATATCCGTTGGTCGATCTCCAGCTGGGTCACGGGTGCGTTCATGATCAGGCCCTCAGTTTGAAACGCTGGATTTTTCCGGTGGCAGTCTTCGGCAGTTCGGCAGCGAACTCGATCCACCGGGGATATTTGTAGGGCGCGAGCTTGGATTTGACGTAGTTCTGCAGCTCTTCAGTCGTGGCCTGCTTGCCGGGCTTGAGGACGACGAAGGCCTTGGGCTTGAGGAGCTTCTGCTCGTCTTCCTTGCCGACCACGGCGGCTTCCAGAACGGCTTCGTGCGAGACCAGCGCGGCTTCGACTTCGGCGGGCGAGACCCAGATGCCGGAGACTTTCAGCATGTCGTCGGTGCGGCCGCCATAGGCGTAGTAGCCGTCCGCGTCCTGGCTGTACTTGTCGCCGCTGCGCGTCCATTCGCCGATGAAGGTGCTGCGGCTCTTGGCGCGGTTGTTCCAGTAGAGGTTGGCCGAGGTCGAACCCTTGATGAGGAGTTCGCCCAGCTCGCCCTGCTTCACGTCGTTGCCCTGCTCGTCCACCAGCCTGAGTTCGTATCCGGGCACCGCCTTGCCGGTGGTGCCGAGGCGGAAATCGCCGGGACGGTTGGAGAGGAAGATGTGCAGCATCTCGGTGGAACCGATGCCGTCGAGGATGTCGATGCCGGTCTTTTCCTTGAAGCTTTTCGCGATTTGCGGCGGCAAAGCTTCCCCTGCCGAAATACAACGTCTTAAAGATAAAGAAGGCCGAGAAGGAAAATTAGGTGAAGCAAGCATGGCCGCGTAGAGCGTCGGTACGCCGAAGAAGAAGGTCGGCTTGCGCTCGGTGAGACGTTTGAAAACCGCATCCGGCGTCGGGCGTTCCGCCATCAACACCGTCGTCGCCCCCACGCCAAGCGGGAAGGACAGCGAATTTCCCAGGCCATAGGCAAAGAAGAATTTCGCCGCGGAGAAGACGACGTCGGACGCATTCATGCCCACAACGTCCTCAGCGTAGAGCTTCGTGGTCACGCGCAATCCCGAATGCACGTGCACCGTGCCTTTCGGCATCCCGGTCGAGCCCGAGGAGTACAACCAGAAGCAGGGATCATCAGACGTCGTCGGCGCAGTGGGAAGACTTGGATTTGACTTCGAAAGAATTTCTGCAAAGGGCGATACCAGGACATGCTCGAGAAACGGCAGCTTCGAGAGGAATGGCTCGAACTGCGCCTCCAGCGGCGGCGAGACCAGCAAGGCCTTCGCCCGGCTGTCCGAGAGCATGTACTCGTAATCCTTCGGCGTGAGCAGCGTGTTGACGGCGACCGGCACGATGCCGGCCTTGATCGCGCCGAGGAACGCAACCGGCCAGTCGATGGAATCGTGCATCGCGATGAGGATGCGGTCTTCCATCCTCAGGCCCAGCGACAGCAGGTGGTTGCCGAACCGGTTCACCCGGTCGGCCAGCTCGCCGAAGGTGCACGAACCCGAATCGTCGATGTAGGCGATCTTGCCGGCACGGCCGGCCTTCAGGTTGCCGCCAATCAGGTCTTCGGCGGCGTTGTAGTCGCGGGAGATTTCCACGGTATGAATTGTACTTAGGTGCTCACCGCCACGGCCTCCTTCGCCAGCGCGAGCCAGCCTTGGCCCCACTCCTCCGCCGTCTCCTCGGGCAGCACGCCCGAGGAGGCGTCGTGCTGCACGCGCTCGCCGATGCGCTGCGCGCCCAGTTCTCCCAGCAGGTCGTCGAAACGCTTGCCGCCGAAGTTGAAGGTTTCGGCGTAAGTGCGGTCGCCCAGGCCGAACACGCCGTAGCGCACCCGCGACAGGTCCGGGCGCTTCGCCTTCAAGTCCTCGTAGAACGCCTTGGCGTTGTCCGGCACGTCGCCCTGTCCGTAAGTCGAAGTAACGATGAGGAAAATACCCTCACGATCAAAGACCGAGCTGTCGAGATCGTCCATCAGCAGCGTCTCGACCTGCACGGGGCCGTCGTCCCCCGGGTTGTCCCACACGAGTTCGAGCTCCTGCGCCACCAGCTGCGCGGTGCCGGTCATGGTGCCGACGAGAAGGGTGAGTTTCATTGATGGGAAGACGTTGACACTAAATATATTGCAGCTTAGAATATTCGTCAAGCACTATACTTCATGAACGCCCCGCTCTCTCCCGCGCAGCAGGAATCGGCCTACCTGGGCCAGTTGGGCGAGCGCGTGCGCGCCTGGCGCAACGGACGGGGCATGACGCGCAAAGGCCTCGCCGCGGCGTCGGGCGTCTCCGAACGCTACCTCGCGCAGCTCGAAGCCGGCCGCGGAAACATCTCGGTGCTGCTGCTGCGCAAGGTGGCGCGGGCGATGCAGGTCACGGTGGAGAGCCTGGCGCGCGAGAACCCGGACCAGGACCTGGCACGGCGCCGCATCGCCCTGCTCGGCCTGCGGGGTGCGGGCAAGTCCACGCTGGGCGCCAAACTCGCCGCCGCCCTAGGCATCCCGTTCGTCGAACTCGACAGCGAGGTCGAGCGCGAAGCCGGCGCGAAGCTGGGAGAAGTCTTCGCCATGTATGGCCAGGAGGCCTTCCGCCGCTTCGAGCGGCGCGCTCTCGAACGGGTCATTCGCAGCCACGAGTCCGCTGTGATCGCGGCCGGCGGCAGCCTGGTGACGGATCCGGACACCTATCGCCTGCTGCTCGACAATTGCCGCACGGTCTGGCTCAAGGCGAAACCCGAAGAACACATGAACCGCGTCATCGCCCAGGGCGACATGCGTCCCTTCAAGGGCAGAGCGGCCGCATTGGACGAGATCCGCGCGACGCTGACCGACCGCGACCGGTTGTATTCCCGCGCGGACGTGACGATTGAAACTTCAGGCAAGTCCCTGAAGACCTCACTGGAAGAATTGCAAACCAAGGCAAAAACATGATCAGTTTCGAAACCACACCGGACCGATACAACCACTGGAAGCTGTCCTTCGACGGCCCGGTGGCCACGCTGGCGCTGGACATCGCCGAAGACAAGGGCATCGCGCCGGGCTACAAGCTCAAGCTCAACTCCTACGACCTGGGCGTTGACATCGAGCTTCACGATGCAGCGAACCGCATCCGCTTCGAGCACCCCGAGGTGAAGTCGGTGGTGGTCACCAGCGGCAAGAGCCGCATGTTCTGCTCGGGCGCCAATATCTACATGCTCGGTCTCTCCACCCATGCCTGGAAAGTGAATTTCTGCAAGTTCACCAACGAGACGCGCAACGGGCTGGAAGACTCGAGCACGCATTCAGGCCTGAAATTCCTCGCCGCCCTCAACGGCACCACCGCCGGCGGCGGCTACGAACTGGCGCTCGCCTGCGACGAAATCGCCATGATCGACGACCGCTCCAGCACCGTGAGCCTGCCGGAAGTGCCGCTGCTCGGCGTGCTGCCGGGCACCGGCGGCCTGACGCGCATCGTGGACAAGCGCAAGGTGCGGCGCGACCTGGCCGACGTGTTCTGCACCACCGCCGAGGGCGTGCGCGCCGACCGCGCGAAGGAATGGAAGCTGGTGGACCACGCCGCCAAGCCGCAGCAATTCAACGAATTCGTGAAGAACCGCGCGCTTGAACTGGCGAAGCAGTCAGACCGGCCCGGGGGCGACGGGATTGCTCTGACGCCTTTGGTTCAGAAACTCGTTTCACTGAAAATCAACAAAGAAGAACGAACCGCAGAAGTCGTCATTCAAGGTCCGACGAAAGAGCAAATTCAACTTCAAAGAAATGCTTACTGGTACCCGTTGCAACTGGCGCGCGAACTGGACGAAGCGATCCTCAACCTGCGCCACAATCACCTCGACGTCGGGCTGTGGATCTTCAAGACGAAGGGCGACATTCAAAATGTCCTGGATCTGGATCTTTTGTTGCAAAACCACACGACAGACTGGTTCGTGCGCGAAACCATCGGCTACCTACGCCGCACCTTCGCCCGCCTTGACGTGTCCTCGCGCTCGATGTTCGCGGTGGTGGAGCCGGGCTCCTGCTTCGCCGGCACGCTCGCCGAACTGCTGTACGCCGCCGACCGCATCTACATGCTCGACGCGGAACCGGAAGGTGAAATGCGCGGCCCGTCCATCGCCCTCTCCCCGCTCAACTTTGGCACCTATCCGATGGTGAACGGCGAATCGAGAATCTCGGCGCACTACTGTGGCGAAGTTCCTGAACTTGAAGGAAACAGGCTTTTCGATACAAAAACGGCCAAACAGTTGGGCCTGATCACCTCGGCACCCGACGACATCGACTGGGAGGACGAGGTGCGCATCGCCATTGAGGAGCGCGTCGCCCTTTCCCCCGACGCGCTCACCGGCATGGAGGCGTCGCTGCGCTTTCCCGGCCGGGAGAACATGCTGACGCGCATCTTCGGACGGCTGTCGACGTGGCAGAACTGGATCTTCATCCGGCCCAACGCCGTGGGCGAGCATGGCGCGCTCAAGGTGTACGGCACGGGCTCGAAAGCGAAATTCAACTGGGAGCGCGTATGAGCGGCATCAATTATTCGGAAAAGATTCCGAACAACGTCGACCTGGCGACCGACCGGACGCTGCAGCGCGCGCTCGAGCACTGGCAGCCGAAGTTCATCGACTGGTGGCGCGGCATGGGTCCGGCCGATTTCCAGGGCGCCGACGTCTACCTGCGCACCGCCGTGTCGGTGGATGCGGAGGGCTGGGGGCAGTACGGCGCGGTAAAGATGCCGGACTACCGCTGGGGCATCTTCCTCGCCGATCCGGTCGCGGACCGGAAGATCGGTTTCGGCGACGCCATGGGCCAGCCGGCCTGGCAGCAGATTCCGGGTGAATACCGCTCGACGCTGCGACGGCTGATCGTCACGCAGGGCGACACCGAGCCCGCCTCGGTGGAGCAACAGCGCCTGCTGGGCCACACCTGCCCTTCGCTCTACGATCTGCGCAACCTGTTCCAGGTCAACGTCGAGGAAGGCCGCCACCTCTGGGCGATGGTGTACCTGCTGCACGCCCACTTCGGCCGCGACGGCCGCGAAGAAGCCGAGGAACTCCTGCAGCGCCATTCGGGAGACGCCGACAAGCCGAGGATCCTCACCACGTTCAACGAGCCGATCTCCGATTGGCTGTCGTTCTACTGCTTCACCTATTTCACCGACCGCGACGGCAAGTACCAGCTGAAGAGCCTCGCCGAGTCCGGCTTCGATCCGCTCTCGCGCACCTGCCGCTTCATGCTCACCGAAGAGGCGCACCACATGTTCGTCGGCGAGACCGGCATCGGCCGCGTGGTGAAGCGCACCCTGGAAGTGATGAAGGAACTCGGCACCGATGACCCGGCGCGCATCCGCGCGCAGGGCGCGGTGGACCTGGGGCTGCTGCAGAAATACCTCAATTTCTGGTGCTCCTCGTCGCTCGACCTGTTCGGCAACGAGATCTCGTCCAATTCGGCAGCGAATTTCGCCAACGGGCTCAAGGGCAGGCCCGATGAAGGGCAGTATGAGGATCATGTTTTGCGGGGTTCTTCCATCAAGCTCTTCACTCCTGAAGGCGAACAAGAAGTCCCTACATTGAATGCGCTAAACGACGTCATGCGCGAGTCCTATCTCAAGGACTGCGACATCGGCCTGCGGCGCTGGAACCGCGCCATCGAGCGCGCCGGCCACGGCGCGCTGGCGCTCAGGCTGCCTTCGGCCCGCTTCCGCCGCTCGATCGGCATCTGGGCGGGCCAGCCGGTCGATCCGCAAGGAAATATCATCGAAAAAGAAAAGTATGAAAAAAACCTGGCTGACTGGATTCCGACGGATCAAGACCGTTCATTCGTGAAATCGCTCATGCAGCGGGTCGCCGAGCCGGGCAAGATCGCCGGCTGGGTGGCGCCGCCGGAGCGCGGCATCAACAACTTGCCGGTCGACTACGAGTACGTGAAGCTCCACTAAGGTGGCGAACATCCGCCGCCTGCGGGAGTACGTGCGCGACATGACGCATCTCGTCGGGCGCCACGGCGCCAATGAACCGCGCATGCTGGACGAGGGCGCAGGGCTGCTGCGCACCCTCGTGACGCAGGACGACTGGCTGCCGGAGGAATTCGCCGCTTCCTCGCCGGAGTCCTATCGCCAGTACCTTCTTTACTGCGATCCGCTGGAGCGTTTTTCGGTGGTGAGCTTCGTGTGGATGCCCGGGCACCGCACGCCGATTCACGACCACACGGTCTGGGGCCTGGTGGGCGTGATGCGCGGCGTGGAACTGTGTGAGGAGTTTTCTTCTTCAATCAGGAAAATAAATTCACACGAATCAAAACCCGGAGAAGTCGACCGCGTCTCACCCCGCATCGGCGACATCCACGTCGTGTCGAACGTCGGACGGGAGATCGCGGTCAGCATCCACGTCTACGGCGCCAACATCGGCGCGGTGCGGCGCCACGTCTTCGATCCCGCGACCGGCAAACCGAAGGAATTCGTCTCCGGCTACCACAATGCGATGGTGCCTAACCTGTGGGACCGCTCCCGGGAGTAGCGGGCCAGCCGGGATACAGGCACGGCTAGTGCGCGCCCCGGTCGTGCAGCATTTTCGAGATGCGATCGAAATTCGCGGCCCGCGCGAGGCTGAGCGGCGTCGCGCCGCTGGCGCTCTTGGCGTTCACGTCCGCACCCTTGTTTAGCAGGTACTCGGCGACTTCGCGCCGGCCGTAGAGCACCGCCGTATGCAGCGGTGAGGTGCCGCTCTTGGTGCGGCTGTTGACGTCGGCGCCGCGCTGCAGCAGCAGCCCGACGAGCAGCATTTCGCCTTTCATCACCGCGTAGTGCAGCGGCGATGCGCCCGCGCCCGGGTCCTTGGCCTCGATGTCGGTGCCCTGCTCGATCATCTTGAGCGCGTTGGCGTAGTCGCCTTTCGCTATTGCGGAGTGCAGGCTGAGCGGCACCGCGGCGGCGCTCGGGCTCGCCTCGACGGGTTGCGGCTGCGCTCCGGCAGCGGCGGCCGGCTTCGCCGCCTGCCGCTCTTGATTCGCTTCCGCGGGCGGGGACGGCAAGGATTGCGGCGACGGTTTCGGCGCGGGCTGCGCTTCAGGCGGAGCCGGCTGCGGCGCCGGCGTTTCGCCGCCGCCGAATATGGACCGGAACAAGCCGCGGATGTCCTCGATGAGACGCTCGGGAAATGTCGAGTCGGCGGGCGGATTCGGCTCGCGCAGCGATTCCTGCGCGCGCGCCGCCGGCGCCGCGATCAGGACCGCCACCACCAATCCAAGTATCCATCCCCTGCGGCGCAATGTCACTCCCTCCCGGACCCTTGAATAATACTCCCGCAGCTTGGGTAATAATAAGCCCAGAATGAAGTTTCTTTTCGACCTCTTTCCGGTCCTGCTCTTCTTCGCCGCCTTCAAGATGGCGGATATCTACGTCGCCACCGCGGTGGCGATCGGCGCCACGTTCCTGCAGATCGGCCTGCTCGCCCTGCTGCGGAAAAAAATCGACACCATGTTGTGGGTAAGCCTGGGAATCATCGTGGTGTTCGGCGGCGCGACGCTGGTGCTGCGCGACGAAACCTTCATCAAGTGGAAGCCCACGGTGCTCTACTGGATTTTCGGCATCGCGCTCGCATCCGCGCAACTGCTGCGCAGGAACCTGATCCGCAGCATGCTCGGCGCGCAGATGCGATTGCCCGACAAGGTCTGGCGCAATCTGAACTGGAGCTGGGTGGCGTTCTTCGCATTCATGGGCGCCGCGAACCTGCTTGTCGCTTTCAATTTCTCCACCGACCAGTGGGTCAATTTCAAACTCTTCGGCGGCACCGGGTTGATGCTGCTGTTTGTCGTCGCGCAGGCGATGTTTCTCGCCCGCCACCTGGAGGAAGACAAGCCGTGATGGCAGGCACGCAATGACGGTGGCGGACGACATCAGGGAGCGCCTGGGCGCGCTCTCGCCCTCGCGGCTGGAACTGCTGGACGAAAGCGCGAAGCACGCCGGCCACGCCGGCGCCGCGCCCGGCGGCAATACGCACTGGAAGCTGACGATCGTGTCAGCCGCGTTCACCGGCAAATCAACGATCGCACGGCACCGGATGATTTACGAGGCGCTCGGAGAGCTGATGCAAAATCCGATCCACGCGCTCTCCATCAGCGCAAAAGCGCCCGGAGAAATTGACGCATAATTACGCCTTGATACCGAAAGAAAGCGAATGAAAAGACAAGTAATTGCCCTGGCGCTGCTACTGCCATGCTTGGCTTTTGCGCAGCTGCCGACCAAGGAACCCGCCAAGGCCCCTGCCAAACCCGCCGCCACCGGACCGCTCGCCACGGTGAACGGCGTCCAGATCCCGCGGCAACGGCTCGAGGTCGTGCTGCAGCAGCAAGTGGCGCGCGGCGCCTCCGACAGAGAGCCACTGCGCGCCCAGGTGCGCGAGGCGCTCATCAACAACGAACTGCTGATCCAGGAGGCGAACCGCAGCGGCATCGCCAAGAAAGCCGAGGTATTGCAGCAGCTGGACATCACGCGCCAGGAAGTGATCGCCAATGCGGTGGTCACCGAGCACCTCCGCGTGAACCCGGTTAGCGACGCCGACATCCAGAAGGAATACGACCGCGCCAGGTCCCAGACCGGCGACAGGGAATTCAAGGCGCGGCACATCCTGGTCGCGACCGAGGACGATGCCAAGAGCGTGCTCGCCGACCTCAAGAAGGGCGGCAAGTTCGACGACATCTCGCAGAAGCGCTCGCTGGACGAAGGCACGCGTCCCAGGGGCGGCGACCTCGACTGGAACGTGCCCAGAAATTTCGACAAGGCCTTCGCCGACGCGATGCTGAAACTGGAAAAAGGGGAAATGACCGAGGCGCCGGTGCGCAGCCGCTTCGGCTTTCACGTCATCCAGCTCGACGACGTGCGGCCGGTCAATTTCCCGCCGCTGGCGCAGGTAAAACAGCAGATCCAGCAACGCCTCGTCGGCCAGAAGATCGACGGCTATATCCGCGATCTGCGCGCCAACTCCAAGATCGAGTAGCCGGGCGCCTCGCGACCGTGCAGGCCGGCCTGCCCCGCCCAAGGCCCGCGCGAGCCGTGCTCGACGGGCGCTACGCGCGCCTCGAGCCGCTCGCGTCGGCGCACGCGCCAGCGCTCTACGAAGCATCGAGCGGCCCGGATGCCGGGGCGCGCTTCGCCTACCTGTTCGATCTCCCGCCCGCAGCGCCCGCGGACATGCTCGCCTGGATCGCGAAGGCAACTGCCGGCGATGATCCGTTGTTCAGCGCCGTCATCGACAAGGCCTCCGACCGCGCCGCCGGCCGGCAGGCGCTGATGCGCATCACGCCCGAGCACGGCGCGATCGAGATCGGTAATATCCTGTGGGGGCCCGCCATCGCGCGCACGCGCGTCGCCACCGAAGCGCTCTACCTCGCCGCGCGCCACGTGTTCGAGGACCTCGGCTACCGGCGCTTCGAATGGAAGTGCAACGACCGCAACGAACCCTCGAAAACCGCGGCGCGGCGCTTCGGTTTCAGCTACGAGGGCCTGTTCCGCCAGCACATGTGGGCCAAGGGCGCGAACCGCGATACCGCCTGGTTTTCGATGCTCGACTCGGAATGGCCGAGATTCAGGCGGGAATACGACCGCTGGCTCGCACCATCGAATTTCGACCTTGCCGGGAGACAGCTGTCGAAGCTGCAGGTCAGGCCGTAAAGCCGCCCGCTGCGGCTCAAGCCGCGTTTTTCAGAACGTCGTCGATCTTGAGCGGAAGATAGCCGCGCTTCTTGGCCTCGAGAATCGAGATTTCCCGAATACCTTCCACCGAGTAACCGATGTGGACGTGCCAGTTCAGCGACTCGTCTCGAGTCACCGGTTCGTCGGAGAACCGGATATAGAGAATGTCGTCTTTCTCGTTGTACTCGATTCTCATATCGATTCCCGCAACGACCAGCCGACCATGATGGTCTTGATCACCAGGTGATCTTCCTAAACCGCAGCCGCGCATACCAGATTATCATGGCGAACCGAGAAGTGCTTGAAGATGAACAAGTGCTCGCCTTCCATTCGCTTCAGATCACCTGTTTCGACAAGCACCAAAAGCATTGCATCGTCGATGCCGCGTTCACTCATCCGTTTTCTGGCATGGTCTGCAATAATGACCTGTCTGGCGAAGCGCACTCTGCACATGGACGGAAACAACGCGGCGCGTCGAG
The DNA here is from genome assembly GCA_009693345.1 of Betaproteobacteria bacterium. Classification (GTDB taxonomy): domain Bacteria; phylum Pseudomonadota; class Gammaproteobacteria; order Burkholderiales; family SG8-39; genus RBG-16-66-20. The sequence goes on from SHXL01000020.1 coordinate 10,470, forward strand.
GACTCGTTGACAAATGTAAGGCTTTCCTCCGGCTAACGACAAATCGTTCATCGACGCTGTCCCAAAGGAGTTGAAGTCATGAAAAAACTGCTTTTCGCGCTCGCGCTTTTGATGCCGATGGCGCCCAAAGCGCAGACCCTGTCCACCGCAACCTTCGCCGGCGGCTGCTTCTGGTGTCTGGAGGAAGCGATGGAAAAGGTGCCCGGCGTGGTGTCGGCCGTATCCGGTTACACCGACGGCCGCACCAAGAGCCCGAGCTACGAGATGGTCTCTTCCGGCACCACCGGCCACACCGAAGCCGTGGAGGTGAAATTCGATCCTGCCAAGGTCAGTTACGAGAAGCTGCTCGATGCGTTCTGGCTGAACCACGACCCGACCACCGTCGATCGGCAATTCTGCGACAGCGGCACGCAGTACCGCCCCGGCATCTACTGGCACGACGAGGAACAGAAGCGCCTCGCCGAGGCCTCGAAGGCGAAGTACGAGAAACTCAAGGAATTCAAGCAACCGATCGTCACGCCGATCGTGAAGGCCACACAATTCTGGCCCGCCGAGGACTACCACCAGGACTACTACAAGAAGAACCCGGTGCGTTACAAGTTCTACTCGAACGGTTGCGGGCGCTACAACCGGCTGGACGAGCTCTGGGGCAAGCTGAGGAAGTGACTCAGTAGCGTGCGGAAGGAGAAAAGAAGGAGAAAAGGACCAGGCTCGAAATCCGTTCTGCCCGGATCCAGCCCACGACGTTGACGTTGGAGGACAAGCGGAAATCGCCGCGCGCCGCCTCGATTCAGCGGATGGCGCCCGTCGCCCATGCCGCCGACCACCACAAGGGTGCCACCGCCTTCGTACATGAGGAAAAGCTCGCCACGCAGCAGGAATACCGAATGGCCGGTACCCTTATGCGCGGCCAGCGGGTCGCTGCCGCGCGCGGCGCGCTCGAGCACCGTGATATCGGCCAGCTCGCGCAGCCGACTGGGCGACAGGGCGCCGAGCGGATTCAAGACCGAAAGCTGCTCGGGGCTCGCTCGCCGCGCGTCCGGATCCGCTGTCGTCGTCATGGAATCAGAACTCGAATAGTTGGTCGTTCTGCAGCATCCGCGGCCGCAAGCTGCCGATACTTGCCTCGATCTCTTCCATGATCAATTCGACTTCGCCGGGCTTAAGGTGGGTGATCCAGATCTCGGCGCGGCGCTCGAACTTGGCCAGCTCGTCGGCAAGCATCGACGGACACAGGTGTCTGGAGATTTCAGCGAGGTACCTTTCCTTGTTCGAGAAGGCGGTCTCGATGATCAGCACCTTGAGGTTCGCGATCTGATTGACGATCTTCCAGAATTCGTCATTCGGCCCCGTGTCCCCGCTGAACACCAGGCTCCCTTGACCGGAGTCGAGATGGTAACCAACGGCAGGCACGGCGTGGATCGCCGGCAGTGCGGTGAACTTGCGTCCCATGAGGGTCACCGGGCGCCCGAGCTCGACCTCCTCGTAGCGCAGGAATGGGGCCTCCGGGGTAGGAATTTCGCTGAAATCCGGCCAGATCGCCCAATTGAACAGGTGATTCTTCAGGATCTCGATCGTAGACCCAGTCGCGTACACGGTGAGGGGGTGGTCGCGCATGCCACCGACAGTGTCCACCAGGAAAGGTATCGAGGTGACGTGGTCGAGGTGCGAGTGCGTGACGAAAACATGGTCGATCTGGGTGAGCTCGGCGAGCGAAAGGTCGCCAACGCCGGTTCCCGCGTCGATCAGCACGTCATTGTCGACGAGGAACGAAGTGGTCCGCAGATGACGCCCGCCGATGCCTCCGGAGCAGCCGAGCACGCGCAGCCGCATCTTCGCCCGCCCTATTTCTCGTCAAACGCCGTGACGCCATCCCAGCCCGCGGGTGGCGCTGTGCGGCGAAAACCGGCGACCCTGTCCGCGTACAGCGCATACAGCCCGCGGCCCGGATACATTCTTTGCAGGTTCATGATATTCACCTCCACCCGGTCCCATTGCTCGGTGCGGTAGTCGCGCAGCGTCTGGTTCCAGAGCTTGAGTTCCTCGTGCATCTCATTGCCGCCCTCGGACTCCAGCGCCGGCGGCCTGTAGCCCTCGGCCCCTCATGCTCGCGCAACCGCAGATGGTGCACAGTAAAGTAACAATGGCCCTGGTACAAAAGATCGGTCAGGTCAGCCTCCCATCGACAAGTGGGACTTTCGGGGTAATTCAGGAGCTTAGGAGCCGAGCAGTTGCCCGGGCTTGATGCTTCCGGCGCTCAGAAGGTCGGTCGATGCGACCTTCTTGCCATCCCCAAGCTTGGCCCGCAGCACTTCGATGCGTCCGCCCTGGGCAGTTACCTGGAAGCCGGCCGGGGTGCATTCCACCACCTCGCCGACCTTCCCCTTGACCGCGCTAAAAGTGCGCACCGGCACCTTTTTGCAGTCAAACACCTGCAGTTTGACGCCGTTCAGGGTCGTCCAGGCCCCCGGCGCCGGATTGCAGCCCCGGATCAGGTTGTAGACCACGTCGACATGGTTCGCCCAGTTGATGCGCGCTTCGACCTCGCGGAACCAGCCTTCGTAGCTAGCCCGCGACTCGTCCTGCACCAGCTCACGATGTTTGCCCGCGACCACCAGGTCTGCGGCTTCCAGCATCGCCTGCACGCCCATCGGGAACAGACGGTCGAAGTACACCGTGCCCAGCGTGTCATCGGGGGTGATGCGCGTTTCCTTCTGCAGGATCACGGGGCCCTCGTCCAGCCCGTCGGTCGGGCGGAAGATGGTCAGGCCGGTCCTCGGCTCGCCGCGCGAAATCGGCCAGTTGATTGAGCTCGGGCCGCGGTATTTCGGCAGCAGCGACGGGTGGAACTGTATCGTGCCGTGCTTCGGGATGGTGACGAAATCCTGCGGCGCAAACTGCAGCACGAACGCCATGACGCCGATTTCCACATCCAGATCGGTTAGCACTTTCTTCGCGTCATCGTTTTTCAGCGATGGAAACTGGAAAACCTTGACGCCTTTCTCCTGCGCCGCGACCTTGAGCACGTCGGGCTTCGCGCCCGGCTTCTCGGGCGCGCAGAACACGCCCGCGACCTGGTCGCCGCGCGCGAGAAAAGCATCGAGAACGGCCTTGCCGAAGTCCTGCTGACCAACGATGGCGAGTTTTATCAGGCAGCCTTTTTCGGCGGTAGCGAAAACGCGCCCGCGCTCTTCAGTGAGCCAATCTTGACGTCGTCGTACGCGAGCACTTCCTTGAGAATCTCGTCGGTGTGCTCGCCGAGCGTGGGCGAGCGCTTGATCATCGCAGGCGAGGCAGACAGCTTGATCGGCATGCCGACGTTCCACCACTTGCCGCGCTGCGGATGGTCGAGCTCAACCCACATGTCGCGGCCGCGGACGTGCTCGTCGGTGGCGAGGTCGGTGGTGCTCATGATCGGGCCGCAAGGCACGTCGAGCGGATTGAGAATCGCCATCAGCTCTCGCTTGGTGTACTTCTCGGCGAACTTGTTGATCAGCGTCCACATCAACTGCTGGTTCTTGCGCCGCTCGGCGATGGCGGCGAAGCGCGCGTCGGTCGCGAGGTCCGGGATCTGGATCTCGGGGCCGATGCGCTTTGCAAGCGCGTCCCACACCGCTTCCTGCACCACGATATACAGCCAGTCGTTGGCGCCGTGCGGCTTGCAGTGGATGGCATTGCCAAGCTGGCCGCCGCCAGAATCGTTGCCGGCGCGCGGCACGTCGCCCATTTCCTTGTAGGTTGGCACGGAGTACTCGGGCATGTCGCCGCGGGTAAGGCGCTGGTGGTCGCGGAACTTCACCCGGCACAGGTTCATCACGCCGTCCATCATTGCTACCTCGACGTACTGTCCCTGTCCGGTTTTCTCCGCCTGGCGCAGCGCGGCGAGCAGGCCGATGGCGAGATGCAGACCGGTACCCGAGTCGCCGATCTGCGCGCCGGTCACGAAGGGCGGGCCATCGGGAATCCCGGTGGTGCTCATCGCGCCGCCCATCGCCTGTGCTACGTTTTCGTAGGCCTTGAAGTCGGCGTACGGGCCCGAGGAGCCGAAGCCCTTGATGGAGCCCATCACGATCTTCGGGTTGATCTCGTGGATCTTCTCCCAGGTGAAGCCGAAGCGGTCGAGCACGCCGGGACCGAAGTTCTCCATGATGATGTCGCACTTCTTCAGCAGCTCGACGAACACCTGCTTGCCCTCGGCGTTCTTCATATTCACGGTGATCGAGCGCTTGTTGCAATTGAGCATCGTGAAGTAAAGGCTGTCGGCCTTGGGCACGTCGCGCAGCTGGCCTCGCGTCGCGTCGCCCACCGGGTTCTCGAACTTGATCACGTCGGCGCCCATCCACGCCAGCAGCTGCGAGCAGGTCGGGCCCGCCTGCACGTGCGTCATGTCGAGGATGCGTACTCCCTTGAGTGCTTCCATGACTATTTTTTCTTTGCGGTTGGGTTGAGACTGGTGATCCGGCCGCTCTCGGTTCCCGCGGTCTCGTCGATCACGGCGTTGATGAGCGTCGGCTTGCGCGACCGGATGGCGTCTTCCATCCCCTTTCGCAGTTCCGCCGGCGTGGTGGCGTTCACGCCCACGCCGCCGAATGCCTCGATCAGTTTGTCGTAGCGCGCGCCCTTCACGAATACCGTAGGCGCGACGTCGGGGCCGCCGGTCGGGTTGACGTCGGTGCCCTTGTAGACGCCGTTGTTGTTCATGATCACGATGCAGACCGGCAGATTGTAGCGGCAGATGGTCTCGACTTCCATGCCGGAGAAGCCGAAGGCGCTGTCGCCCTCGACCGCAATCACCTGCTGCTTGGTGACCACGGCGGCGGCGACGCAGTAACCCATGCCGACGCCCATGATGCCCCAGGTGCCGACGTCGATGCGCTTGCGCGGCTTGTACATGTCCACGATGCTGCGTGTGAAATCGAGCGCGTTGGCGCCCTCGTTGACCAGCATCGCATCGGGGTGCGCCTTGACAATGTCGCGAACGACGTTCAGCGCGCTGTGGAAATTCATCGGCAACGGGTTCTTCGCCAGTGTCTCGGCCATCTTGGCAACGTTGGTGGTCTTCTTATCGTTGACCGCGTTCAACCACTCGGTCGGCGGCTTTGCCCAACCTGATTTGATTTCATTCAAAAAAGAAGAAATACAAGAGCCGATATCACCCACCACCGGCGCGTCGATGCGCACGTTGCTGTCCGCTTCCTGCGGGGAGATGTCGACCTGGACAAACTTCTGGCCGCCCCAGTCCTTGTGCGCCCTGCCGCCCCAGGTCTTGCCCTTTCCGTGCGAGAGCAGCCAGTTCAGTCGCGCGCCGATCAGCATTACCACGTCGGCCTCGGGCAGCACGAAGGAGCGCGCAGCCGACGCGCACTGCTCGTGCGTGTCGGGCAGCAGGCCCTTGGCCATCGACATCGGCAGGTACGGAATTCCGGTCTTCTCGATCAGCGATCGGATATCGGCATCGGCCTGCGCGTAGGCCGCGCCCTTGCCAAGGACGATCAGCGGCTTCTTCGCGCTCTTGAGCAAATCGAGCGCGCGCTTGACCGCGTCCGGCGCCGGTAATTGCCGCGGCGCGGCGTCCACAACCTTGATGAGCGTCTTGCGACCGGCTTCGGCGTCGATACTTTGCGCGAACAGCTTCGCCGGCAGGTCGAGGTAGACGCCGCCTGGGCGGCCGGAGACGGCGGCGCGAATGGCGCGCGCGATGCCAACGCCGATGTCCTCGGCTTGCAGCACGCGGAAGGCGGCCTTGGCGACGGGCTTGGCGATGGCGAGCTGGTCCATCTCCTCGTAGTCGCCCTGCTGCAGGTCGACGATTTCGCGTTCGCTCGAACCGCTAATCAGGATCATCGGGAAGCAGTTGACGGTGGCATGGGCGAGCGCGTTCAGGCCGTTCAGGAAGCCCGGCGCAGATACCGTGAGGCAGATGCCCGGCTTTTGAGTCAGGAAGCCGGCAATCGACGCGGCATAACCGGCGTTCTGCTCGTGGCGGAACGAGAGCACTCGCAGGCCCGCGGCCTGCGCCCGGCGCGTCAGGTCGGTGATCGGGATGCCCGGCAGGCCGTAGATGGTGTCGACGCCGTTCAGCTTGAGCGCATCGATGACCAGCTGGAAACCGTCGGTCACTTGGGATTGTGCATCGGTCGTGTTGGTCGTTGCGACTTGAGGTTCGACGGTGCCCATGAGGCCCCCTCCCGGAATGAGGCGAAAATGATAGTGATCCAGGCCCCACGCCAACCTTGACTGCGGTCAAGCTTTTTCAGTCTAATCAACGGTTCCCCATGACTGTCATCGCCAACCACCCCCAACGCAATACCCTGCGGCTGCAGCTGCGGGAAAACCTGCTGCTGAAAGATCTGCAGCCGGCGCAGTGGGAGGTATTGGAGCCCCTGCTGACCGTCGGGGAGTATCGCAAGGGTGACCGCCTCGCCCGCCAGGGGGACGAGGAAATGCTGCAGTTCTTCATCCTCGACGGGATGGTCAAGCGCGTGGTTTCCAATCCCGAGGGTCACGAGATGATCCTGCGCTTCGCGGCCGAATCCGAGATGGACACCTCGTACGCGGCCTGGCGCCTGCGTACGCCGATCCCTTATTCGATTGTCGCGGTCACCGGCGCGCGCACCGCCGAGCTGCCGATGCCTCAATGGGTCGATTTCATCGAACACCACCCTGAGGTCATGTCGCGCTTCGAGTACGAAGTGATGAAACTGATGTCGGAAGTGATGACGCACACCATCACGCTGCATCTGCTCGATGCGCCCGGGCGGCTGTTGCGCTTCCGTCGCAAGCACCCCGAACTCGCGGGGAAAATCCCCAAGAAGGAGCTGGCGGCCTACCTGAACCTGACGCCCGAAACCCTCTCCCGCCTCAAGCAAAAGCTCGGCGGAGCCTAGCCAGCGCCAGCGAAAGCAGCGGCCAGAAAAGCAGGAACAGCGCGAGACCCGTTAGCGAGCCGACCAGGGCGTTGGAAAAGAATATCGCCATATCGCCCTGCGACGCGAGCATTGCCTGGCGGAACGCGGCCTCGGCACGATCGCCGAGCACGATGGCAAGCACCAGCGGCGCGAGCGGGTACTGCAGCTTCTTGAACACATAACCCGCGACGCCAAAGACCACCATCATCCAGACATCGAACATCGAGTTGTGCACGGTGTAGGCGCCGATCGCGCAGATCACGATGATGATCGGCGCGATCACCGAGAACGGCACGCGCAGGATGGCGGCGAAAAGGGGCACGCAGGTCAGCACGACGATCAGGCCGACGATGTTCCCCAGATACATGCTCGCGATCAAGCCCCAGACGAAATCCTTCTGCTCGACGAACAGCAACGGGCCGGGCTGCAGGCCCCAGATGAGCAGTCCGCCGAGCAGTACCGCCGCGGTCGGCGATCCTGGAACGCCGAGCGTGAGCATGGGTAGCAGCGCCGAAGTACCCGCGGCATGCGCCGCGGTTTCCGGTGCGACCACGCCCTCGACCATGCCGGTACCGAATTTGTCGCCGTCCTTCGAGAAGCGGCGCGCCACGCCGTAGCTCATGAACGACGCGGGGGTCGCGCCGCCCGGCACGATGCCCATGAAGCAACCCACCACGGAAGACCGGATCGAGGTAAGCCAGTATTTCGGCAGTTCCTTCCAGGTCTCGACCACCACCTTCATGTTCAGCTTGGCGCTGGCGCCCTTGAACGCAAGCCCTTCCTCCAGAGTCAGCAGTATTTCGCCGATGCCGAACAGGCCGATGACCGCGATCAGGAAGTCGAATCCGGTCAGCAGGTGCGTCGAGCCGAATGTCAGGCGCAACGCGCCTGTCACCGGATCGGTGCCGACCGCCGCGAGCGCGAAGCCGAGCATCATCGTGGCGAGGGTCTTGAACGGCGGCTCCTTTGACATGCCGATGAAGGCGCAGAAGGTGAGCAGATAGACGGCGAAAAATTCGGGCGGGCCGAATTCGAGCGCGAATCGGGCCACCACCGGGGAGAGGAAGGTGATGAGAATCACCGCCACCAGCGCGCCGACGAACGACGAGGTGAAAGCCGCCGTGAGCGCCGCCCCGGCCCGCCCCTTCTGCGCCAGGGGATAGCCGTCGAACGTGGTCGCGACCGACCAGGGCTCGCCCGGGATGTTGAACAGGATCGAAGTGATCGCGCCGCCGAAGAGCGCGCCCCAGTAGATGCACGACAGCAGGATGATTGCCGAGGTGGTTCCTCCCGGCAGTTGTGCCATGCTGAATGTGAGCGGCAGCAGGATCGCCACGCCGTTGGCCCCGCCAAGGCCGGGAAGCACGCCGATGATCACGCCGAGAATCACCCCGGCGAACATCAGCACGATGTTCTTCATCGACAGGGCGATCGCGAAACCGTGCATCAGCGACTGGATTTCCTCCATCTCAGTTCAATCGCAACAGGGCCTCAAGCGGCCCCTTTGGCAATGGAATCTTGAACCACACTTCGAAAATGACGAAGAAGAACACGCTGTTGCCGATACTCACCGCGGCCAGCTTCCACCAAGCGTACTTGCCGAGCCAGCGCATGAAAAATGCGATGAACAGGATCGACGCAACATAGATGCCCAGCCAGCCGATCAGCCCGACATAAATCGACGTCGGCACAAGCACCGCCAGCACCATCTTTAGCTGTCCCACCTCGACGAACGCACGCCCCATGTCGCGCGCCCAGGCGAACACGGCGACGAGGTTGATTGCCGACGCGATGCACATGATCAGGCCAATAATGAAGGGAAAGTACCCTGCCTCCGGGCCGTCCTCGGCCCATTTCGCGCCAAGGCGCAGGCTGTCGTAGACGACGATGGCGCCTGCCAGAAAAAACAGCGCCGCGACAACGATCTCGGCGCTTTTCTGGCGAAACGCGGCCCGGCCTTCCTGCTGGCCCTCCATGCCCCCTCCTTGACCGCGGTTACTTCTTGCCGGCCATGAAACCCGCGGTCTTCATCAACGCGATGTGGCGTGCCTCTTCGCGCGCGACCCAGTCGGCATAGTCCTTGCCCTTGAGCGTGGTCTGGTTGAACGCGCCCTGTTCCATGAACGTTTTCCACTCCGGCGTCTCCATCACCTTCTTGAACACGCCGAGGTAGTAATTGACCTGGTCGGGCGTAACGCCGCCGGCCATGAAGATGCCGCGCAGCATCAGGTAGTCGACGTCCAGGCCCTGCTCCTTGCAGGTCGGAATGTCGGACCAGGCCATCTTGTCGGTCACCTTCGCCGTGTAGGGCATGCGCTTCGGATCGAACACGCACAACGGTCGCAGTTTGCCGCCGCGCCACTGCGCCACCGCTTCGATCGGATTGTTGACCGTCGAATCCACATGCTTGCCGACCAACTGCACGGCCACTTCGCCGCCGCCCTTGTAGGGAATGTAGATGAACTTCGTATCGGTGCGCTGCTCGATCGCCACGGTGATGATCTGGTCTTCCTGCTTGGCGCCGGTGCCGCCCATCTTCATGCGCTTCGCGGGCTCCCCCGAACGCGCCTTGGCAGCAGCCAGATATTCCTTTGAGGTCTTGTAAGGCGTCTCCGCGTTCACCCAGAGGACGAACTGATCGAGCGCCAGCATCTGCACCGGCGTCAAGTCGCGCCAGTTGAACGGCGTGTCCTGCGCCAGCGGCGTGGTGAACAGGTTCGACAGCGTGATGATGATCTTGTGCGGATCGCCCTTGGCGCCCTTCACGTCGAGGAAGCCCTCCGACCCCGCGCCGCCCGCCTTGTTGACCACCACCATCGACTGCTTCATCAGATTGTGCTTGGCAATGATGGACTGCACGATGCGCGCCATCTGGTCGGCGCCGCCGCCAGTGCCCGCCGGCACGATGAACTCGACCGTCTTGGTGGGCTCCCAAGCCTGGGCAAGAACCGCTTGCGGCAGCGCCGCCATAGCCGTCATGGCCACCATCGATCCTGCAACACGTTCGAACAGATTTCGCATAATCGCTCCTCCTATCGGGAACCGGGATTCTGATCGCCGCGTGGCGTGTTCGCCCTTGATGACGGTCAAGAATTCCCTGCTTGTTCGACCGGCCCCCCTTTTACGGCGGCTGCCTGCCGTTTCGCAAGCCACAGCCCCCA
>SHXL01000021.1 GCA_009693345.1 Betaproteobacteria bacterium
GCGCCGCCGAGCGCTGCTTCGTGAGCCAGCCAAGCCTGTCCGCCTCCGTCAAGAACCTGGAGGAAGAACTGGGCGTGCAGCTTTTCGAGCGCGGCAAGCGCGGCGTGTTCCTCACCGACGCGGGCCAGCAGATCGTGGCGCAGGCGCGCCGCGCGCTGGAAGAGGCCGAGCGCGTCAAGACTGTCGCGCACCAGGGTCGCGACCCGCTCAAGGGCGTGCTGCGCCTCGGGATCATCCACACCATCGCCCCCTACCTTCTGCCGGACCTGGTCAGCGCCCTGCGCCGCAGTGCGCCCGACATGCCGCTCGATGTGGAAGAGAACACCACCGCGACGCTTGACCGCATGCTCAAGGCGGGCGAACTCGAAGCAGTGATCCTCGCGCTGCCCTACGAAGGCCCGGGGATCGAAACGGTGCCCCTGTACGAGGAGATCTTCCGCGTCATTGCGCCCGCGAAGCATGCGCTGGCACGCAAGAAAGCGATCGCGGTGGAAGAACTCGACGCAGGCGAACTGCTGCTGCTGCCGGTGGGCCACTGCTTCCGCGACCAGGTGCTGGACGCCTGCCACGAATTTTCCCGCCCGCCGGAGGCCGGGCGCCAGGGCAATTCTCTGGAGACCTTGCGCAGCATGGTGGCCTCCGGCCTGGGCATCAGCGTGCTGCCGGCAACAGCGCTCACATCGCGCCACGCCAATGCGCTGGTGAAAACGATCGAATTTTCCAGTCCCTGCCCGGTGCGGCGCGTCGCGCTCGCCTCGCGCCGCGGCTTCCACCGCCCCGCAGCGCTGGAAAAGCTCGTCGCTGCCATCCAGGGCCTTCAGTTACCTGTAAAAAAACTATAAGCGAACGGCCTCGCCTTCGATCGGCGCCTGCCTCAAGGCCTCCAGCTCGCCAAGCAGGAAATGAATGAAGGCGAGCCCGAGCAGCATCGGCGCGAGAAAGCCGACCAGCGGCACGTAGGCAAGGAGCGCGAGTACCGCGCCAAGCAGGTAGAGCGTCTTGCGCCTCGCGGAGAAGATTTCCCGCATCTCGCCGGCGGTGGCATGTTCCGCGAGCGCATCGTAGCGCAGCACTCTCTGGTTCACCCAGCCCATGATCAATACCGGGATGATCGGCCACAACGGCGGCACCAGCCAGAAGGGGATCGAAACCAGGCCGAGCAGAACCAGGCCAAGGAGCGCGACCACGCTGTTGGCCAGGCTCCCGGCAAAGCTGCCGCCCCGCCTGCGCGCCAATTGCGGAAAGCGCCGCGATGCGATGTGCTCGACCATCGCCTGCATGCCGAACACGCTCAGGATGAGCAGCGCCGTCAGCCAGACCAGCGGTATGAAGGCGAGGAAGACCAGAATTTTTGCGGCAATCGCGATTGCGTTGCTGAAGTCCCAGCGGATGAAGAGCGTGCCGCCTTCCATCCATTGCTGCATCCAACCCGCCAGCATCGCCACAACCTGCGCGCCGGTGAACAGCAGCACCGCGCCCCAGATTGCAAGCGCGATGAGCATCGGCCAGATCATCAGCCAGAGCATGCGCGGATGCAGCAGGCTCGCGAAGGCGAAAAAGAGGGAACGAACGACCGGGCTCATTGGCGCATACTTTGCCACAGCTTTGCCAGGCGCTTGACCGAGACTGGCACCGGCGTTTTCAGTTCCTGCGCGAAAAGCGAAACCCGCAGCTCTTCCAGCAGCCAGCCGAACTGCTCCAGCTCGGCGCCGGTGCGCACGGTGCCGCCCAGCTTCGCGCGCGAAATCCGCTCGCGCTGCCAGGCCTGCTCCAGCGGCGCGAGTTCTGCTGCGCGCTCGGCGTCGCGCGAGGCGCCTGTTCCCGTCGGCGCGCGCAGCTTGTCCAGCCTGAGCGCGGCGGCTTTCAGGTAGCGGGGGAAGTGCTGCAGGCGCGGCCACGGGATGCGCGCGAGGAAACCGGGCTGCAGCAGGCGTTCGACCTGCTGTTTCACGGCTTCGGCCGCCTGCGGATAGGCTTTCTGCGTCGCGGCAATGCGCTTGAGCACCTGGGCGCGCTCGGCCTGCACCCTCGCGGCAATGCGCTGCATTTCCTGCGCGATCAGGGTCAGCCGGTTGCGGCCTTCCTGCACGCGTTGCGCGAACTCGGCCTGCCGCATCGGCAGCGACTCGGCGAGAAAGGTCCGCTCCAGCGCCGCCGACACGATGTCGTCCTTCAGCGCGGCGAGCGCTATGTCTTTCGCGAGGGCCTTCTCGATGTCGCGCAAGCGGTCGCGAAAAGCAATCGCGAGCAGGCACAGTACGCCGGCGCGGTGCACTTCGCGCGCGCGCTCCGGCGAATCGAACACCTGCAGGGTGACGCCCGCATTTTCGTCGCCCTGCGCATCCTGCAGTGCCGGATAGCCGATGAGCGTCTGCCCGCCGCGGCGGATCTCCATCATCTCTTCGAGGTCGCCGAAATTCCAGACGGTGAATTTCTTGTCTTCGCTTTTCGATGTTTCCTGTGAAAGACTTTCCTGTATGCGAGAACTGAATTGCCCCTTCAATTCGGCGACATTCCTGCCCATCGCGAGCTGGCGGCCATCTGCTTCCATTACGCGAAAATTCATCTGCAGGTGCGGCGGCGCCGAATCCGGCCGGAAAGCATCGGCGGGCACTTCCAGGCCCAGCTCCGCGCGGATGTAGCGCGCCAGCGACGCAGCGAGCGGCGCATCCGAGGGGGGCACGGCAGCCGCGAACGCCTGCGCGAATTCAGCCAGCGGGCCGAGCTTGTGGCGCAGGCGCTGCGGCATGCCCTTGGCGTACGCCTGGACCTTTTCCTTCAGCAGGCCCGGCACCAGCCATTCGCAGCGCGCCGCCGGCACCTGGTTGAGCAGAGCGACCGGGACCGTCATCGTCACGCCATCCCTGGGCGAGCGCGGTTCGAAGTGATATTCGAGCGCGAAGCGGTTCAGGCCAAGCTGGAGCTCGTGGGGGAAATTTTCGGTGGTGATGCCCGCGGCCTCGTGGCGCATCAGGTCCTCACGCCGCAGCTGCAGCAGGCCGGGCTGGGCACGCTCGGCTTCCCTGCGCCATTTCTCGAAGTCGGCGCCGTTGGTGATGCCCTCGGGCACCCGGGCATCGTAGAACGCGTAAATCAGCTCGTCGTCCACCAGGATGTCCGGCCGGCGCGACTTGTGCTCGAGGCGCTCGATTTCCTTCAGCAGCCGCTGGTTGTGCGCGAAGAAGGGCGCGCGCGTCTCGAATTCGCCCTCCACCAGCGCGGAGCGCAGGAAGATCTCGCGCGACAACTTCGGGTCGACCGGGCCGTAGTGCACGCGCCGGTCGGCGTACACCGGCAGGCCGTAGAGCGTGCCGCGCTCGACCGCGACCACCTGGGCGCGCGTCTTCTCCCAGTGCGGCCGCTCGCGGTGGCGCCTGAGCAGGTGGGCGCCCAGTTCCTCCATCCAGCGCGGATCCACGCTCGCCACGTTGCGCGCGAAGAGCCGGGTGGTTTCGACCAGCTCCGCGGCCATGATCCACTTGCCGGGCTTCTTCGTGCCCGAGCCCGGATGCACCCAGAACTTGATGCCGCGCGCGCCGGTGTAGTTGTTGTCCTGGTCGTCTTTCAGTCCAATGTTGCCAAGCAGCCCGCAAAGCAGCGCCCGGTGTATCGCCCGCACCCCCTCGGGTTTCTCGAGGTTGGCGCTCGACAGCTTCCAGTCGAGTTCTTCCACCGACTGGCGCAACTGCGAATGAATGTCGCGCCACTCGCGCAACCGCACGTAGGACACGAAATTCTCCCTGCACTGCTTGCGCGACGGCGAGGCGCCCTGGCCGAACGCCTTCCAGAGTTTGAGATAGCCGAGAAAATCCGAGCGCTCGTCGGCGAATTTCGCGTGGCGCTCGTCGGCCGCCGCCGCCGCCTCGAGCGGGCGGTCGCGCGGGTCCCGCACCGAAAGCGCGGCCGCAACCACCAGCATCTGCTCCAGGCATCCTTCCCCGCGCGCCGCCACCAGCATGCGGCCGACGCGAGGGTCGAGCGGCAGCCGTGCAAGCTCCCGCCCGGTGTCCGTCAGTACATTTTCCTCATCCACCGCGCCAAGTTCATTCAGCAATGCGTAGCCATCGGCGATGGCGCGCGGGCTTGGCGGGTCGAGGAACGGGAATTCCTCGACCTTGCCCAGGTTCAGGCTGAGCGCGCGCAGGATCACCGCCGCGAGCGAGGAGCGCAGCACCTCGGGATCGGTGAACGGCGACCGCGCGTTGTAGTCCTCCTCGGAGTAGAGCCGGACCGAAATGCCGTCCGCGACCCGCCCGCAGCGCCCGGAGCGCTGCCTGGCGGAGGCCTGCGAGATGTTCTCGACCTGCAGCATCTCGACCTTGTTGCGGTAGCTGTAGCGCTTGACGCGCGCGAGCCCCGTGTCCACCACATAGCGGATGCGCGGCACGGTGAGCGAGGTCTCGGCGACGTTGGTCGCGAGCACCACGCGCTGGGCGCCGCCCGGCCGGAAGACTCGGTCCTGCTCGGCATTCGACAGGCGCGAGTACAGCGGCAGGATCTCCACACCCTTGATGGCCTTTCCCAGCACCTCCGCCGCCTTGCGGATCTCGCGCTCGCCCGGCAGGAACACCAGCACATCGCCCTGCCCGCCGCGGCACAATTCAACGACGGCGTCGGCCAGCGCCTGCTCTTCCTCGTCGCGCGTGGTGTCTTCCTTGTCGCCCTCGACCGGGCGGTAACGCACTTCCACCGGGTAAAGGCGGCCGGAAACCTCGATCACCGGCGCGCCGTTGAAATGCTTCGAGAACTTTTCCGCGTCGATGGTGGCGGACGTGACGACTATTTTCAGATCTCTTCTTTTTTCTATTAATTTTTTTACATAACCCAGCAAGAAATCAATATTCAGGCTTCTCTCGTGCGCCTCGTCGAGGATGATCGTGTCGTAGGCGCGCAGCTGCGGGTCGCCCTGCGTCTCCGCGAGCAGGATGCCGTCGGTCATCAGCTTGATCACCGTGCCGGTGCCGGCCCGGTCATGGAAGCGCACCTTGTAGCCGACCAGGCCGCCGAGCTCGACCTTGAGCTCCTCGGCGATGCGCGCCGCCACCGTGCGCGCCGCAATGCGCCGCGGCTGCGTATGGCCGATCATGCCCCCGGCGCCTCGCCCCATCTCCAGCAGGATCTTCGGGATCTGCGTGGTTTTTCCCGAGCCGGTCTCGCCACAGACGATGACCACCGGGTTTTTCGCCACCGCGCGCGCGATCTCCTCGCGCTTCTGGCTTACGGGGAGGGCTGGGTCAAAACTTATTGGCGACATCGGGCGCCGAGGATATAAGATTTCGGCACCACCATGGCCGGACCGACACGCAACTTCTGGGACAAGCGCTTTGCCGAGGGCGACACGCCCTGGGATCGCGGCGCTGCCAATCCGCAGCTCGGCATCTGGCTCGCCACTGGCGCGCTGAAGCCCTGCCGCATCCTGGTGCCCGGCTGCGGCTCAGGCTACGAAGTCGCCGTGCTGGCGCAGGCGGGATTCGAGGTAACCGCGCTCGATTACTCGCCCGAAGCCATCGCCCGCACGCGCAAGCTGCTCGACGCCGAAGGCCTCGAGGCAAGCGTGGTCGAAGCCGACGCGCTCGCCTGGCAGCCCGAAAAACCGTTCGACGCCATCTACGAGCAGACCTGCCTGTGCGCGCTTTATCCGGACCAGTGGCGCGAATACGCCGACCAGCTGCACCGCTGGCTGGCGCCGTCAGGAAAGCTGTTTACCCTCTTCGTGCAGATGCTCAGGCCCGGCGCCGCCGAAGGCAAAATAGAAGGACCGCCCTACCACTGCGACATTCACGCCATGCGCGCCCTGTTTCGCGAGCCCCGCTGGTCATGGCCCAAGCCACCCTACCCGCGCACGACTCACCCACGCGGCCTGGATGAATTGGCAGTTATTCTTGGGCTCAATGTCGGCTCCTGACCGTCCTCGTCGCAACCTTCTGGCGCGCGCTCTCGCCGGCGCTGGACTTGTATTGGCTTGGCGTCTTACCTCATCTGCAGAGCGCTCCAATGCATCATCCAAACCGGAACGACGCTGGTTTGAGGCCGCTGCGTAGATGAAGCGCCTCGCCGAATCGTGGGGCGATCAGGCGTACGGCGCCGTCTTGGTGGCGGACCGGGCGATCATCGGGGAAGGCCCAAGTCGCGTGGTCAAGCACGGCGATCCAACCGCCCACGCCGAAAGGGAGGCGATTCGCGATGCGCAGCGACGATTGGGCCGGACGAGTCTTGCGGGCAGCGTCCTCTACTCAACTTCCCGCCCATGCCGCCAGTGCGAGATTGCCGCCGCCGAAGCCAAGGTTGCGCGAATGATTTACGGTGAAGAGCTGAACGACGCCGGTCGACCAAGACCGTAGCCTTAAACGTCAAGCAAACGCGCCACGTAACGCGCCACGAGATCGATTTCGAGGTTGACGGCGTCGCCCCTCGCGAGGCGCCCGAGCGTGGTGACCTGCAGGGTATGTGGGATCAGGTTCACTTCGAACGAGCTTCCCTTCACGCGATTCACCGTCAGGCTCACACCGTCGATGCAGATCGAGCCCTTTCGCGCGACGTAGCGAGACAGCTCCTTCGGAACTTTCACCCGGAGAAATCCATTCAAGTGCTTCAAAACCACCCCGACACCATCGACGTGACCAGTGACGAGGTGACCGCCGAGCTTGTCACCGAGGCCGAGGGATTTCTCGAGATTCACCTTGCCCGGCCGGTCGAGGCCGGCGGTGACGCACAGCGATTCCTTCGAGACGTCGAACCAGAGCCTGTCCTTTGCCTTCTTCACCACCGTCAGGCAGCAGCCTTGCACGGAAATCGAATCGCCGATACGCACGTCGGCGAGCGGCAGGCGGCCGGTGGCGACCTGAAGCGGTTTCAGCTTTTCGATGCGGCCGATGGCCTGGACGATGCCGGTGAACATCAGAGCCTCGCGAGGATGCGAATGTCGTCGCCGATGCGATCCATCGATGTTATTCTCAATTTTGTTCTTTGATTCAGAGAAGAAAATCCTGAAATGGAAACCATGCCCTGCGCCTCGTCGCCGAGCAGGCTGGGATTCAGGTAGATCAGGAATTCGTCGACGCAGCCTTCACGCAGCAGCGAGCCGTTCAGGCGAAAGCCCGCCTCGACGTGCAGTTCGTTCACGCCGCGGCGCGCGAGTTCTTCGAGCATGAGGGGGAGCTCGACCTTTCCTTGAGGATTGGGAAGCTTTTGCATTTCCGCATTGAGTTCTTTTATTGAATCTACAGCACAAAAAATCAAAGCACCCCCGGCTTCAAGAACCCTCGCCTTCGGCGATATTCCCAGCCGGCTGTCCACGATCACGCGCAGCGGCTGGCGCGGCGTCTCGACTTCGCGCACCGTGAGGCGCGGATCGTCCGCCTTCACGGTGCCGATGCCGGTGAGGATGGCGCAGGCGCGGGCGCGCCAGCGATGGCCGTCCTTGCGCGCCTCGGGGCCGGTGATCCATTGCGACTTGCCGTTCGCAAGTGCGGTGCGCCCATCGAGCGTCGCGGCGATCTTCATGCGCACCCACGGACGGCCGCGCGTCATGCGCGAAACGAAGCCGATATTCAACTCCCTTGCCGCCCCCTCCATCAAACCGTGCTCGAAGGCGATGCCGGCCGCGGCAAGCTGCGCGCCACCATGCGCCGCCTTGGGATTCGGATCGAGCATCGCAGCGATTACCCGGCTGATTCTATTTTTTTGAAGCAGATCGATACAAGGGGGCGTGCGGCCGTGGTGGCTGCAAGGTTCGAGGTTCACGTACAGCGTCGCGCCCGCCGCGCGGTCGCCAGCCTGGCCGATGGCGACCACCTCGGCATGCGGACCGCCGGTCCTTTCGTGCCAGCCCTCGCCGACGATGGTTTCGCCCTGCGTGAGGACGCAGCCGACGCGCGGATTGGGCGTCGCGCTGTAGAGCCCTTTTCCGGCAAGTTCGAGCGCCCGCGCCATCATGGCGTGGTCGAACAAGGAAAATGGGGTCACTTCCTGCGTTTCTTGGTTTTTACTTCCTGCACCGCTTCGCGGAAATCGTCCGGGGACTCGAAGCTGCGGTACACGGATGCGAAGCGGATGTAGCCGATCTTGTCGAGCCTGGCGAGCTCGCGCATCACCAGGTCGCCGATGCGGCTGGTGGGAATCTCACGCTCACCGAGCGCGCGCAGCTTTTCCTCGATCCGGTCGACCGCGGCGTCCACGTCCTTGGTCGCCACCGGGCGCTTGCGCAGCGCGAGCGTCATGCTGCCGACCAGCTTGTTGCGGTCGAAATCGGTGCGGCTGCCGCCCTTCTTCACCAGCCGAGGCATGCGCAATTCGACCCGTTCGTAGGTGGTGAACCGCTTGTCGCACTTCGGGCACTTGCGCCGCCGCCGGATGACATTGGTGCCCTCGTTGGAGCGCGTGTCCACCACCTGGGTGTCGTCGCCGGAACAGAAGGGGCAGCGCATCGCGTACGTTCAGACGTAGACCGGAAACCTGGCGCACATCGCCTTGATCTCCCGGGTGACGCGCTCGCGCGTCGGGTCGCCGTTCGGATCTTCGAGCACGTCGGCGATCAACTGCGAGAGCTTGTCCGCCTCGGCCGGGCCAAAGCCGCGCGTGGTCATCGCCGGCGAGCCGATGCGGATGCCCGAGGTGACCGCCGGCTTCTGCGGATCGTTCGGAATGGCGTTCTTGTTCACCGTCATGTGGGCGCGGCCGAGCGCGTCCTCCGCGTCCTTGCCGGTGACGTTCTTCGCCCGCAGGTCGACGAGGAACATGTGGCAGTCGGTGCCGCCGGAGACGATGCGCAGGCCGCGCTTCGCGAGCGCCGCCGCCATGACGCGCGCGTTCTCCATGACGCGCGACTGGTACTGCTTGAATTCGGGTTTGAGCGCTTCACCCAGCGCCACCGCCTTGGCGGCGATGACGTGCATCAGCGGGCCGCCCTGCAGTCCCGGAAAGATCGCCGAATTGACGGCTTTTTCCTGCCCGGCTTTGCCAAGGATCAATCCGCCGCGCGGGCCGCGCAACGTCTTGTGGGTGGTGGTGGTGACGAAATCGGCGACGCCCACGGGCGTCGGGTAGAGGCCGGTCGCGACCAAGCCGGCATAGTGCGCCATGTCGGACAACAGCAGGGCGCCGCAGTTGTCGGCGATGGCGCGAAAGCGCTGCCAGTCGATGACGCGCGAGTACGCCGAGGCGCCGGTGACGATTAATTTCGGTTTTTCCCTGAGAGCGGTTTTCTCCGCGGCCTCGTAGTCGATTTCCTCGTTGCCGTCCAAACCGTACGAAACGACGCGATAGAGCTTGCCGGAAAGGTTCACCGGCGAGCCGTGCGTCAGGTGGCCTCCCATTGCCAATGACAGGCCGAGGATCGTGTCGCCGGGTTTGAGCGCCGCGGTATACACGGCCTGGTTGGCCTGCGAGCCGGAGTGCGGTTGGACGTTCGCCCAGGGTGCGGCGAACAGCCGCTTGGCGCGGTCGATCGCGATGGTTTCGGCGATGTCCACGAATTCGCAGCCGCCGTAGTAGCGCTTGCCCGGATAGCCCTCGGCGTACTTGTTGGTGAGCAGCGAGCCCTGCGCCGCCATCACCGCGGGGCTGGCGTAGTTCTCCGAGGCGATCAGCTCGACGTGGTCTTCCTGGCGCTGCGCCTCCTGGCGGATGACGTTGCAGATTTCAGGGTCGGCCTGTTCCAGCGTCCGGATGGCGAACATGAAGCGATTTTACCAGTCAGGCGGTTTCCGCCTCGAGGGCGAAGCGCACCGAATGGTCGCCGTGCCTCGCGGCGCTCTTGCCCAGACCGATCCAGCCCCGGCCGCTCAGGATCGTCTCTTCCTGGCGCAAGCGGCGCTCGGCGGTCTGCTCGTCCGCCAGCAGGAAAGTGCCGTTGCTGGACAGGTCGGTGAGCACGAATTGCCCGTCGCGCGCCTGCACGCGGGCATGAATCCTGGAGGCAAACAGGCTCACGATCACGATGTCGTTGCTGTCGTCGCGCCCCAGCTGCAACGCCGGGTGGGCGCGGTTGACGACGAAGATATTGGCGCGGTAAATCAGCTTCAGCGCCATCTGCGTGTACTGCGCAGGCTGCACGTTTTCCATCGGGGTTGCCGGACTATACGACGAGAGGCCGCGAAAGATCCCCCGGCGTGTCGATATCCCGGAGTATGCCCGGGTCGCCGACCGGGATCTTGCGCAGGCTGCTCTCGTTCGCGGAAATGATGCTGCGCGCGCCTTCGTCGCCCTTGAGCGCCTCGAGCTCGCCGCGGAACTTCGCGCCGATGCCCACCGGATGCCCGCGGCGGGCATGGAAATAGGGGGCGGCCAGCGATGCGCCCGCGGCGAGCGCATCGCGCACCGCGGCGATGGTGCTCCAGCGGATGAACGGCATGTCGGCCAGTGCGATCACGAAACCCCCAGCCTCTCCCGCGGCCCGCACCGCGCAGGCAAGGCTCGCACCCATGCCCTGTGCGGCGGCGTCGCACACCACCACCCTGCATCCTTCTTTGCGGAAGAGCGCCGAGAGCGCCGCCGCCTCGGGACGGATCACGACAAGAACGTCTTGTGCAAAAACAGCCTTCAGGTGCCGCGCGGCCTGCACGGCAATCGGAACTTGGTGCGGCAGGGAATGCAGGAGCTTGTCGGAACCGAACCGCGTCGCCGAACCCGCAGCCAGCAGGATGGCGACGACGTTCAAGTCTGGCGGGATTTAACTTCGGCGGGCGTTACTTCACACGCGGAGGGAGCGAAGCGGGGGGCAGGTTTCGCCGCCCAGCTCGGTTCGGCCACGCCGTGGCGCACCGCGGTCATCTCGGCGAGGATCGCGACCGCGATCTCCGGCGGCGTCTTCGAGCCGATGTACAGGCCCACCGGGCCGCGCAGGCGCGCGATCTCGCCCTCCGACAGGTCGAATTCCTTGAGGCGCACGCGGCGCGCGTCGTTGTTCTTCTTCGAGCCAATGGCGCCGACGTAGAACGCGGGCGACTTGAGCGCTTCCATCAGCGCGAGGTCATCCAGCTTGGGATCGTGCGTCAACGCCACCACCGCGCTGTGGCCGTCCAGGTTCGCCGCCGCGATCACGTCGTCGGGCATGCCGCGGTCGAGCGGCACGCCCTTCAGGTCCCAGCCGCCGGCGTATTCCTCGCGCGGATCGATCACCAGCACGTGATAGTCGAGCATGTGCGCCATCTCGGCAAGGTAGCGCGTGAGCTGCCCGGCGCCGATCAGCACTAGGCGCCAGCGCGGCCCGTGGACGGTGGTCAGCACCTTGCCGTCGAACGACAGCACGTCCTGCCAGGTGCCGAGCGTCATCGAAACCTTTCCGCTGTCCATCTCCAGCCGCCGGCTGACCAGTTGCTGCTTCGAGATCGTCTCGAGCAGCTCTCCGAATTTGCTCTTTTCCGTGACCGGCTCCATCACGAGTTCCAGCGTGCCGCCGCAGGGCAGCCCCCAGCGCGTCGCCTCCTCGTTTGTCACGCCATAGGTGATCAGCTGCGGCCTGTCCTTCGCCACGCCGCCGGCGCGCACCTTGTCGATCAGGTCGTCCTCCACGCAGCCGCCCGACACCGAACCCACCACCTGGCCGTCGTCGCGGATCACCACCAGCGCGCCCACCGGGCGCGGCGCCGATCCCCAGGTGCGCACGATGGTGCCGAAAGTGACGCGATGACCCGCCTTGCGCCAGGACTCGGCGCTGCGCAGCACTTCGATGTCGACGCTATCCAAGAGGAAATGTTATCCCAACTTTGCAGCCTGCAGTTGTCCCACCCGCGTCCTCGCCCGTACTGATAATGATTTCGGCGGCATGGGCCAGCGCTATCTCGCGCACGATCGAAAGCCCGAGGCCGCTGCCGGTGCCTGTAGTGCCCGCCACTCGGTAGAAACGCTCCAGCACCTGCTCGCGCTCGGTCGGCGGAATGCCGGGCCCATCGTCTTCGACTTCAAGAAAGGCTCTTTCGTTCCGCAATCCTGTCTTCACGGTTACGCGCCCGCCCTGGGGTGTGTACTCGAGCGAGTTGTGAACCAGATTCGCGAGCGCCTCGCGCAGCAGCAGCGCGTCGCCCGCAACCGGCGCGTCCGACAGCTCGAAGCCGAGGTCGATCTCCTTTGACATCGCCCGGTGCACCCATTCGTCGGCCGCGTCTTCGACCACCGCGCGCAGGTTGATGCGCTTCGTATCCACGCGGGTGCCGCCGGGCTCGGCACGCGCCAGCGCGAGCAGCTGTTTGGCGAGGCGCGCGGTGCGAATGGTCGCGCGGTGCACCTGTTCGAGCTGCGCGCGCTGCTCACCGGACACGCCGCGCCCTTGCGCGATTTCCCATTGCGCAAGCGCAATTTCAATATGCGCCTGCAGGCCGGCGAGCGGCGTGCGCAGCTGGTGCGCGGCGTTGGCGAGGAAGCGCTGCTGGTTGCGGCTCGACTCCGCGACCTGCCCGAACAGCAGGTTCAGCGCGCCTACCAGCGGGCGCGCTTCCTCCGGCGCGTGCCCGGGATCGATCGGCCTCAGGTCGCGCGCCGACCGGCTGCGAATTTCGTTCGACAACTCCTCCAGGGGCGCGAGGCCGCGCTTGATGCCGAACCAGACGATCGCAAGAGTCGCCAGTGTGATCAGAAATTCGGGCACGAGGCTCGAGAGCACGATGTTGCGCGCGAGCATCCGGCGCTTGTTGGTCGTCTCCGAGACCTGCACCGTGCAGGTCTCGCCGCCGCAGGGCACCAGCAGCGCGGCAACCCGGATCTTCCGGCCGAGATATTCCCCGTCATAGGCGATCACGCCATCCTCGGGCTCCTGCGCTGCGGGGACCGGCGGCAGACCCGGATCGCCGGCGAGCGCCGAACCGTCGGCCCGCCGTACGCCGTAATAGATGGTGTCGTACTTGTCGGTGCGCAGCACCTGCTCGGCTGCCCCGGGCAGGTCAAAGCTGACCGTGCCGCCCGAACTGCGGATGCGCTCGCCAAGCGCGATGCCGACGTCCACCAGCGCCTGATCGTAGGCTTCGCTTGCCGGCTCAAGGGACAAGAAATACGCGCCGACCGCGCCCGCGACGAGCAGCGTCGCCACCGGCGGCAGAAGCGCCTTAAGCAGCCTGACACGCAGGCTACTGACCAGC
Source organism: Betaproteobacteria bacterium (assembly GCA_009693345.1). Classification (GTDB taxonomy): domain Bacteria; phylum Pseudomonadota; class Gammaproteobacteria; order Burkholderiales; family SG8-39; genus RBG-16-66-20. The sequence goes on from SHXL01000021.1 coordinate 13,071, forward strand.
TTTTTCCTCCTTGAATTCTTCCAGCATGTAGCCGAAGCCGCGCACGGTGCGGATTTTCACGCCCGCGGGGTCGAGCTTGGCGCGCAGGCGCGATACGTAGACCTCGATCGCGTTCGGCGTCAGCTCCTCGCCCCAGTTCGCCACCGCCTGGATGATGGCGTCCTTGGAGACGATTTTTTCGACGCGCGCGAGCAGCACCTCCAGGACCGCCCATTCGCGCGCCGCGAGATCGAGCGTCGCGCGAGCGTGTCGAGCACCAGCGGGCCGTGCACGATCTTCGGCCCGGTCTGCGCCTGCGAGCGGCGCACCAGCGCGCGCACCCGCGCCGCGAGTTCGGGCATCGCAAACGGCTTCGCCATGTAATCGTCGGCGCCCAGATCAAGGCCGCGCACACGGTCGTCGAGCGCATCGCGCGCCGTAAGCACCAAGACCGGGACGCGGTCCTGGGACGCCCGCATCCGCCGCAGCACCTCGAAACCGTCGATGCCCGGAAGTCCGATGTCGAGGATCACCAAGTCGAAGCGCTCCTGCCGGGCGCCGAGCACCGCATGCTCGCCCGTGGCCATCACGTCCACCGCGTGGCCTTCGCGCTCGAGAATGTGCGCGATCCCGCTCGCCAGCGCCGCGTCGTCCTCGACAATCAGGATCCTCACCCGGTCAATCATACCGTTCCCAAAAGAAGGGGCCCGCACGAGGCGGGCCCAAAGACCACGCGGCACGGGGGGAGGAGGTAGGTCCCCGGCCGTACTGCTGCCTGCACAGCTTGCACGTGCAAACTTGCGAGTCCCTTTCCAAGACCTTGCGCCGAGCTTGCACCAAGCATCGACACGGACCGTAAAATGAATCATGAAGCTCGATTCGCTCCCCGACCGTCTGCGGCCGGCGCTTGCCGCCGCTGCCGTATTGGTAGCCACCAGCACTCTTACCCGGATGGCGCTCGCCTTGCGTCCGGAAGCGGCCGGGGTCGACCTTGCAGACCTGGCCCGGGCTTTTGCCTTCGGGCTGGCCTTCGATGCGGTTGCTGCTGTTTACGCACTCACGCCCCTCGTCCTCTGGCTTGCGCTCGCTCCGGACCACGTGGCGCGCACGTGGATTTACCGCGCGGCAAGCATCGCCTGGTTCGCGGTTGCGTGCTATGTCTTTTTCTTCACCGCCGTCGCCGAATGGCTGTTCTGGGATGAATTCGGCGCGCGCTTCAACTTCATCGCGGTCGACTACCTGCTCTACACGCACGAGGTCATCGGCAATATCTGGGAGTCCTATCCGACCGGCAAGCTCCTGATTGCGCTAGGGCTGGCCGCCGCCGCGGTGACGGCATTGCTCGCGCGGCGCATCTGGCGCTGGTCGGCGGCGCCGGCGGGCTGGCGCTTCGGCCTTGGCGCCGCGGCGGTGCACGCCGCGCTGGTCGCGGTATTCGCCCTTTTCGTGAACAGCGACCAGAAGAATCGCTCGGACCAGGACGCGACCAACGAGCTTGCCGGCAACGGCATCTACGAGTTCTTCGCCGCAGTGCGCCGCAACGAACTGAGCTTCGAGCGCTATTACGCCACGCTGCCGATCGCCGACGCATTGGCCACGGTGCGCGGCGCCTTCGCCGGTACAGCCTGGATCAATCCCGAGGGCGGCGGCGTCGAGCGCCTCGAGCCGGGCAAGGGCGCGGAACGCAAGCTGAACGTTGTGCTGGTGAGCATCGAGAGCCTCGGGGCCGAGTTCCTCGGCGCCTACGGCGACCCGCGCGGCCTGACGCCCAATCTCGACCGCCTCTCGAAGGAGAGCCTCTGGTTCTCCAGGGTCTACGCCACCGGCAACCGCACCGTGCGCGGCCTGGAAGCGCTTTCGCTGTCGTTGCCGCCGACGCCCGGCCAGTCGATCGTGCGCCGGCCCGGCAACGAAAATCTCTTTTCGCTGGGCAGCGTGTTCGAGGACAAGGGCTACGGCGCGATCTTCGCCTACGGCGGCTACGGCTATTTCGACAACATGAACGACTACTTTTCAGCGAACCACCTCCGAGCCGTCGACCGCCGCAACATCCCGGCGGCGCGCATCGAGTTCGAGAACGTGTGGGGCGTTGCCGACGAGCACCTGTACGACCAGGCCATCGAAGAGATCGACCGCGAAAAGGCGGCGCACGGCGGGCGCCCGGTGTTCGTCCACGTCATGACCACCAGCAATCACCGGCCCTACACCTACCCCCCCGGGCGCATCGACATTCCTTCGGGCAAGGGCCGGGAGGGCGCAGTCAAGTACACCGACTATGCCGTCGGCCACCTCATCGCCCAGGCGCGCAAGCGGCCGTGGTTCAACGATACGATTTTCGTGATCACGGCGGATCACGGCGCCAGCGCGCGCGGCACGGCGCAGATTCCAGTGGACAGGTACCTGATCCCGGTGTTCGTCTACGCACCGGCGCACGTCGCGCCGCGGCGCATCGACCGGCTGATGTCGCAGATCGACATCCCGCCGACGCTGCTGGGGCTGCTCGATTTCCGTTACTACACCAAGTTCCTCGGCCGCGACATCCTTCGCTCGGCGCCGGAGACCGACCGCGCCTTCGTCGGCAATTTCCAGACGCTGGCCATGATGAAGGACGACCGGATCGTGGTGCTGCAGCCCAAACGCAAGGTTGACACCTACCGGCTGCAAGATGGCCGGACCTACCTCCCGCTACCCGCCGAAGCGGCGCTCACCCGGGAAGCAATTGCCTTCTACCAGGTCGCCTCGCACGTATTCCGCAACGGTCTGTTCCTCCACGAAAAGCAGATCGGGCCGGAAAAACGCGCGCCATTGCGGGAGCGCGAAAAAGCTTCGCCATAAGGCATATTGCAGCGCAACATTGCTCTAGCCGAGTCGCTTGGCTACGATGCGTGTCCCCCGGAATTGCAATTCGACGAACTCCCCAGGAGGCAGCATGGCGGTCAAGGTTTCCCTCAAGGTCAATGGCAAATCCGTTTCCGCGGAAGTCGAGGAGCGCACGCTCCTCGTCACGCTGATCCGCGAGCAGTTGCGGCTTACCGGCACCCACGTCGGTTGCGACACCGCGCAGTGCGGCGCCTGCACCGTGAGCATGAACGGCATGGCGGTGAAATCCTGCTCGATGCTGGCGATGCAGGCCGAAGGCGCCGATGTCATGACCATCGAAGGCGTGGCCAAGCCCGACGGCACGCTGCACCCGATGCAGGCGGCGTTCAAGGAACATCACGGCCTGCAGTGCGGCTTCTGCACCCCGGGCATGGTGATGAACGCGATCGATTTCGCGAAACACCATCCGAATCCGTCCGAGCAGGAAATCCGCGAGGCGCTAGAAGGCAATCTGTGCCGCTGCACGGGCTACCACAACATCGTCAAGGCCATTGGCGCGGGCGCCAGGGCCATGGCTGCGAGCAAGTAACCGGAGGCCTTCATGGGTGCACCGCTGATCGGAGCTCGAGTCGAGCGCAAAGAAGACTACCGTTTTCTCACTGGGGCGGGGCAGTACACCGACGACCTGGAGCTGCCGCGCCAGAGCTACGCGGCGTTTGTCCGTTCCCCTCATGCTCATGCAGTTATTAAAAAAATAAACAGTTCAAAAGCAAAGAATTCACCCGGGGTCCTCGCGATCTTCACCGGCGAGGACTTCGCCACCGCGAAACTGGGCGGCCTGCCCTGCGGCTGGCTGATCACCGATGTCAACGGGCAGCCCATGAAGGAGCCGCCGCATCCCTGCCTCGCGCAAGGCAAGGTGCGCTATGTCGGCGACCAGGTCGTCATCGTCGTGGCCGAATCAATCGACGAGGCGCGCGATGCCGCCGAACTCGTGAAAGTGGACTACGAAGTGCTGCCTGCCGTGGTGGACGGCTCCAAGGCGACCGCCAAGGGCGCGCCGCAACTGCACGAGGCCGCACCCGGCAATACCTGCTACGTCTGGTCGATCGGCGACAAGGCCGCCACCGACGCGGCATTCGCCAAGGCGGCGCATGTCACGAAACTCGACCTGGTCAACAACCGGCTGATCCCCAACGCGATCGAGCCGCGCGTGGCGAACGGCTCGTACTCGCGCGCCGACGACAGCTACACGCTCTACGTCGCGAGCCAGAACCCGCACGTCGAACGGCTGCTGATGACCGCCTTTGTCATGGGCCTGCCCGAGCACAAGGTGCGCGTGGTGGCGGGCGACGTGGGTGGCGGCTTCGGCTCGAAAATCTACCTATATGCGGAAGATGTCGCGGTGACCTGGGCCGCGAAGCAGGTCAACCGGCCGGTGAAGTGGACTTCCGACCGCTCGGAGGCATTTCTCACGGACGCGCACGGCCGCGACCACCACACGGTGGCCGAGCTGGCGCTGGACAAGGACGGCAAATTCCTTGGCATGCGGGTGAAGACCACGGCCAATGTCGGCGCCTATCTCTCGACCTTCGCCTCCTGCGTGCCGACGATCCTCTATGCCACGCTGCTCGCCGGGCAGTACAAGACGCCGGTGATCCACTGCGAGGTGACGGCGGTGTTCACCAACACCACGCCGGTGGACGCCTACCGCGGCGCCGGCAGGCCGGAGGCGACCTACGTCGTCGAGCGCCTGGTGGAAACCGCGGCGCGAGAGATGAAAATCGATCCGGCGGAAATCCGGCGGCGCAACTTCATCACCGCGTTTCCGTACCAGACGCCGGTCGCGCTGATGTACGACATCGGCGACTACAACGCGACCATGAATGCCGCGCAGAAGCTGGCAGATGTTTCCGGTTTCTCGAAACGAAAAGATCAATCAATCAAAAACGGGAAACTGCGTGGCCTCGGCTACGCCGCCTACATCGAGGCCTGCGGCATCGCGCCCTCGGCGGTCGCCGGCGCGCTCGGTGCAAGAGCGGGCCTGTTCGAGGCGGGGGAAGTGCGCGTGCATCCGACCGGCAGCGTGACGGTATTCACCGGCTCGCATTCGCACGGCCAGGGGCACGAGACCACGTTCGCGCAGGTGGTCGCCGATCGCCTCGGCATGCCGATCGAGAACGTCGACATCGTGCACGGCGACACTTCCAAGGTCCTCTTCGGCATGGGCACCTACGGCTCGCGCTCGATCGCCGTGGGCGGCACCGCCATCGTCAAGGCGCTGGACAAGGTGATCGCCAAGGGCAGGAAGATCGCCGCGCACCTGATGGAGGCGGCCGAATCCGACGTGGTATTCGAGAACGGCGCCTACAAGGTCGCCGGCACCGACAAGAAGAAGACGTTCGGCGAGGTAGCCTTCGCCGCCTACGTGCCGCACAACTACCCGCACGACAAGCTCGAGCCCGGCCTGAACGAGAATGCGTTCTACGATCCCGCCAACTTCACCTTCCCCGCCGGCACCTACGTTTGCGAGGTCGAGGTGGATCCCGAGACCGGCGTGGTGAAAATAGAAAAATTCACCGCGGTCGACGATTTCGGCAAGATCATCAACCCGATGATCGTCGAGGGGCAGGTGCATGGCGGGCTCACGCAGGGCATCGGCCAGGCGCTCACCGAAGGCTGCCAGTACGACGCGAGCGGCCAGCTCCTCACCGGCTCTTTCATGGATTACTGCATTCCGCGCGCGAGCGACGTGCCCTTTTACCAAGTGGATACGCGCGAGACGCCCTGCACGCACAATCCTCTCGGCGTGAAGGGCTGCGGCGAAGCCGGCGCGATCGGCGCACCCGCGGCGCTCATGAATGCGATCACCGATGCGCTTGGCGTGAAGGACATGCCGATGCCCGCCACGCCGCAGACGGTGTGGCGCACCCTCAAGAACAAAAAAGCAGCCTGACCAGAGAATCAAGGAGACCAACATGCACGCATTCAAATACCACCGTCCCTCCAGCGTGAACGACGCCGCGGCGCTCATGAAAGGCGAAGCCAAGCTGCTCGCCGGCGGCCAGACGCTCGTCCAGACGATGAAGCTGCGCCTCGCCTCGCCCTCGGACATCATCGACCTCGGCACCATCAAGGACCTCGCCGGCATCAAGTCCGACGGCAAGACCGTGACCATCGGCGCGATGGCCCGCCACGCCGACGTCGCGCATTCGGTCGACGTGAAGAAAGCGATTCCCGCGCTCGCCGCGCTTGCCGCCATGATCGGCGACCGCCAGGTGCGCGCCATGGGTACCTGCGGCGGATCGATCGCCAACAACGACCCGGCGGCGGACTACCCGGCGGCAGTGCTCGCGCTGAACGCCACCATCACCACCAACAAGGGCAAGCACGAGGCCGACAAGTTCTTCAAGGGCATGTTCGAAACCGCGCTGAAGCCCGGCGAGATCATCACCGCAGTTTCCTTCCAGGCGCCGAAGCGCGCTGCCTACCTGAAATTCAAGAACCAGGCCTCGCGCTTCGCCATCGTCGGCGTCTTCGTCGCCGACTTCGGCGGTACGGTGCGCGTCGCGGTGACCGGCGCTGGCCCTTCGGTCTTCCGCCAGGCCGACATGGAAAAAGCGCTTGCCGCGAAATTCGCGCCCGAGTCGGTGGCGAACATCAAGGTCAAGCAGGACGGCCTCAACAGCGACATGCACGCCAGCGCCGAGTACCGCGCGCACCTGGTGACGGTGATGGCCAGGCGTGCCGTGGAAGCCGCACTGAAGTAACGATCTCCGAGGGGGATGAGGGAAGGCGGCCCGTCTAGGGCCTGGGGGTTACGGCTCCCATACCCTAGGCGGGCTTTTTTTGCCTACTCGATCACCCGGTTGGCGCGCAGCAGCAGCGTTTGCGGTATTTTCAAGCCAAGCCCGCGCGCGGCCTTGAGATTGACGATGAACTCGAATGTTGACGCCCTTTCGAAAGGCAATTCCGAAGGCGTTGCACCGTTCAATAGGCGATGCACAAAATCTGCGGCGCGCGCGAACAACGCGTCGAAATCTGTTGCGAAGGACATGAGCCCGCCCGCCTCCGGGAACTCGCGGCGTGGGCAGATCGTCGGAATGCGGTGGCGCGCCGCGGCGTCGACAATCTGCTGCCGGTGGCCCAGCAGGCCCGCGGGGCTGCCCACGATCAGCCCCTCGATTCGTGCCCGCGCCATTTCGCTAAAGGCGCTCTCTATGGCGCTCCGATTGGCGTCGGACAGCATTATTCGCACGGACAGCCCGACCCGCTTTCCCAGCGCGTGCAGTTCCTCGAATACCTTCAGCGCGGCCGGGTTGGCGGTGATCGAGAGAAAGGCGAGCAACTTCGCTTTGGGTGCTTTCTCATGCAGCAGTTCGATCCACTTTCCGGCGATTTCGGCCTGAATCGGCGATACGCCCG
>SHXL01000022.1 GCA_009693345.1 Betaproteobacteria bacterium
CCAGGGGCAGCTGGACGTGCCGTTGAACGCGATCGGCCAGGCGCAGGCGCTGGCGGCCGCGAAAGTCCTGTCGCTGGAAAGATTCGACGCGATCTATTCGAGCGACCTTTCGCGCGCGCGGCAAACGGCGGAGCCGACTGCAAGCTTTTTTTCGTCAAGAATTACCTTTGACAAAGACCTGAGAGAAAGACACTACGGAATTTTTGAGCGCCTGACCTATACCGAGGTGAAGGAGCGTTTCCCCGAGGACTACGCCCGTTTCGAAGCGCGCGAGCCGGATTATGCGTTCCGCACCGGGGAGAGCCTGCGGGATTTTTCCGCGAGAAGCATTGCCGTTGTTTCAAAGATCGTGCGTCAACATGAAGACCAGAGCGTTCTCGTGTTTACGCACGGTGGCGTGCTGGACAAGCTGTATCGATTCGTCACCGGCACGCCGCTCAGCGCGCAACGCGACTTCGGCATTCCCAATGCCGGCCTGAACCGCGTTGAAGTAACGCCCGCCGGCTGGCGGATCCTCGCCTGGGCCGACGTCGCGCATCTCGACGGCGCGCTCGACGAATTGCCGGAATGTAAATCGGGCTCTGACCCCGATTCTGGCTAGCGCACGACCTTGAACAGGTTGTTGAAGCCGTCGGTCCAGGCGGTGAGGCCGGGAATGGGTACGATGTCGTCGGCATCCTCGAAGCGCTTGTCTGCGAGCAGCTTCGGGTTGTCGGTCACCAGCACGTAGGCGGTGCCGGAATATTTGTCTTCCGACGGATCGTCGTTGATGAGAAGAATTTTCATGCCTTCGGCTTCGGCGACGAGCTGCAATTGCGGCGCGAGATTCACAAAGCGGTTGGTGACGTTGTAGACGATCACGCCGCCGGGGGCGAGGTGGCGCCGGTAGGCCTGCAGCGCCTCGCGCGTGAGCAAATGGATGGGGATCGAGCCGCTGGAGAAGGCGTCCACGGAGATCAGGTCGAAGCGCTGCGATTCGTCGCGCTCCATGTTGAGGCGGCCGTCGCCGACGACGACGTCGATCTTCGCTTTCGAATCGGACAGGTACCAGAACTGCTCGCGCGCGATCCTGACCACGTCCGGGTCGAGTTCGTAGATGCGGAAATAGTCGCCGGGTTGGCCCCAGGCGGTGAAGGCGCCCACGCCCAGGCCGATGATGCTGATCCGCCGCGGACGCCCGCCGTAGAAGTCGAGCGCTTTCGCGATTCCCGCGCCCGGGCCGAAGTAGCTGATCGGCTGGTCGCGCAGCGCCGGGTCGGTGTACTGCCAGCCGTGGTTGATGACGCCGTGAACCAGGGCGCGCGTCATGTGCTCGTCGCCGCCGCGGTCGTACTCCTTGACGCGCAGCGTGCCGTAGAAATTGCGCGTCATGACGATCGCGTTGGTGTGGATGTATGCCACGTACTGGTAGCCATACCAGGCCGCGGTGGCGGTAACCGCAAGCGCCGCCACGGGCGCCGCGAACTGAATTTGCCTTCCCGAAATCCTCAACCCGGCCTGTGCCGAGCGCCAGGTGAGCAGGGCGGCGAGCGCGCCGCAGGCGACCAGCGCGATGGGTAGTTCGACGAACATGTTGAAAATGCGCGGCGCGATCACGCCGACGAACAGGCCGCCGGCGGCGCCGCCGATGGAGATCATCAGGTAAAAGCGCGTCAGGTAGCGCGGCGCCGGACGCATCGCGGCGAGTTCGCCGTGGCAGAACATGCACGCCGCGAACAGCCCCGCGCTGTAGAGCGCGATCGAGTAGCGTATGTCCATCACCCCGAGGTTCTCGTACAGGAACCAGGACATGGCGACCATCAGCGCGAACAGCGCCGGCAGCCCCCAGGCGCGCGCATACCAGCCGCTTTTCGCGCGCGCACCGCCCACGTCGAAGACGAGAATGAAGGACAGCAGGTACAGCACCAGCGGCACGATCCAGATGAAGGGGACCGAGGCCACGTTCTGCGTGATGTGACTGGTGACGGCCAGCAGCATCAGCGAGCCGAGTGCCGAGAGCGCCAGCCAGAGAAGGTATTCGGATATCCTGGGGGTTGAAGTTGTTGCATTTTCGGAAGAAGTTACCGTGGTAACAGCCAAATCGACAGTTGGCTTCGCTGCCGCCCTCCATGCGGAAGCGCCGCACAGGACGGCAAAGACGACGTAGAGGGCGCTCCACGCGTAGGACTGGGTCTGGAGCGAGGCCGCCGGTTCGATCAGCGGCGGATAGGCGACGAGCGCCGCCAGCGACGCGAGATTGGAGAGCGCGAAGAGGCGATAAACGGTGGCGCTGGGGTAGCGGCGGGCGAACCAGGCCTGCAACAGCGGGCCGGTGGTCGAGAGCAGGAAGTACGGCAGGCCGATGGTCATCACGAGCAGCAGCAGGATGCGCGCCGTCGGCTCGGTGTCGGGCGCCGGCTTCCAGCTCTCGGAAGCAAGGATCGGCAGGAAGGCGAGGCTCGCGGCGAGCAGCAGCGTGTGGATCGCGGCCTGCGCGCGCGGCGCGCACCTGCGCACGAGCGCGTCGGCGTAGGCGTAGCCGCCGAGCAGCACCAGCTGGAAGAACACCATGCACACGGTCCAGACCGAGGCGTTGCCGCCGAACCAGGGCAGGATCTGCTTGGCGATGATGGGCTGCACGAGGAACAGCAGGAAGGCGCTCGCGAATACGGTGGCTGCGAAAAGGAACATGTTCTGCGAACGCCTCGAGACGCGTGAAAAAGGCGTGAATCTATACGTCCAGCGGCACTTCGTCCATATCGGAGGTCTGTTCGCGCAGTTCCAGGATGCGATCCTGCCAATAGCGCTGGGTGCCGAACCACGGAAAGGCGGCCGGAAAGGCCGGATCTTCCCAGCGCCGCGCCAGCCAGGCGGAATAGTGGATCAGGCGCAAGGTGCGCAGCGGTTCGATCAGGCCCAGTTCTTCCCGGTTGAAGGCGTGGAATTGTTCGTATCCTTCCAGCAGGGCGCGCAGCTGCCGGGACGCGGTTTCCCGGTCGCCGGCCAGCAGCATCCACAGGTCCTGCACCGTCGGGCCCGAGCGCGCGTCGTCCAGGTCGACGAAATGCGGGCCTTCGTGCGTCCACAGGATGTTGCCGGCGTGGCAGTCACCGTGCAGGCGGATGGATTTGCTTTGGGCTAATTCAAAGCGGTTTCTTACCCCCTGCAACGCGAGGTCCGCGGTCGTTACCCAAGTGTTCCTCAGGTCCTCCGGGATCATGCCGGAGGCGAGCAGCCAGTCGCGCGGCTCGGTGCCGAAGGTCTCGATGTTGAGTGCCGGGCGCAGCTTGAAGGGCCGCGTTGCGCCCACCGCATGGATGCGCCCGAGGAAGCGCCCGATCCACTCCAGCACCTTTTCATCTTCGAGTTCGGGCGCGCGGCCGCCGCGGCGCGGGAACACCGCGAATCTGGAGTCGGCGAACCGATGCAGGCTGGCGCCCTTGATGACCAGAGGGGCAACAACCGGAATTTCCCGCTCGAACAATTCCAGCGAGAAGGCGTGGTCCTCGAGGATCTGCGCGTCGCTCCAGCGATTCGGGCGATAGAACTTCGCGACCACGTAGGAATCGTCTTCCAGGCTGACCTGGTAGACGCGGTTTTCGTAGCTGTTCAACGCGAGCATGCGCCCGTCGCCGCGCAATCCCACGCTCTCGAGCGCATCCAGCACCGCATCCGGCGTCAGACCTTCATACGGCTTTAAATTGTTGTTTGCCACCCGGTCATTCTAGGGCCTGACACTTGACAGAATGCGCCTCCACCGCGTTCTGCGTGCGCCGCCCGCGCGGGTTTATCGCGCGTTTCTCAATGCCGGCGCGCTGGCCAAGTGGATTCCTCCCAATGGCTTTACCTGCACGGTCCATCACATGGAAGCCAGGGTCGGCGAAACGTTCAGGATGTCATTCACAAACTTCACCAGCGAGAAGAGTCATTCCTTTGGCGGCGAATATCTTGAGTTGGTGTCCGAAAGGTTGATTCGCTACACCGACAAATTTGAAGATCCGAATCTGCCGGGCGTCATCCAGGTCACGGTTTCCCTTAAAGCAGGTTTCCTGCGGCACCGACCTGAATATCGTGCAGGAAGGCATTCCCGAGGTGATACCAGTCGAAATGTGCTATCTCGGCTGGCAGGAATCCCTCGTGGCGCTCGCAAAACTCGTCGAGCCGGAAATCCCGGGATAAACGTCGTGATCAAGATCATCGTGATCGTCATTGTCGTTCTCGTGGGCGGGGTGTTGCTGTTTGCCGCCTCGCGGCCCGATTCTTTCCGCGTCGAGGGCTCGGCCAGCATCAAGACGCCGCCGGAGAAAATATATGCGCAGATCAACGACCTCAAGTCGTGGGCCGCCTGGTCGCCCTTCGAGAAGAAGGATCCGGCGATGAAGCGCACGTTCGGCGCCGTCACCGCCGGCAAGGGCGCGGTCTACGAGTGGGACGGCAACAAGAACGTCGGCAAGGGCCGCATGGAGATCACCGGCACTACGCAACCCTCGAAGATCGTCGTCAAACTGGATTTCCTCGAGCCATTCGTGGGCCACAACACGACGGAATTCACCATGGATGGAAAAGATGGCGCCACGACGGTGACCTGGGCGATGTACGGACCTGCGAATTTCACCTCCAAGCTGATGGGCGTGTTCTTCAACATGGACCGGATGATCGGCACGGACTTCGAGGCCGGCCTTGCCAATCTGAAATCGATCGCGGAAAAGTAGCGACCGGGAATGCCGGGGCAGGTCGGTTAAACTGCCGGTCCAATGCCGGCCGATTCCAAGGACCTTGTCGAAGTCTCCGAGCTGCATTTCAGCTACGGCGAGCTTTCCATCTTCAGTGGCCTGTCGCTGAAGATTCCGCGCGGCAAGGTGGTGGCGATCCTCGGCGGCAGCGGCAGCGGCAAGTCCACGCTGCTAAAGCTGATCGGGGGGCAGCTCGCCCCGGATCGCGGCTGGATCCGGGTGGACGGCAAGCTGGTGCACAAGCTCGCCACCGACGATCTCTACGCGCTGCGCCGCAAGATGGGCATGATGTTCCAGTCGAGCGGCCTGTTCACCGACCTGTCGGTCTACGAGAATCTCGCTTTCCCGATCCGCGAGCACTACGACCTGCCCGAGGAGCTGATCCGCTCGCTGGTGCTGATGAAGCTCGATGCGGTCGGCCTGCGCGGCGTGCGCGATATGATGCCGGGCGACCTCTCGGGCGGCATGAGCCGCCGCGTGGCGCTGGCGCGCGCCATCGCCACCGATCCGATGCTGGCGATGTACGACGAGCCCTTCGCCGGGCTGGACCCGATCTCGCTCAACGTGATCGCGAGCCTGATCCGCAAGCTGAACGACGCGCTCGGCCTTACCTCGATCGTCGTCACCTACGACGTTTCCGAGTCCCTCAAGCTGGTGGACTACATCTACGTGATTGCGGAAGGCAAGCTGATGGGCGAGGGCACGCCCGACGAGCTGATGGCCTCCGAGGATCCCTACCTCAAGCAGTTCCTCAAAGCATTGCCGGACGGACCGGTGCGCTTCCACTTTCCCGCAAAGCCGATTGCAGAAGAACTGAGAGTCAAAGGCGTATAGTTCGGCCAGGGGAGAGTGGTCGAATGATCACGCGCCGGAAACTTCTATTTGGTCTCGGATTGGGGACTTTCTCGTCTTTTCTTCCTTCGTTCGCGCAGTAATCCAAGGTCGCGCGCATCGGTATTCTCTGCGCGCGCTCGCCTTCAACCCCGTCGAATCCCGATCCCTATTTCGACGCGTTCATGCGTGGAATGCGGGAGTTAGGCTACATCGAGGGAAAGAATCTGGCCATCGAGTGGCGCTTCGCGGACGGAAAATTCGAGCGCTTCCCGGCCCTCGCAGCCGAGCTGGTCCAGTTGAAAGTCGAGGTTCTCGTCACCCACACGGGGGCGACGGTGCAGGCCCTGAAAAGGGCAACCAGCACCATTCCAATCGTCATGACAACCAGCCTTGACCCGGTGGGCAGCGGTTTTGCCGCTAGCCTGGCGCGGCCGGGAGGCAATATCACCGGCTTGGCCCTGATCACCGCCGACCTGAGTCCGAAGCACGTCGAGTTGCTGAAGCTCATGTTGCCCTCGCTGTCGCGTGTCGCGATTCTCACGAATCCCGGAAATCCGGGCCATCCGGGCGTCCTGAAGAACGTCCAGGCCGCCGCGCAAACGAGGGGATTGCAGGTGGTGCACGTGCAAGCGGGAAACGCGGAGGAGATCGAGCGTGGCTTCGAAAGGATGGCGCGCGAGCGCCTGAACGGCGCCATCGTCGTTTCGGACTCGTATTTCCTGTACCAACGCAAGCAGATTGCCGAACTCGGCATCAAGCATCGGGTCGCGACGATCTACTCGAACCGACCTAGCGTTGTGGCCGGTATCTTGATGAGCTACGGCTCGAACAACGCCGACTCTTACCGGCGCGCCGCGACCTATGTCGACAAGATTCTCAAGGGCGCCAAGCCGTGCGACCTGCCAATCGAGCAACCCTCGACATTCCAACTGACGATCAACCGCAAGACCGCGAAGGCGCTCGGTATCGCGATCCCGAAGGGGCTGCTCGATCGCGCGGACGAGGTGATCGACTAGGCCTTGCCGTCCTTCGGGATGAACTTCAGCGCCACGCCGTTGTTGCAGTAGCGCTTGCCGGTGGGCGCGGGGCCGTCGTCGAACAGGTGGCCGTGGTGGCCGCCGCAGCGCGCGCAGTGGTATTCGGTGCGCGGGTAGAGGATCTTGTAATCCGTCTTCGACTTCAAGGCCCCCGGTATGGTGGTGAAGAACGACGGCCAGCCGGTGCCGCTGTCGAACTTCATCTCGGAGGTGAACAGAGGCAGTCCGCAACCGGCGCAGACGAACACGCCCGCCCGCTTCTCGCGATCGAGCGGGCTGGAACCGGCGTGCTCGGTGTCCTCTTCGCGCAGCACCCTGTAGGAGGCGGGCTGCAGGCGCTTCTTCCACTCGTCCTTCGAGATCTTCAGCTCCTCGGTCGGGCTGGGCACCGCCGTGCCCGGGGCGAGGAGGGTTTTCCAGTTGTCTTCCATCTCCTTGATCCCTTTCATCGTCTTCGGCTGGGCGTGAACGTGCGCGAGAAAGGGTCCGAAAGCCAGCAAACCGAGCAGGGCACGTCTCTTCATACCTTCCTCCTTTCAGCAATTATTGCCGATTGGTCGGCGAAAGGCATGAAGAATTACAGCTAAAGCCGCACGCCGAAGCTGACCCGCACGCCGGGGCTCACCTGGACCTGCCCGTAGATGACGGGGGCCGGCTGCGGGTAGTAGTAGTAAGGCGCGGGCGGAACGACGACGACGGCTGCGGGCGGTAGTAGTAGTAATGCCTGTGGTGGTCGCGCCAGCCATGGGCCGGCGCCCAGTGGGGTGGATTCGCGAACGCGGGTGCGGCCGCGAGCAGGGTGGTTCCGGATACGGCGGCGAGTGTGAGTTTTTTCAGGTTCATGTCGGCCTCCTTGTTGTTGACCTGTCCATTGAACGCGCGCATGGGACCTCTGTCCGTTATCCAAGTGCAAACTATGTAACCACTTGTAAGATGCGCTCCAGGAGGAATTCAAATGCACAAAGTTCTCATTGCTGCCGCCATTGCCCTGGTAGCGTTCCCCGCGCAGGCGCAGGATGCCTGGCCCACCAAGCCGATCTCCATGATTGCGCCGTTTCCCCCGGGTGGCGTCGCCGACATCGTCGGCCGGCCGCTGGCGGCGTCGATGGAAAAAACGCTCAAGCAGCCGGTGCTGGTGGTCAACCGCTCCGGCGCTGGCGGCGCGGTGGGCACGACGGCGGTTGCGAAGGCGGCGCCCGACGGCTACACCATTCTGATGTCGCTGTCGTCGATCTCGATCTTTCCCGTGTCCGACCCGATGAACGGCAAGCCGGTGCCCTACCAGCTGACGGACTTTGCGCCGATCGCGCTCGTCACCGCCGACCCCACGGTGCTGGTGGTCGCGGCCGACGGGCCCTACAAGACGATCCAGGACTTCATCGCCTCGGCGAAGGCCTACCCGAACCAGATGAACTATTCGTCCTCGGGCGTCTACGGCACCCTGCACGTGGCGATGGAGATGTTCGCCAATGCGGCCGGCATCAAGATGTTCCACATCCCGTACCAGGGCGGCGGGCCCGCGGTCGCCGCGCTGCTCGGCGGCCAAGTGCATGCGCTCGCCTCCGGTCCGGCGGCGGCGATCGCCCAGATCAAGGGCGGCAAAATGCGCGCGCTCGCGGGCTGGGGCGACAAGCGCCTGCCGCTGATGCCCGAGCTGCCGACCTTCAAGGAACTGGGCTACAAGGATGTCGAGTTCTACATCTGGTCCGGTGTGTTTGCGCCGGCGGCGACTCCTGCGCCGATCGTCAATCGCCTGCGCGAGGCGGTGCGCGCCGCGGTCAACGACCCGCAGTTCAAGGGCGCGATGGAAAAAGTGCAGACGCCGATCAGCTACCTCGATGCGCCCGAGTTCCGCGGTTTCCTCGCAGCGGACGCGGCGCGGCTCAAGGTGGCGGTGGAGAAAATCGGCAAGGTAGAGGAGAAATAGGACTCAGCGTTTCCGCGGTCTCTTGTATTGCAGCAGATTTCCTACCTCGCGCTCAAACGGATCCCGGCGCACGAGGCTGCGCGCCTGCGCGGGGGTCATCAGTTTGTAGTGGCGCGTGGCTTCCAGCTCGTCGACCAGGTTCCAGGCGCCGTCTTCAGCGGTCACCCATGTTTCAGGCTCCGTCCGCCTGAGATCGTAGGGGCGCGAGTAGGTGCGCAGCGTCTTGCGGTCGCGCTTGTTGTAGTACTCGTGCAGGTAGGACATCGCCAGTTCGCGCAAGGACCGGTACACCGGGTCGCGCCAGCGCAGACCGATGCCGTTGGTCTTGGAGATCGCCCCCCAGCGGCCGTTGCGCCTGAACAGCGCGACCACGTGGTCGAAATCGTGCACCGCCTGGAAATCGAGCAGCAGCGGCGGCTCGCCGTGGATCCACAGCGCGCAGGCGGCGGTGACCGCGCCCTCGATGCAATGCGCGCGCCGGTCGCGCAGCACTACACGCACCGAATGGCAGGTTTCGCCGTCGCGCTCGAAGTTCTGCTTCAGGCGATACAGGAATTCCTGGATCTTCTCCGGGGTGCGCAGCCGGCGCAGCGTGGCGTATTCGGCCCGGCTGAGCCCGAGCATTTCGCGGGATGCTTTTTTTATTCTTGTCATCGATTTCCGGGTTAGTGTAGCTAAAATCCATCCATGCGTACCCCTCTGATAGCGGTGCTGCTTGCGCTTTTGCCTTTCGGGGCGCTCGCGCAGGTGAGCGTGCAGGAATATCCGCTGCCGCCGCGCATTTCCGCCCACGACGTGTGGGCCGATCCCGCGCCCAACGGGCTGGTTTGGTTTTCGGGGCAGGGCAGCGGCAACGCGGGCCGGCTTGACCCGAGGACGGGAAAGGTCGAGCTGATCCCGCTGGGACCGGGCTCCTCGCCGCACGGCGTGGTCCTCGACCGGGACGGCTCGGCGTGGTTCACCGACGGCGGGCAGAACGCGATCGTGCGCGTCGATCCGAAGACGCTCGCGGTGAAGAAGTGGACGCTGCCGCAGGAAAGCGGCTACACCAATCTCAACACGGCGATCTTCGACAAGGCCGGGATCCACTGGTTCACGGGCCAGAGCGGCATCTACGGCCGCCTCGATCCGAAGAGCGGCGACCTGAAGGTCTACGACGCGCCGAAGGGCCGCGGCCCTTACGGCATCCACGCCACGCCCGACGGCACCGTCTACTTCGCGTCGCTCGCCGGTTCCTATGTCGGCCGCATCGACGCGGCCACGCACAAGGTGCAGGTGATCGAGCCGCCGACGCGCGACCAGGGCGCGCGTCGCGTGTGGTCGGATTCCAAGGGCGTGGTCTGGGTGGCCGAGTGGGATTCCGGCAACCTCAGCCGCTATGACCCCAGGACTGGCGCGTGGAAGGCCTGGAAAGCGCCCGGCGAGCGGCCGCGCACCTACGCGGTCTACGTCGACGAGACCGACAAGGTGTGGATCGCGGAATGGGACAAGCAGCTCATGATGCGCTTCGACCCCGCGACGGAGAAATTCGAATCCTTCCGTTCTTCCAGCGGCACGGCCAACGTGCGCCAGATCCACGGCCGCAAGGGCGAGGTGTGGACCCCGGAATCGGCCTCCGGAAAACTGGTGGTGTACCGGTACCGTTAGCTGAAGAGGTACGCGTCCATCGCGAGCGAACCCATCTCGATGCCGTCGTACAGGCGCTCGGCCTTGTATCCATCGCGCGCCGCGCCGAGCGCGACAAACAGCGGCAGGAAATGTTCGTCGGTGGGATGCGCACGAACGCCGTGCGGGTTGAGCGCACGGTAGTTCACTAGCGCATCGAAATCCCGCGCCTCGATTTTCTCCTTTACCCAGGCCTGAAACTGCCTCGCATAGGCGGCGGGCGCTCCGCTGCTGCGCTCGCGCAGGTTGTGCGTCATGTGGCCGGATCCGACGATGAAGATGCCTTCGTCCGCGAGCGGCGCGAGGGCGCGGCCGAGGTCCACGTGATGCTTGGGCCCGAGCGGCGTCTGCACCGCGACCTGCACCACCGGCACGTCCGCTTTCGGGTACATGTAAAGGAGCGGCGACCAGGCGCCGTGGTCCAGGCCCCGTAATGGGTCGCTTGTTGCATTTAGCCCGTATTGCTTTAACAAACCAACGGCACGAGAAGCCAATTCCGGACTCCCCGGTGCCGGGTATTGAATCTCGTAGAGCGGTTTCGGAAAGCCGTAGAAATCGTGGATGGTTTCCGGCCTCGCAACACCGCTGAGCGCGGGGAGGTCCGTCTCCCAGTGCGCCGAAGCGATCAGGATCACCTTCGGCCGCGGCAGGTCGCGCGCGATGCCCTCCCACACCGCGCGCACGGCGCCGGGCTGGATCGCGTGCATCGGCGACCCGTGCGACAGGAACAGCGTCGGCAGCGGCTGGCTCATAGCGTTACCCTTCGCGCTTTGCGCCGCGCAATCCTTCGAGCAGCGCGAGCGTCCGCGCCATGGAGAACGCGCGTGATTTTTCGTCGAAGGCCTTGTCGTTGCCGCGCATCATGTAGCCGTGGAGGATGCCGGGAAAGACGTGGAGTTCGACGTTTTTCATGCGCGCCGGGATTGCGCGATAGGCGTCGAGCAACTCGGCGGGCGCCATGACGTCCTGGTCGCCCCACAGCAGGCATACCGGCTTGGCAACGCCTTCCAGATCGCCGATGTAGTCCTTCATCTGCGTCGAGTGGCAGCCGATGCCGGCGTCGTAGCCCAGGCGCGCGGGGCCGAGGATCGCGTAGGGACCGCCGTAGCAGAATCCCATAGTCGCGGCGCGGCCGTTCGATTGCGGGAGCCGGCGCACCGCGGCGAGCGTGTCGGCCATGTTGGCTTCGCCCGCCCGGATCTTCTCCAGGCGCGGCTGCCCGCGCGGCGTCGTGCGGGGGTCATCGCGCACCAGCGGGCCGGGCACCGAGCGCCAGAACAGGTCGGGCGCGGCGGCGATGAAGCCATGCGCGGAAAATTCGTCGGCGATCGCGCGGATGTCGCCGTCCACGCCGTGGATCGCGGAGGCCAGCACGACCGCGGGCACCTTCGCCGCGGCGCCGGGGAGCGCGAGATAGCAGTCAAATTCCCCGTCTCCGCTAGCGCGGATCCTGATGTCCTTGCCTGCCATGGGTCACCTGTCTTGAGGTAGTTGTAATGAAGATGCGAGCTTAGCCTGGCCCGCGCCGCAGGACGCGCCCCGGCCGCGCGCCGGTCGGTTTGCCGTCGCGCCACGTGATCGCGCCGTTGACGATCACCGCCTCGATGCCCTTCGCCGGCCGGACCGGTCGCGCGAAGGTCGCCGCTTCGTCTACCGTATCGGCGTCGAACACGCAGAGATCTGCGTAGGCCCCTTCCTTCAGTACCCCGCGGTCTTTCAGGCCGAAGGTCCGTGCCGTCAGGCCGGTCATCTTGTAGACGGCTGTTTCGAGCGGGAAGAGCCCAAGGCCGCGCGAATAGTGTCCCAGCACTCGCGGAAAGGTGCCCCAAAGGCGAGGATGCGGAACGGCATCGTGCGGCAGGCCGTCCGAGCCGACCATGGTGTGCTCGAAGGCGAGTACGCGCTGCACATCGGCCTCGTCCATGGAGAAGTAGATCGCGCCCGCTGGGAGCAGCTGCTGGGTTGTTTTTTCAATTGAAAGATTCATCTTTTCCGCGATCTCCGCCAGATCCATCCCCGCATATTCCGGGTGAGGCTTCGACCAGGTGACCAGCACTTTGGTGGCGATCAGCGTGCGGTGCCAGGAGAGCACGGTCGAAGAGGCGCAGTAGGGATAGCAATCCAGGCCGATTCCCTGCGCCTTCATGCGCTCGGCGATCAGCGGCAGGGTTTCCTTCGAGCGGCCGTGGTTCGGCGTGCCGACCACCTTGTGATGCGACACCACCACCGGCACGTTCAATTCGCGGCCGATACGGAAGGTCTCCTCGAGGGATTCGGTGACGCGGTCGCCCTCGTCGCGCATGTGCGTGCAGTAGAGCGCCTTGCGCGCCGAGAGCGGCCGGCACACTTCGATCACTTCCTCCGTGGGCGCCGCGCTCGCGGGCTCGTAGTACAGGCCCGTGGAAACGCCGATCGCGCCCGCGTTGAGAGCTTCCTCGACAAGACCTTTCATTGAAATTATTTCCCCGGGAGACGCGGGGGCGTCCAGGTGCTTCATCGTTGCGACGCGCAATGTGGTGTGGCCGACGAGCAGGGCGGCATTGGTGGCGGCGGGATTTTCTTCCAGTGTTCTTACGTATTCAGAAAAAGAAGCAAACCTGAACCAGCTTGCATCCCCGATGAGATCCAGCGGCGGCGGCGCGGGGCGGGTGCCCAGCACCAGCGGCGCGAGCGAAATACCGCAGTTACCCGCTACCACCGTGGTGACGCCCTGGCTCGACTTGGGCGCCATCTCGGGTGCGGAGAGCATCAAACGGTCGTCATGGGTGTGCGCGTCGATGAATCCCGGCGAGACGATCTTGCCCGAGGCATCGATTTCGACTTTACCTTTCTCTTTCAGTTTCCCTATCCGGGAAATCCTTTCTGAAATGATTCCAATATCGGCCTCGAAGCGCGGCGCGCGCGTGCCATCGATCACGGTGGCATTGCGCACGATCAGGTCGTAGCTCTCGCTCACGTCAGTCCACCTTCGCGCCGGAGCGCTTCACCACCACCGCCCACTTGGGCGTTTCGCTGCGCACCAGCGCGAGAAACTGTTCCGGCGTGCCGCCGTCGATCTCGGTGTCGAGGTTGCGGTAGCGCTTCTGCACCGCCGGGGAAGCGTAGGCGGTGCGAATCTCCGTCAGCAAGCGCGCGACGATTTCCTTCGGCAGGTTGGCGGGGCCGATGACGCCGCCCCAGGCGATGGTTTCGTATCCCGGCACGCCCGCTTCTGCGACGGTCGGGATCTCCGGGAACACGGGCGAGCGCCGCGGACCGGAAACCGCGATGCCGCGCACGCGGCCCGCTTTCACGTGCGGTCCGATGGAGGGCACGTTGTCGAACATGACCTGCACCTGGCCCCCAATCAGGTCGTTGATCGCCTGCGCGCTGCCGCGATAGGGCACATGCAGGATGAAGGTGCCGGTCATCGCCTTGAAGAGTTCGCCGCCGAGGTGGCCCGTGGTGCCGTTGCCGGCGGAGGCCATCACCAGCTGGCCGGGGTTGCGCTTGGCGTGCGCGATCAGTTCCGGTACCGTGCGCATGGGCAGGCTGTTGTTCACCGCCAGCATGTTGTAGACGCGCACGCAGTTGGAGATCAGCGTGAGTTCGCGCTCCACATCATAGGGAACTTTGTCCAGCAGCGAACGGTTCACCGCCAGCGACACGATGTTGCCGTAGCCGAGCGTGTAGCCGTCCGCGGGCGCACGCACGATGTCCATGGTGCCGAGCACGAAGGAGGCGCCGGGCTTGTTCTCGATCACGATTGCCACGCCCATCTGCTTCGACATTTCAGCTAGCAGGATGCGCATCAGCACGTCGGGCGAGCCTCCGGGCGCCGACGGGATTACGAATCGTATGGGTTTATCGGGGTAAGCTGCTGCAGCGGATTGAAGAAGAAAAAATACCAGAACAAAAAACCACCTCGTCATCCTGCGATCTCCTTCGCTGCGTTGGCACCGGCAATGCGTCCGAATACGGAACCGTTCGTCAGTCCGGTTCCGCCGGGATAGTTGAAATAGAAGATGCCGCCGACCAGTTCGCCCGCGGCGTACAGTCCGGGGATGGGCGCGCCGTCCGACGAGATTACCTGCGCATCGGTATTTATTTTCAGGCCCCCGAAGCTGAAGGTGATGCCGCAGGTCACCGCATAGGCCTCGAAGGGCGGGGTGTCCAGCGTGTTGGCCCAGTTCGATTTATTGATGCTCAGATTTTTCGTGCATCTTCCGTCCTTGATGTTGGGATTGAACGGTATATCGGTCTGCACCGCGGCGTTGTAGGCCCGGATTTCCTTCAGCGCCTGTTCCTTGTTCGTGTCCTCGAGCTTGCCAACCAGTTCTTCCAGCGTGTTGCCCACCCGCTTGGTGACCTGCTTGATCTTGTACTCATCGCGTAGCTGCCCCTTCACCTTGGCATCGAACACCTGCCAGGCGAACTGCCCGGGCTGCTGCAGGATGACGCGGCCGTACTTGGCGTAGGTGTAGTTGCGGAAATCCGCCCCTTCGTCCACGAAGCGCTTGCCGTCCGCATTGATGTAGATGCCCCAGGGGTAGGAGTGCTTCTGGAACTGGTCGCCAACCGCCAGGTCGCCGAACTCGGGCGCGTTCCTCTCCCAGGCCACCGCATGGCACCCGGACCAGTTGCCGACGGCCGCGGCGCCCGCGGCCAGCGCCATGCGGATGCCGTCGCCCGTGTTGAAGCGCGTGCCGCGCACCTTCGCCAGCTCCCAACCCGGACCGAGGTAGCGCACGCGCTGCTCCGGATCGGACTGGAAGCCTCCAGCCGCGAGCACCACCACCTTCGAATTCAGGGAAAGCGTCTTTCCCTTATGCTTCACGATTACGCCGGTGACCCCGGAATCGTCCGTCAGCAGTTCCTTCGCTCGCGCCTCGTACCAGATCTCGATGCCGTTCTTGCGTGCGATGCCGGTGAGCGACTCCACCAGCCCCGGCCCGCCGCCCACCGCTTCCACCGTGAGCCCGCCCCAGAATTTGAAGCGCCCGCCGATGTTGAATGCCTGCCGGCCCCAGGCGGCGGTGAAGCGCACGCCTTTGGCGCGCATCCAGGCCACGGTATCGAGGCTGTTTTTCACCAGCACCTCGGTCAGGTCCGGATCGCAGCGGTATTCGGTGACGCGGCCCATGTCGTCGAGGAACTGCTCTTCGGTGTAGGTGCCGAAGTCCGTGCGCGCGATCTCCTCCGGGCTGAGATCGGGAATCGCGCGCTTGAGGTCCTCCACCCCGGCGTAGGCCACGCGCATCAGTCCCGCGGTGTAGCGCGAGTTGCCGCCCGATTCCTCTTCCGGTGCGCGTTCAAGCACGAGAACCTTCTTGCCGGCTTCCGCCGCGGACAGCGCGGCACAGAAAGCGGCGTTGCCAGCGCCCACGACGATGACATCGTAACGATCAGTCACTGCGTTTCCACTCCCTTGGAAAATTCGATTCAATTCCTGTCCCTTCAATCATAGCCTGTGCCTGTTCAGGCGACCCACGGCTTGCCGAAGGCCGGCTCCTTGTACGGCGTCGGCGGCAGCTGCCAGGTCCCTGTCGAAGGCGGGCGCACTTCCGCGTCGACGTGCACGTCGAGCACGCAGGGCCGCTTGTTGCGGATCGCCTGCTGCAGCGCGTCGGCGAGATCCTCGCTCTTGGTGATCGTGACGCCGTCCGCACCGCAGGCGCGTGCCCAGGCGGCGAAATCCGGGTTATATGGTTTTGATTTCTTATTGAATGCAGTGCCCAGCTCGCGTCCACCGAACATTCCAACCTGGATGTCGCGGATCGCCGCCCAGGCGAAGTTGTTCCATACCACCCAGACGCAGGGCAGGTCGTACTCCACTGCGGTGGCGACGACGTACGGCGTCATGGAAAAGCCGCCGTCGCCGCAGACCGAGACGCAGGGCCGGTCCGGCGCGGCGAGTTGCGCGCCCATGACGCTGCACACGCCGAAGCCCATGGACGAGTAGCCCCAGCTGTTCAGCATGCTCTGCGTGCGCTTGGGCTTCCAGAACTGCATGAACCAGTTGTGGTGCACGCCGGAATCGCAGGTGAGGATCGTGTCGTCGGGCAGCACCTTCTGCATCGCATCCACGACGTACTCGGGCCTGAGCGGCGTGGTGACCTTGCCGAAGTTCGGCCGCACGTGGGTTTCCCATTCCGCCTGCCACGCCGCGACCTCGGCGCGCCACTCGGAATACTGGCGGTTGAGCCGCGTCGCGCCGCGCTGCTCGCGCAGGCCGAGCGCGCCGAGGAGCTGGGCGGTGAATACTTTCGCGTCGGCGATGATGCCGAGCGTCGGCGGGTAGTTGCGGCCGAGCTCCTGCGGGTCGAGGTCGACGTGGATCAGCTTCGTCTTCGGGAAATTCCACGAGTAGCCCGGGTGCCAGCTCGAAGAGGAGCGATCGTCGAAGCGCGTGCCGATGGTGAGGACGAGGTCCGCGTGGCGGCCCGCCTGGTTGGCCGGATAGGCGCCATTGCGGCCGATGAATCCGAGCGTGAGCGGATCGTCGGCCGGCACGCAGCCCATGCCGTTGGGCGAGGTGATGATCGGGATGCCGTAGGTCTTCTGCAGCTGCGTGAGTTCGGGACCTGCTTCGGAAAGCGTCGCGCCATGGCCGATGAAGATCACCGGGCGCATGGCGTCAGCCAGTAGATTTACTGTTTTCAACAAGTCTTCTTCGGAAGCTCCCGGCCGGTGCTGGCCGAACACATGCGAGGTCGGCGGCATCTCGACGTCGTCCTCCTCCTGGTACACGTTGTAGGGAACGTCGATGTTCACCGGCCCCGGGCGGCCGGTGACCATGGTGTCGAACGCCTGGCGCAGCGCGAGCGGCAGCATGTCCACGCGCGTGGGCTGGAACGCGCGCTTCACCACCGGGCGAATGACGGAGGGAAAATCCGACTGGTTGTGCGCGTAGATCTCCTGGAACGGCCCGCGGTTCGCCTGCGAGGTCGGCACGTTCGAGGTGATCGCGAGGAACGCGGATGAATCCGACAGCGCGGTGGCGAGCGACATCACCAGGTTCGCCGAACCCGGGCCGGTGGAGGTGAGCGTCGCCACCGGCTGGTGCTTGACGCGGAAGTAGCCGTCGGCCATGTGGCCGGCGCACTGCTCGTGGCGCGGCGAGACCAGCTTCAGCTTGTCGCGCAGCGCGTAAAGCGGGTCGAGGATGCCGACGTTGCCGTGGCCGCAGATGCCGAAGATGTACGGCACTTTCTGCTGCACGAGGTATTCGGCGATCAGTTCGCCACCTTTCATTTTCGCCATGTCCGCCGCTCCCGCTGGGCCAGAGTGAAGTCGAGGCGATCAGTCTGCCTTGATCCTCGCCGTGCGCACCACCTTGCTCCAGCGCGCCTGTTCTTTCTTGATGAAGGCCGCGTATTCGGCGGGCGTCGAGCCGACCGCTTCGGCGTCGTCCGCCGCGAAGCGCTCCGCGACCTTCGGGCTCCTTGCCGCTTTGCCCGCTTCCATCGCGAGGCGCTGAATTACCGATTCAGGAGTTTTCGCGGGCGCGTTCAGGCCGTACCACTGCGAGGTCTCGAAACCGGGGTAGCCCTGCTCGGCGACGGTCTGGACATCGGGAATCGAGTGCAGGCGCTTCGCGCCTCCCACCGCGATGATGCGGAGTTTCCCGCTCTTCACGTGCGGCATGAGCGGCGGCGTGCCCGCGGAGGCAGCCTGCGTGCGCCCGGCGACGAGATCTATGATGTTGGGGCCGGTTCCCTTGTACGGCACGTGCTGGATGTCGATGCCGGTGGCCTGCTTCAGGTATTCCATCGCGAGGTGGCCCGCGGAGCCGTTGCCCGCGCTGCCGTAGAACAGCTTGCCCGGTTGCTTCATCGCGAGCGCGATGAATTCGCGCAGGTCCTTCGCCGGCACGCTTTCGTGCACCACAAAGATCGCCGGCACGATGGCCAGAAGCGAGATGGACACGAAGTCCCGGTCCACGTCGTAGGGCAGCTTGTCGTACATGTAGGGATTCATCGCCAGCGAGCCGATGTGTCCGATGATCAGGGTGTAGCCGTCGGGATCGGCATGCGCCACCTCCTGCATCGCGACGTTGCCGCCTCCGCCGGACTTGTTGTCGACGACGATCGGCTGGCCGAGGCCCTTCTCCATTTCCGCCGCGATGGTGCGCGCGACGATCGAGGAGCTGCCGCCCGGTGCGAAGGGAACGACCAGACGGATTGGTTTGGCAGGGAAGGTTTGCGCCGTTACAACCTGGGAAAAAATGAACAGACCCGACAAAAACCAAACCCTTTTCAAAACTGATACTTCCTCAATCCGCCGTCCACGGGAATCACCGCGCCGGTGATGTAGCGGGCGCGCGGCGAGGCGAGGAAGCAGACGAGGTTGGCGAGGTCCTCGGGCTGGCCGTATTCGCCGACCGGGATTTCGTGCTCGGACTGCCACTTGCGGTATTCAGGCGTGTAATTGCGCAGGATCTGCTCGCTGAGGATGCGCCCCGGCGGAATGCAGTTCACTGTGATGCCGTGCTTGCCGACTTCGCGCGACAGTCCCTTGGACCAGGAATGCATCGCCGCCTTGGCGCAAAACGCGCCGTTGATGCCTTCGGGCTCGCTCTTGCCGGTGATGCTGACGATGCGGCCCCATTTGCGCGCCATCATCTGCTCGAGCAGCCGGTGGGTGAGCTGGCGCTGGCGCGTGAAGTTGAGGGTCATCGCCTCGCTCCATTGCGCCTCGTCGGTGTCGAGTGCGAACTTGCGCGAGCCGCCAGCGTTATTGATGAGGATATCGACCGCGCCGAGGCCCGCGAGCGCCGCCTCCGCGATCGTCTGCGGCGCATCCTCCCGCATGAAGTCGCACTCGATGATCACCAGCCTGGCGCCGATTTCCTTTTCGAGCGTCTCGAGCAGCTCGCGCCGCCGCGCGGCCACCGCGAGGCGCACGCCTTCGGCGGCGAGCGATTTCGCGATCGCGCGGCCGATGCCCGCGCTGGCGCCGGTGACGAGCGCAGTCTTTCCGGAAATTTTAAGGTCCATGAAAATACCGAAAAAAGAAGAAATCAGTTCTGGCCGAGCACCGGCGGGCGCCAGGAGAGCGGCAGCGGGCCCGGCGCGCGCAGCACGCGGAGCATGCGCATCGCCGCTTCGCGCCCGTCGTAGTAGTGCGGGATCAGCACCGTCTCGGAAAAGCCGAGCGCGCGGTAAAAGCGCCGCCCCGCCGCATTGTCGGCGCGCAGCTCGAGGTGCACACTTGCCATGCCTGCGACGAGCGCCGACTCGAGCAGCCACTCCACCAGGCGCCGGCCGATGCCGAGGCGGCGCTGCATCGGCTGCACCGCGAGCAGGACCAGGTGCGCGCGCTCATCGCCGAAGTCCATGATCGCGAACCCGGCGAGCGGCGGGCGCGCGCCGGCGACATAGGTCGGCCGTCCGCTGGCGGCGAGCACCAGCGATTCGCGGCGCCGCATGGCGCGCAGGATGTGCGCAGGGTCGTACCTCCAGCCCAGGCCCGATTCGATGTGGTCGCGCGACATTTCCGCGATGGGGCGCGCATCGCCCGGCTCTGCGATGCGGATCGTGACGGAAACTTTCGCTTTCTTCACGCGGACGATTGTGCCATGATTTAGCTGGGCGGCACGCGGTCCGCAAATTTTTTGCGAATGCGAACCGCACGCTCTTGGCCGTCTGTTGCCTCCAGCACCTTCAGCCGCAGATCCGCATCGACGTCGCTGCGTTGCAGGAACGTTTCAATGTCTGCGAGCGCGCCGCGCCCGGTCTGCCCGCCGATGAAGGCGGCGAGCCAGTTGCCGACGAAAAAAATCTTCCGTGTGCGCTTCAGTTCTGCGAGCCGCGCCAGCGCTTCGGCGAGAAAG
>SHXL01000023.1 GCA_009693345.1 Betaproteobacteria bacterium
ACCGACAGCTCACCGCGCCCCACGGTCCACGGCGCAACCAAGCCCAGAAGCTGCTGATACAGCTCGACATCTCGCATGGCCCCGTTCCTCCTTTGAGGCCATTTCTATATCACCTTCGGGAATCGACCCACGCAAAACCCGGATGAACCAAAACTGCTGTCACAGGAGGAATTTGATGAACAAGGTGCTCGGATTGTCCGTAATTCTCGCCATTTCCCCGCTCGCCAATGCGGCCGATATCGGGGCCGGCAAGGCCAAGGTCGAGACGGTGTGCGCGGCGTGCCACGGCGCGAACGGGGTCAGCGTGAGCGACACGATTCCGAACCTAGCGGCGCAGCGCGCGGGCTACCTCGAAACACAGCTCAAGGCGTTCAAGGATGGCGTGCGCAAGGCGCCGAGCATGACAAGCCCGATAGCCACCATGGCCGCGATTGCGACCCAGCTCAGCGCGGCGGACATGGCGGATGTCGCGGCGTACTTTGCCTCGCTCCCCGGCGCCTCGGGCGCCGCCAAGTCCGCGCAGCTGCCCAACGTCGCCAAGACCAGCGTGACCTTCCCGGAGGGCTACAAGGACACGTTCACGATGTACCACGCCATCAATTTCCCGGCGACCAAGCAGGTGCGCCACTACTATGCCAACAAGGTGGCCGTGCAGGCAGCGAAGGAAGGCAAGCCTCTGCCGGACGGCTCCTACCTCCTGGCCGAGGTATATGCCGCAAAGCTCGACTCCGATTCGAAGCCGGTCATGGGCGCCGACGGCTTTTTCGTCGCGGACAAGCCCCTGCTCTACACCGCGATGGCGCGCGGAGCCGGTTGGGGCAACGACATTCCGGCAATGCTGCGCAATGAAAACTGGAACTACGCCATCTTTGCGCTGGACAAGACGCACCGCCCGGGCGTGAACCAGGCCGAGTGCCTCGCCTGCCACAAGCCGCTCGACAACGTGAGCTACACCTTCACGCTGAAGCAGCTCTCGCAAGCCAGGTAGCAAAGGGGGCCGGTCCCCCTTTTCCCGTATCGGGATACCATTGCACGCGAATGGATCTCGACGCATTGAAACCCGGCCTTACCGGCCGCGCCGAACTCACGGTGGGCGAGGAGCACACCGCGCCGCGCGTGGGCAGCGGCCTGGTGCATGTGCTGGCGACCCCGGTGGTGATCAACCTGTTCGAGGCCGCTGCGCTGGACGCGATGGACCAGTACCTGCCTGCGGGCTACCAGAGCCTGGGCACGGTGCTCAACGTTCGCCACATCGCTGCCACTCCGGTGGGAATGCGAGTGCGTGCGATCGCCGAGGTCGTGAAAATTGAAGGAAGAACCGTCTTTCTGAAAGTAAAGGCAGAAGACGAAAAAGAACTGATCGGCGACGGCCTGCACGAGCGCGTCGTCGTCAACGTCGAGAAGTTCTCCCAGCGCGTCGCGCGCAAGCTCGCGAAGCTGTGAAAGCCGACGCAGTCGTCCTCGGCGCGGGGATCGTCGGCATCAGCGTCGCGCTGCACCTGCAGGCGCGCGGACGTTCGGTCGTGCTGCTGGACCGGCGCGGGGCAGCCGAAGAAACATCCTTTGGCAACGCCGGCCTGATCCAGCGCGAGGGCGTCTATCCCTACGGCTTCCCGCATGACTTCGGCGCGCTGCTGCGCTACGGCTTCAACCGCACCATCGACGCGCACTACCATCCTTCGGCCTTGCTGGATCTCGCGCCGTTCCTGTGGAAATACTGGCATCACTCGCGCCGCGAGCGCCATGCCCGGATTGCGAAGCTGTACTCGCGCCTGATCGAGCATTGCGTCGCCGAGCATGACGCGCTCGCGGCGGCGGCGGGCGCCACCGGCCTGCTCAGGCGCAACGGCTGGATGCGCGTATTCCGCACCGAGCGCGAGCGCGACAAGCACTTCGCTGAAGCAGCGGCCTGGCGCACGGATTTTGGAATTAATTTTGCCGAACTGGGCAGGAAAGAACTGCAGGAGAAAGAACCTCATCTCGCTCCCGTGCTCGTCGGCGCGCTGCATTGGACGGACCCGGTGAGCGTCGTCGACCCTCAGGCCCTGGCGCTTGCATACCTGAAATTGTTCGAGAGCAGAGGCGGCCGGTTTTTGCAAGGAAATGCCGCTTCTTTGGAACAAGATAAAACAGATTGGACCGTTGGAACGGTAGACGGCACTCTCCATGCGGGCGTGGCGGTGGTTGCGCTCGGTCCCTGGGCGGACGTGGTAACGCGCGCGCTGGGCTACGACCTGCCGTTCGCAGTGAAGCGCGGCTACCACATGCATTACCGCGCCGCGGGCAAGGCAACGCTCAACCACCCGATCCTCGACACCGAGCGCGGCTACGTGCTCGTGCCAATGCAGCGGGGGATCCGCCTTACGACCGGCGCCGAGTTCGCGCTGCGCGACGCGATCCGCACGCCGGTGCAGCTGGGTCGCGCCGAACCGATCGCGCGCGAGCTGTTTCCGCTCGCCGAACGCCTGGACAACGAGCCCTGGATGGGCGCGCGCCCCTGCACGCCGGACATGATGCCGATCATCGGCAAGGCGCCGAAGCACGCCAATCTCTGGTTCGCCTTCGGCCACGCGCACCACGGCCTGACGCTCGGACCCGTGACAGGACGCCTGATTGGGGAGATGATCGCGGGCGAGACGCCGTTCGTGGACCCGATGCCTTATCGGGCCGACCGGTTCTGATCGGCGTAGACTCCCGCGCGCATGTTTTCCGGAAAAGTCATCGCCATCACCGGCGCCTCGGAGGGCATCGGCGCGGAACTCGCGCGCCAGGTCGCCGGCAAGAACGTCTGGCTGGCGCTCGCGGCGCGCAACCAGGAGAAGTTGGAGGCGGTGGCGGCCGAGTGCCGCGCGCTTGGCGCGGAGGCCCTCGCCATCCGCTGCGATGTGAGCGTGGAGTCCGATTGCCGGAACTTCATCGAAGAAGCCGCCCGCAAATACAGTTCGCTCGACATCCTCGTCAACAATGCCGGCGTCTCGGGCCACGCGCGCTTCGAGGAAGTCACCGACTTCGGGTGGTACGAAGACCTGATGCGCGTGAACTACATGGGCAGCCTGTACTGCACGCGCTACGCGCTGCCGCACCTGAAAAAGCGCCGCGGCCAGATTGTCGCCATCTCCAGCCTCGCCGGCCTGGTCGGCATTCCGGGCCGCACTGCCTACAGCCCTACCAAAGCGGCGCAAGCCCTGTTCTTTGAAGCATTGCGCCTGGAACTCCAGGAAAGCGGCGTGGACATCACCATCGTCTATCCCGGCGTCGTCGCCACCGACATCCGCTTGCACGGCTATGGCCCCGACGGACAGCCCGCCGAAAAGAGCAGCCTCAAGGAAGAAAATGCCATGCCGGTTCAGGAGTGCGTCCGCCAGATCATCGCAGCCACACGCGCAAGAAAGCGCGAACTCGTCATGACTCTGCCGGGCAAAGTCGGCCTCTGGTTGAAGCTCGCGTTCCCAAAGGTCGTGGACCGCATGATCCTGCGTGCCTTGAAGAAGGACGGTTAAATTGCATGTCTGACATCGTTCTCTACGGCCTCGGCGGATTGATCTTCTATCAGGCGTACGCCACGATTCGCGTCGTGCGGCACAAATCCTATGCCGCGGAAAAGAAACGGCAGCAGCTTCTAATTATTTGGCTAGTCCCATTCATTGGTGCCGCAATAGCTCTTGCCGGTCTCGCGGAACATCGAGATCGGTAGGGACTATGCAACCATGCCAACGATTCAGGTCAGGGTAAAACCGAACTCGCGCGCCAGCACGCTTGAGCAGGGAAGCGACGGCGTATGGTTGGCGCGGCTGAAGGCGCCGCCGGTGGATGGCAAGGCGAATGCGGAGCTGGTGGCGTTGATCGCCAAGCAGTTCGGCTGCCGCAAGGCGGATGTGGTGATCCGCAGCGGCGCGGGCGGGCGGATGAAGCTGGTGCGGATCGACGCGCCCTAGGCTCCGTAGGCGCGGATGCCGAACAGCACGGGGTGGAACCAGAAAAAGAGCGCGTAGAGCGCGAGGCCGATGGCCGGGTTGCGCCAGTTGATCTCCGCGGCCTTGAACGTGTTGCGGCCCTGCAGAATGGCGAGGAACGGAAAATACGAGGTCACCGCGGCGAAGCGCTGCCAGTCTTCGCCCAGGGTGCACGCCTTGCGCTCGTCCATGACAAGGGCGCCCAGAGCCGCAAGCGCGAGGAAGCCGCCGAAGAACACCGACGCCATGTGCTCGCCGCGCGCCAGCAGGTGCGCGAGCGACCAGAGGATGAACGCCCACATAACCGGATGGCGCGTGACGCGAATGATGCCCCGCGCCGGTTCGGGGTTTTTCAGCAGCTTGTCGGCGCCGACGGCGCTCGGGTTGCGCGCCAGCAGGCCGCAGGCGAGCAGCACGAAGGCGAAGGGCATGGCAACGGCGGGCAGCCAGCGCAGGCCGACCCAGATCGGCTCGAGCGGGCGCCCGGTTGTAGGCCCAGACCATCCAGCCGAGCGTGGCGAAGGCGAGCAGCGAATAAAGGGCGAGGTAGGCTTTCTCGCCGAGCGCCCTGGCCAGCACGCCGCGCAGCGGGGTGCTGGAAATGAAGTGCGTCGCGATGAATGCCGCCGTGGCGAAGTAGAGCTGCGAGCCGTTGTCCATCCTCAGTATCCTTTACTCAGGCCAGCGCCTTGCCGACGATCTCTGCAACGTCCTTCGACAGGCCGGAAGCGTCGCGAATTCGCTCCAGCTGATGCCTGGATTTCGATTTTCTATCCGCATCGAATCGTTGCCAGCGGTCGAACGCCCGCGCGATGCGCGCCGCCACCTGGGGATTGAGCTTGTCCAGCGCCAGCACCTGGTCGGCGATGAATGCGTAGCCCGCGCCGTCCGCGGCATGGAAGCGCACGTGGTTGACGGAAAAGACGCGGATCAGCGCGTAGACCCTGTTCGGCACCTTGATGTCGAAGGCCGGATGCGCAAGGAGCTCCCGCACGCGCGCAAGCGTACCCGGCAGGCGCGAGCCCGCCTGCACCGCGAGCCACTTGTCGACGATGAGCGGTTCGTCCTTCCAGCGGCCGTAGAACGCCGCGAGCGCGCTCGCGCCTTGCTGCGCGCTGCTGTTCGCCAGCGCTGCGAGCGCGGCGAACTGCTCGGTCATGTTGTCCGACCTGTCGAATTGCTCGCGGCACAGCGCGGCCGCGTCGTCGGTCTCGAGTTCCATGAGATAGGAGAGCGCCAAGTTCCTGAGCGCGCGCTTGCCGGCGGAAGCGGCATCGGGGGAATAAGGGGTTTCGCTTTTTTGTTTTTTGTAAATTTCCAGGAACAGATCCTTAAAATGAGAGCCAAGAGCACGCCGCAGCGCATTGCGCGAAGCGTGCAGGGCATCCGGATCGACGACAGGCATCTGCTCGGCGAGGAAGGTTTCCGAGGGGAGCGCCAGGGTTTCGGCAACGAATGCAGGATCTTTTTCCTTCAGCAGAAGTCTTACCGCATCCAGGAATGCCGCAGACGGATTTCCGCCCTTCTTCAGGATGATCTCCGTTGCAAGGCGCTGCGCCGCCTCCCAGCGGTTGAACGGGTCGTCGTCGTTGGCCAGCAACTGCACCAGGTCTGCTTCGGTATACGGGTAGTCCAGGATCACCGGCGCCGAGAAGCCGCGCAAGAGGGAAGGAACGGGCCTGGACTTGCACTTGAATTCGAATTTCTGTTCCGCCTGCTTGATAGACAGTACCTCTTCGCGATCTCCGATTTTCACAGCGAAGGGAATGTGAAAGGGCGGATTCATGGATTGCTTCACGGTCAGGGAAAAAATCCCGTCTTCAAAAATTCCACCGCAACTCAAGACAGGCGTCCCCGCGACGTCGTACCAGCGCCTGAACTGTGCGAGGTCAACGCCGGAAGCATCCTGCATCGCCTGGACGAAGTCGTCGCAGGTCACCGCCTGGCCATCGTGGCGCTTGAAATACAGCTTCATGCCGGCCTGGAACTTCTCCTCTCCGAGGAGCGTGTGCTGCATGCGCACCACTTCCGCGCCTTTCTCGTAGACCGTCATGGTGTAGAAGTTGCGGATCTCCTGGTAGGACTGCGGGCGGACGGGGTGCGCCATCGGGCCGGCGTCCTCGGCGAACTGCCCCGCGCGCAGACCTCGCACCTCCTGGATGCGGGTCACGGCGCGCGAGTAGGTGTCGGCGCCGTACTCCTGGTCGCGGAACACCGTGAGCCCTTCCTTGAGCGAGAGCTGGAACCAGTCGCGGCAGGTGACGCGGTCGCCGGTCCAGTTGTGGAAGTACTCGTGCGCGACCACGCGGTCGATGTTGAGGTAGTCGGTGTCGGTGGCGGTGTCCGGGCGCGCGAGCACGTACTTGGTGTTGAAGATGTTGAGGCCCTTGTTCTCCATCGCCCCGGAATTGAAGTCGCCGACCGCAACGATCTTGTATTCGTCCAGATCCAGTTCCAGGCCGAAGCGCCGCTCGTCCCACAGGATGGCGCGCTTGAGGCAGTCCATCGCCCAGGCCGCTTGATCGAGCTTGCCCTTTTCGACATAGATAAAAAGGTTCTTGGAATTACCCGAACAGGAAATCACGGGCTCCTGAATGAAATCCAAATCCGCTGCAACAAGGGCAAATAGATAGCTGGGCTTCGGGAATGGATCTTCGAACCTCGCCCAATGGCGATTGCTCTTTTCCGTTCCTTTTTCTACAAGATTTCCATTGGAAAGCAGGACGGGGTATTTCGTCTTGTCGGCGTGGACGGTCACGGTGTAGATGGCGAGATTGTCCGGCCGGTCGAGGAACCAGGTGATGCGGCGGAAGCCCTGCGCCTCGCACTGCGTGACGAAGCCGCTGCGGGTGGCGTAAAGGCCCTCGAGCTTGGTGTTCTGCTGCGGCACGATGCGCGTCACGGTTTCGAGCGTGAACGCATCGGGAACGCCGGGGATCGAAAGGGTTTCCTTCGTTACGTTGACCGTCTTTTCTTTTCCATCCAGAAGCAAAGACACCAGCTCCAATTCGTCACCATCCAGTTCCAGCGCCGCATCGTTCATTTTGGACGCAGGATTGCGGCGCACCGCGAGGGTGGCTTTGACGAGCGCGTCGTCGGCCCGGATGTCGACGTCGAGCGAGACCCGCTCGATGAGAAATGCGGGCGGGGCGTAATCCTTGAGGAGAATGGTTTTGGACTGGGGTTCGCGCATCCCGGTAGACTATCCGGAGCCATGGGCGTCTGCAACGCGCGCGCCGCGTGACCAGATCCACACCTGGTTTCCTGTCACTGCGATCAGAATGACGACTCCGCACGCAAGCGTCGCGCCGGCCGGGACTTCGCCCGCCCCCAGCCAGACCCACAGCGGACCGAGCACTACTTCGAGGAGTCCGAGCAGTACGATCTCCGGCGCGCGCAGGGTTCGGCTCGCGAGCACCAGCAACATGCAGGGCAGCCCGAGCTGAATCACGCCCAGTACCGCGAGAATCGCGAAGTCGCGCGGCGTGGCCGTAAACGGCAGCGCCCAGGGCAGCGTGGCCGCCGCCGATAAAAGGCCGCCGAGCAACACCGCCGGCATCAGATCGATGCGCGCGGCCGAGTGCCACAGCATGACGATATTGATGGCGCTCGCCACTGGCACGCTGAGCGCGATGAGCATGCCGGAAAGATGCCGGCTCTCGTCAGCCTGCAGCCCGGCGCCGAACATCACCGCCATGCCCGCCTTGGCAAGCGCGATTGCAGCCCAGGTGTGCGCGGGTACCGATTCGCGAAGCACAAGCCAGGCAAGCAGGGCGGTCAGGAACGCGCCGATGCTGTTGGTCACCAGCACGTTGGCCGTCGTGGTGAGGGTGAGTGCGATGATGAACGCGGTGAACATGAGCGCCCACATGGCGCCCTGCAGCGCGGCGAGCGCCGCGGCGACGAAAAGCGCCGCGAAAGAGCTGCGCCAAAAATGCGATTTCGAAGGCGTTCGCGCGCTCGATGCTGCGCGTCAGTACGCCGGCCATGCCCCACAGCACCGGGGCAAGGACCATTAACGCAAGCGCGACCGGCCGCCGCGGTGGCGCAGGCAGCGTCACGCGGACCGTTCGGCGAGAAAGGCCGACAGCGCCCGGCAGGTGTGGCTTTCACCGTGTGACGATTTTTCGAGCGAAAGCTCGGGCGGCCCCTGGAACACGACGCGGCCGCCGCCGTCGCCGCCCTCGGGGCCGAGGTCCACGATCCAGTCGGCCTCCGCGATCACGTCGAGATTGTGTTCGATCACCACCACGGAATTGCCCGCATCCACGAGCCGGTGCAGCACGCGGATCAGTTTCTCGACGTCGGCCATGTGCAGGCCGACAGTGGGCTCATCCAGAACGTAGAGAGATTTTTTGCCTGCGTTCGTCTTTGCCAGCTCGGTCACCAGCTTCAGGCGCTGCGCTTCGCCGCCCGAAAGCGTGGGGCTCTGCTGGCCGAGCGTGAGGTAGCCGAGGCCGACGTCCTGCATCAGCCGCAGTGCGCGGTGCGTGGCGGGGTGGGCGGCGAAGAACCCGGCCGCCTCGTCCACGCTCATCGCGAGCACGTCCCCGATCGACCTGTCGCGCCAGCGCACCTCCAGCGTCTCGGCATTGAAGCGCTGGCCGCCGCAGCCTTCGCAGGCCACCTTCACGTCCGGCAGGAACGACATCTCTATCTTCCTGATGCCCTGTCCTTCGCAGTTTTCGCAGCGGCCGCCTTTGGTATTGAAGGAAAAGCGGCTCGCGCTCCAGCCGCGCATGCGCGCTTCCGAGGTATCGGCGAAGCTCCTGCGGACCGCGTCCCAGAAGCCGACGTAGGTCGCGGGGCAGGAGCGCGGCGTTTTGCCGATCGGCGTCTGGTCCACCTCCAGCACGCGGTCCAGCAGCTTC
Organism: Betaproteobacteria bacterium; assembly: GCA_009693345.1. Classification (GTDB taxonomy): domain Bacteria; phylum Pseudomonadota; class Gammaproteobacteria; order Burkholderiales; family SG8-39; genus RBG-16-66-20. The sequence goes on from SHXL01000023.1 coordinate 8,825, forward strand.
GCGCCCGCGATGCTCTTGCAGCCTATGGGTTTTGATTGTCTTAAAGAAGAAAATAAAACATCCCGGGCGAGAGTGGATTTGCCCGATCCAGATACGCCGGTGATGACCACCAGCCGGTCCAGCGGGATTCTCGCATTTGCGTTTTGCAGGTTGTGAAGTCTCGCTTTTTGAATTTTCAGGTCCAAAGACTTTGAAGTAACGGCACGGCGGGGCTGGAGCGGATGCTTCAGGGGTTCCCTCAGGAATCTGCCGGTGAGCGAATCCGGCAGCTTCATCAGGTTTTGCGCATCTCCCGCGCCGATGACGCGGCCGCCCATCTTGCCGGCGCCGGGCCCCAGGTCGATGACGTGGTGCGCGCGCCGGATGGTGTCCTCGTCGTGCTCGACCACTACCAGCGTGTTGCCTTTGGCTTCGAGCTTCTCGAGAACGTCGAGCAGGACCTGGTTGTCGCGGTGGTGCAGGCCGATGGTCGGTTCGTCCAGGATGTAGCACACGCCGCGCAGGTTGGAGCCAAGCTGCGCCGCGAGCCGGATGCGCTGCGCTTCGCCGCCCGAGAGCGTCGGCGCTGAGCGGTCGAGCGTGAGGTAGCCCAGGCCGACCTGCTGCAGGAAATCCAGCCGGCTGTACAGCTCCGCAATCAGATCTCTCGCTATTTCAGCCTGGCGATTGTTCAGTTTCACCGTTTTAAGTTCTTTTTCCAGAAGTGAAATGCCTAAAGAACCAAAATCGGCAATGCTTCTTCCGTTCCATCTGACCGCCAGCGCTTCCGGATTCAGGCGCTTGCCGTGGCAGGCGGGGCAGGGCTGGTCCACTTCCAGCCATTCGATCCAGGAGTCGAGCACATGGTCTTCGGTGCCGGTGCGCGAGCGCTCCGTGTCCCAGCCGACGTCCTTCAATTCCAGCCCGGTGCCGACGCAGGTCGCGCACCAGCCGTGGCGCGAGTTGTACGAAAACAGGCGCGGGTCGAGTTCGGCGAAGCCGCGCCCGCAGGACGGGCAGGAGCGCTTGGTGGAAAAGGACTGTGGATTTTTCGCGAGGATGTGGACCGAACCTTTGCCGATCTCGAGCGCAGTTACCAGCGCTCTGCGAATTTCGTTTTCTTTTTTTACATCGATCTTCAAGGAGGCAACAGGCAGCTCGATACTGTGTTCCTTGAACCGGTCGATGCGCGGAAACGGCTGCACCGGCAGGAGCTTGCCGTCCACGCGCAGATGAGAGTAGCCCTTGCCGCGGGCCCACTTGGCGAGGTCCGTGTAGACACCCTTGCGGTTGATGATCAGCGGGGCAAGCAGGGTAATGGTTTGATTTCTGAAAACCTTCAAAATCCTGGCCGCGATCGCGTCCTCGCTCTGCGGCTCGATGGCCACCGCGCAATCCGGGCAGTACTGGGTGCCGAGCTTGACGAAGGCGAGGCGCAGGAAGTGGTGCACCTCGGTGAGCGTGCCGACCGTGCTTTTCCTGCCGCCGCGGCTGGTGCGCTGCTCGATCGCCACGGTGGGCGGGATGCCGAAGATCGCGTCCACGTCGGGGCGCGAGGCGCCCTGGACGAACTGGCGCGCATAGGCGTTGAGCGATTCCAGGTAGCGCCGCTGGCCCTCGGAGAACAGGATGTCGAAGGCGAGGGTGGACTTCCCCGAGCCCGAAACGCCGGTCACCACCGTGAAGCGGTTGCGCGGGATCTCGACGTCGATGCCCTTGAGGTTGTGCTCCTTGGCGTTGTGGATCTGGATGAAGGTGCCGAGATAGCGGCCGGGATTTTCTTTTGCCTTATCAAGAGAGAAGTCTCTTGAGAAAGCCAATTCATAGTCCCTTAAGGCTTTCGCGGTATGGGAATCCGGATGCTTTGCCACTTCCGCCGGCGTGCCGGTGCAGACTACGTAGCCGCCGGCTTCGCCGCCATCGGGCCCGAGGTCGATGATCCAGTCGCAGGCGCGGATCACGTCCAGGTTGTGCTCGATCACCAGCAGCGAATGCCCCGCGTCCAGCAGCTGCCGAAATGCGCGCAACAGTTTCGCCACGTCGTCGAAGTGCAGGCCGGTGGTCGGTTCGTCGAACAGGAACAGCTTTTTCGCTTCCGTGCCGCCCGCTTCGGCCAAGTAGCCGGCGAGCTTCAGGCGCTGCGCTTCGCCGCCCGAGAGCGTCGGCACCGGCTGGCCGAGGCGCAGGTAATCGAGCCCCACATCCTTTAGCGGCCGCAGTTTCGCCACCAGGTCCGCTTCGTTGCGGAATAAGTAGAGCGCTTCGGAGACGGTCAGGTCCAGCGCGTCGGCGATCGACTTGCCGCCGATCTTTACTTCGAGGATTTCGGCGCGGAAGCGCCTGCCGTCGCAGTCCGGGCAGCGCAGGTAGACGTCCGACAGGAACTGCATCTCGACGTGCTCGAAACCCTTGCCGGCGCAGGCCGGGCAGCGGCCGTTGCCCGAATTGAAGCTGAACGTGCCCGGGGTGTACTTCCTCTGCCGCGAATCGATGGAATTCGAAAACAGTTTTCTGATGCAATCGAAAGCGCCCACATAACTCGCCGGATTGGAGCGCGTGGTCCTGCCGATCGGCGACTGGTCCACCAGCACCACTTCTTCGATGTCCTCGGCGCCGCGCAGCCCCTGGTGGGCGCCGGGGGTGTCGGCCGGTTTGCCCTTGGCCTTGCGCAGCGCGGCGTAGAGCACGTCCTGCACTAGCGTCGACTTGCCCGAGCCGGAAACGCCGGTGACGCAGACCAGGCGCTCCAGGGGAATGGCCACGTCGATGCTCTTCAGATTGTGCTGGCTTGCCTTTTCAATCTTCAGGAATTTCCTCGAAGCGCCCGTGACAGGCGAAGCGCCGGCCTTCTTTCTTCCTGAAAAGTAATCCGCCGTCAGCGTATTTGTTTTTCTCAGACCGGAAGGTGAGCCAAAGAAAACCACCTCGCCGCCGCGCTCACCGGGTCCCGGGCCGATGTCGAGGATGCGATCGGCGGCGAACATGATCTGCGGATCGTGCTCGACCACCACCAGCGAGTTGCCTGCGTCGCGCAGGCGCTTCATGACATCGATCACGCGGCCCATGTCGCGCGGATGCAGGCCGATGGAGGGCTCGTCCAGCACGAACAGCGTATTTACCAGCGAAGTGCCGAGCGCCGTGGTGAGGTTGATGCGCTGCACCTCGCCGCCCGACAGCGTGCGCGACTGCCGGTCCAGCGTCAGATAGCCCAGGCCGACATCGCAGAGGAATTTCAGCCGCGAGCGGATCTCGGTGAGCAGCAGGTCATCTAATTGTTTTTGAATTTCGATTTCAGAAAAAAAGACCTTTACTTTGTCCAGGGGCAAAAGCATCAGGTCGTGTATTGAAAGCCCGTTCAACTTCCACAACATCGCATCCGGCTTGAGCCGCGTACCGTTGCAGGAGAGGCAGGGCGTGTACGCGCGGTACTTGGAGAGCAGCACCCGGATGTGCATCTTGTAGGCCTTGCTCTCCAGCCATTTGAAGAAGCGCCGCACGCCGTACCAGACGCCGGGCCAGGACTTGCGCCAGCTCACCCATTCCTTCTCGCCCTCCAATACCCAGGCCTTGTCGGATGGTTTCAATTCCTTGAATGGAACATCCAGGGGAATTCCCCGCTTCTTCGCATACTTCACGAGATCGTCTTGGCAGTCCTTGAAGCTGGGGGATTGCCAGGTTCTTACGCAACCGCCCCTTAATGTCAGGCTTTCATCCGGAACCACCAATCCGAAATCGACTCCGATCACGCGCCCGAAGCCGCGGCAGGTCTCGCAGGCGCCGAGCGGCGAGTTGAACGAGAATGCCGCCGGCGTGGGCTCCGAGTAGGCGATGTCGCAATCGGGGCAGTGTAAGTGGGAGGAAAATTTCCAGGGCTTACCTTCCTCGAGCCATACGTTGACTTTGCCCTGGCCTACCCGGAGGGCCGCTTCCAGGGCCTCGATCAATCTGGATTTTTCTACGGAAGCGATGCGGAGGCGGTCCTGCACCACTTCCAGCATCAGCTTCGTGCGCGAGTGGAAGCGGGTGTACCCTTGGCGCTCGAGCAGCTGCAGCACCTCGGCTTCGGTGAAATTCTTCGGAATGGAAACCGGGAAAGTGATGATCAGCCCTAGGTCCTTGTTTTCGCTTGATTTTTTTACTAAAAATTCGAAAACAGTCTGCGGCGTATCGCGCACGACGGGCTTGCCGCAGCCCCGGCAGAACAGTTTCGCCGCCCGCGCATACAGCAGCTTCAGGTGGTCGTTCAACTCGGTCATCGTGCCCACGGTGGAGCGCGAGGTGCGCACCGGGTTGGTCTGGTCGATGGCGATGGCCGGCGGGATGCCCTCGATCGCATCCACCTGCGGCTTGTCCATGCGGTCGAGGAACTGGCGCGCGTAGGGGCTGAAGGTCTCGACGTAACGGCGCTGCCCTTCGGCGTAGAGCGTGTCGAAGACGAGCGAGGACTTGCCCGAGCCCGACACGCCGGTGACGACCACCAACTCGCCGTTCGGGATCGAGAGCGTCAGGTTCTTGAGGTTGTTCTGGCGCGCGCCGCGAATGACGATCGCGTCGGCGGGCGGTGCTTCCTGCTTCACCTGCGCATTTTACGCGGCGCGATACGAATCGGAATCCGCAGCAGGCAAAAAAAGCCCGGCCAGGCCGGGCTCGTTGCTGCCGGCGTTGCCCTAGAAGCGGAATTTCAGGCCGGCCGTCCAGGCCCCGACGTCGCTTTCTCCCGTATTCCTGTCGCCCACATTGCTCATCCGTGTGTAGTCGAGGCGCAAACCGAAGCTGCGGTTAAAGTCATAGCCGATGCCGCCGCCAAACACGAAACTCGCCTTGGATCTTTTCGGGCTGGTGCTGGTTGCGGCAGGCACCGCGCCCGTGGTACTCAGATTGGTCTTCGCGCGGGTTTCGGCTAACCCGGCTTTGCCGAACAGGTAGAAATCCGTGTCCAGCGGCAGCTTGCCGATCCCTTGCAGGGTTAGGCACTGGTGTCAATTGTTCCGCCGGAAGTCCCGACAACCCCCGCTGTCGAGGTGCGCCTCGCGCTGATATTCCCATTGTTTGCATAGCCGCCTTCGACAGCCCAATAGCGGCTGAAATCGTAGCCGACGGCCAGCGCGAACGTACTGGCAGACTCGTCCTTGGACAGGCTTTGCGCCGTGGACCCTGCGATCGGCAGGACATCGCTCGCGAATTTGAATCTTGCGGTTCCAACGGCGACCCCACCGTACCAGCCTTTGTCATCCGTGGCTGGTGCGGCAGCTTGGGCGCGCAGGCCGGGAGCAAAACCGGCTGTGAGCGTTCCGCAGACCAGCACGACAGCGAGACTGTTTCGCATATGCACGCCTCCAGGAAGGGATCGAAGAATAGCGCTGCCAAGCCGGAAAGGAAAATCGCAGCCGGCTCTTGCCTGCGGCGCGTATCATTTGGCGGATCCGCGCAGCGGGCTGGCCCACAGGTGTTCTCGACCAGGGAAACAACGGCGCACTTCAAGACCCGGTTTCGCTTCACGGCGATGCTGGTCGTCATTTTCTCGCTGACCGCCGTTGGCGCGCTTCTGTGGACGCAGTTCTCCTCGCAGGACGAACTGCGCCGGCAGCATCAGGCGCGCGTCGCCGGCTGGTTCGCCCTGCACTAGGATGTCACCGAACGCAAGCTCGCCGAGCGCGCGCTGGCTGAAAGCGAAGCGCGGTTCCGGGCGGTTTTCGAGCGTTCGCTTGCCGGCATATCGCTCTCCGACCTCGATGGCGGGTACCTTTCGGTCAATCCCGCCTATTGCGATCTGGTGGGTTATTCGGCCGACGAGCTGGTCGGCCGCATGAAAGTGCAGGATCTTTTCGATCAACGGGACGAGAAATTCGCGGCACTGTTCGACCAGCTCCGCCGCGGTGAGATCGACCATTTCGACCGCGACCGGCGCTACCGTCGCAAGGACGGCGCAGGGCTCTGGGGGCGTGTGGCGGTGGTCTCGGTTCGCGACAGCGAGGGCCGGCCAAAATACTTCGTTGCCATCGTGGTCGACGTCACCGAGGATGGCGACAAGCTGCTCGGATTCGTGGAGCGCATCATCCGCCGGCACGGCGGGCGCATCTGGGCCGAGGCGCGGCCCGGGAAGGGGGCAACGTTTTCCTTCACCCTGGGCGCCTGAACCGGCATCGCGTTTAACGCGTAAACCGATTCGGTTCCCAGTCGTTATCAGGAGATATGAGCTTCATCCGGCGCATCCTCGTTTCCCTCCGGCGGCCCCCCGCGCGCTACGGCGAGGAAGTGCTGTTCGCGGGCTGGGTGCAGCTGCCGAAGGCCATCCGGGAGATAATCCGCCGGAGATGAGCCGGGACCGGGCGATAGCCCACGCTGAGAGGTACTTCGACGAGGGCGGATTCTTCGCCGACCTCGCGCGCCGGGTCGCCATTGCCACCGAAAGCCAGAATCCCGAGCGTGGTCCGGAGCTTTCCCGCTACCTCGCCGGGGAGATGCAGCCGAGTTTCGAGCGGCTCGGCTTCCATTGCAGGATCTACGACAACCCGGCCGGCGGATACGGGCCCTTCCTCATCGCCGAGCGCATCGAGGACCCCGGGCTGGTCACGGTCCTCTCGTACGGCCACGGCGACGTCATTCGCGGACAGGAGCAGAGCTGGCGTGCCGGGCTCGATCCCTGGAAGCTCGCCCGGGAGGGCGACCGGCTCTATGGGCGAGGCACTGCCGACAACAAAGGCCAGCACTCCATCAACCTGGCCGCCATGGCCGCGGCAATTGTCGCGCGCGGCAAGCTCGGCTTCAACCTGAAGGTACTGATCGAGACGGGCGAGGAAGTCGGGTCGCCGGGCCTGAAGGATTTTTGCATCAAGAATAAGAACTTGCTGAAGGCTGACGTGCTGATCGCTTCCGACGGGCCCCGCCTGCAGCCCGGGCAGCCGACGATCTTCCTCGGCTCGCGCGGCGCGCTCAACATGGATCTCGTGATCGACTTGCGCGAAGGCGGCCACCACTCGGGCAACTGGGGCGGGCTGCTCGCCAACCCGGGCGTGATCCTCGCCCACGCGCTCGCGGGCATCACCGGGCCGAAGGGCGAGATCGAGGTGAAGGAATGGCGCCCGGACTCCCTCACGCCCTCGGTACGCGAGGCACTTGCGGGCCTGGAAGTGGACGGCGGCACGGACGGCCCGAAGGTGGACCCGGATTGGGGCGAGCCCGACCTCACGCCCGCGGAGCGCGTGTTCGGCTGGTCGAGCTTCGAGGTCCTCGCCTTCACCTGCGGCAATCCCGACAAGCCGGTCAACGCCATTCCGCCGCGCGCGAGCGCGCACTGCCAGCTGCGCTACGTCGTCGGCGTGGACCCGGCGGACATCGTGCCGGCCCTGCAGCGCCATTTTGCCGCTACGGGCTTCCCGATGGTGAAGGTGACGGCCGCGCGCGAAGGTTTCTTCCCGGCGACGCGCCTGGATCCGCGGCACCCCTGGGTTGTCTGGGTAAGGAATTCATTGGAAAAGACAAGCCATCAACCGACGGCAATCCTCCCCAATCTGGGCGGTTCGCTGCCGAACGACGTCTTCGCCGACGACCTCGGCCTGCCCACCGTCTGGATTCCGCACTCCTACGCGTCCTGCAGCCAGCATGCGCCCAACGAGCACATGCTCGCACCCGTCGCGCGCGATGCGCTGCGGCTCATGGCTGGACTGATGTGGGACCTTGGCGAGGCGGGGACGCCGCGCTAGTCGTCGCGGATGCCGATGCGGTCCTCGTCCGCCACGTCAACCATTTCCCGCACTACGCCATCGTCCGAGAACTGCGCGAAGACGATGCGCGGGCCGATGCCCGCATAGCGATACTCCCACCAGTCGCGCTTCTGGCGATCGAGGCGGCCCTGGTTGCCGGGCGGCCCGAGTAGTTCGTTCACTTCCTTCTTGGTCCAGCTGTTGGCCACTACTTTGGCGAAGGTCGCCTGCTGCATGCGCTGTTCGATCGACTTCATCACGCCGTCAGATCCGAGCGTGACCACATACATAGCACGGCCGTAGGGCAGGCGCGAAAAGTAGAGCGCGCTGTCGCCGTTGGCGAGCTTCAGGCGTTGCGCCGGCTCCCCCAGCCGCGCTTCCGCCTCGGCCGCCGTGGACTTTCCGGGCACGAGAATCGGGCCGCCGAAGGCGGCGCAGCCGCGAGGAGTGCCGTGAAAGTTACGGTCAAGATCTGCTTCATGGGCCGGCTCGACAGTCGATATACCAAGTGAACACGCAAGCGGGAGTTTTGTTCCCCTTACAATAGCGGCCCCAAGGATACGTCCATGCCCATGAAAAACGTTTTCGTGTTCGCGGCCATCGTGCTGCTGGCGTTCGCGGGCTGCGGCAAGGGCCCCTCGAAAGCCGATGCGATCCGCTTCAACGACGCGCTGGTCGACTCCAACGATCGCATCGCCAAGGCGGGCAGCGCGTTCGCCGAAGCGGCCGCGGCGGCGGTGGGCGGCGGGATCATCGAAGTGGGCAAGGCGAAGCGCGAATTCGAGAACCTCAACGACGCCGTCAACCGCTCGATGGCGGATGTGCGCAGCACTGAAAGTGCCCGGGACTCCGGCGGCGAAGGCCTTTTACGGTGAACACCAGGCCCTGCTGAAGAAGCAGGAACTGATCGTCAAGGACGATTGCCGCATGATCCTCAAGGCGCTGGAGGACACGCTGCTCACGCCGCAGCAGCGCATGACGAAGATCCGGCCGATTGCGAACTACCTCGGGTCGCTGGACCGGGACGAAGTCTCCAGCGTCAAGCGGGCGCAGTTTGCTTTCGCCCTGGAGCAGGATTTCGAACTGAAAAAATAAGGAATCATGGCCAAATACGTCTACACCATGCGGCGCGTCAGCAAGACGGTGCCGCCGCAGCGCACGATCCTGAAGAACATCTCGCTCAACTTCTTTCCGGGCGCCAAGATCGGCGTGCTCGGGTTGAACGGCTCGGGCAAGTCGACGCTGCTGAAGATCATGGCGGGCGTGGAGGAGGCGACCGACGGCGAGGTGATCCGCATGCCGGGAATCCAGGTGGGCTACCTGCCGCAGGAGCCCGCGCTCGATTCGGCGAAGACGGTGCGCGAGGAAGTCGAGGCCGCGCGCGGCGAGGTTGCCGAGGCGAAAAAGCAGCTGGAAGCGGTCTACGCGGCGTACTCGGAGGAGGGCGCCGACTTCGACAAGCTCGCCGCCGAGCAGGCGCGGCTGGAAGCCCTGGTGAACACTGCGGATACCGGGCAGGAACTCGAAATTGCCGCGGATGCCCTTCGCTTGCCGGCGTGGGACGCGAAAATCGGAATCTTGTCCGGAGGCGAAAAAAGAAGAGTCGCACTGTGCAAGCTCTTGCTCTCCAAGCCCGATCTTCTCCTGCTCGACGAGCCGACCAACCACCTCGACGCCGAGAGCGTCGAGTGGCTGGAGCAGTTCCTGCAGCGCTTTCCGGGCACCGTGGTCGCGGTGACCCACGACCGCTACTTCCTCGACAACGCCGCTGGCTGGATCCTGGAACTGGATCGCGGCATGGGCATTCCCTGGGAGGGCAACTATTCCTCGTGGCTGGAGCAGAAGGAAAAGCGCCTCGAGGTGGAGTCGAAGCAGGAGGAGGCGCGCATCAAGTCCATGAAGGCCGAGCTGGAATGGGTGCGGCAGAACGCGAAGGGCCGGCAGGTGAAATCCAAGGCACGCCTGGCGAGGTTCGAGGAGTTGTCGCAGTACGAGCACCAGCAGAGGAACGAAACGCAGGAGATCTTCATTCCGGTCGCCGAACGGCTGGGCAACGAAGTGCTCGAACTCACGGACGTGTCGAAGGGTTTTGGCGACCGTCTGCTGATCGACAAACTGTCGTTCATGGTGCCGCCGGGCGCCATCGTCGGCATCATCGGACCGAACGGCGTGGGAAAATCGACCTTGTTTCGCCTTTTGTTGGGTAAAGAAAAGGCAGATTCAGGAAAAATAAAAATCGGCAAAACAGTCAAGATCGCCCACGTCGACCAGTTGCGCGACGCGCTGCAGGGCGACCAGACCGTTTTTCAGGAGGTCTGCGGCGGGCAGGACCTGATCACGGTGGGCAAGTTCCAGATGCCCTCGCGCACCTATCTCGCGCGCTTCAATTTCCGCGGCGGCGATCAGCAAAAGCTGGTCGGGCAGCTATCGGGCGGGGAGCGGGGCCGCCTGCAGCTCGCCAAGCAGCTCGTGTCCGGCGCCAACGTGCTGCTGCTGGACGAGCCGTCCAACGACCTCGATGTGGAAACCCTGCGCGCGCTGGAAGAGGCGCTCCTGGAATTCGCGGGCAGCGTGCTGGTGATCTCGCACGACCGCTGGTTCCTCGACCGCATCGCCACCCATATCCTCGCCTTCGAGGGCGAATCGCAGGCGGTGTTTTTTCCGGGCAACTACCAGGAATACGAGGCCGACAAGAGAAAGCGGCTCGGCGAGGAAGCTTCGCGCCCGCACCGCATCCGCTTCAAGGCGCTTAAGAAGTAGTGCAGATCTCCGAGCGGTTAGCCCGAAGTGTCCGCATTATCGGATGAGGTTCCGCGTCGGCCAAGAAGCGGACGTTAGGTGGCATCGTGGCTAGCGGACGCAAGACCATCTGCTTCCGCGGTATACGGCGAAGGTCGGCGGGCTGCAGCGCGGAGGAAATGGGATCTTCTTGGTCGTACTCGTCATATCCACGCATGCCGGAAAAGGCGTAGGCAGCGGCCCCGCGGGAGTCGGCGCGAGCGCCGGGTCAGGGAACGTCCGCTGCGTCGTCTGTGATGGGCAGTTGTGGGCTTCCCCCGAATTCCCGGACACTACCCTAAGCATTCTCTAGCTTTTTCGAACTGATCCGGACTTACCTGCCCGAGCGTCGAATGCCGACGCCGTGGATTGTAGAACCGTTCGATGTAGTCGAACACGTCGGCCCGGACCTCATCTCGCGTCACGTAGCGTTTGCGAGCCGTTCGTTCGGTCTTCA
>SHXL01000024.1 GCA_009693345.1 Betaproteobacteria bacterium
GGCAGCACGGCCTCGGCGAGGGCCCTGCGCAGGTCCTGCATCGCGACCGGCAGGCGGTCGCGGAGGGCATCTACCGCGGCGAAGGCAGCGCTGGCATTGCGCAACTGCACCGCGCCGCGCAGCGCAGGGTGCGCCAGGCCGGAGCGCTTGCCGGCAGGGCCCCAGTAGGCCCATTGCGTGCCCTGCGCTTGATAGCCGAAATCCCGTCCGAGCAGAAGCAGTTGTGTGCCTTTTCTCCGGGCCTCTTCCAGAACGCTGGCCGGCGGTGACGGATCGGCGACGACAGCGGGCATGGCGGAGCGGAATATCCCTGCTTTCTCCCGGCCGATTGCCTCACGGGTGCTGCCAAGATACTCGGTGTGATCGATCCCGACGCCCGTGAGCACCGCGCAATCGGCATCGAGCACGTTTACCGCATCGAGCCGCCCCCCCAGGCCGACTTCGAGTATCAGGGCTTCAAGATTTTCTCTGGAAAAAAGATAAAAAGCCGCAAGCGTTCCAAACTCGAAATAGGTCAGTGGTACGCTGCCGCGCGCACGCTCGACCGCTGCGAAAGCCTCGCAAAGAGCGTCATCGTCCGCTTCACGGCCGGCGATGCGGACGCGCTCGTTGTAGCGCAACAGGTGCGGCGAGGTGTAGAGCCCGGTGCGATAGCCCGCGGAAGACAGGATCGCTTCCAGCAGCGCGCAGGTCGAACCTTTGCCGTTGGTTCCTCCAACGGCAAGGATCGGACACGCAAATTTTATTTGTAATCCGGAAAAAACCTCGAATACACGCTCGAGCCCGAGCGCGATCGCCTGCGGATGCTGCCGTTCGATGTACCCGAGCCAGTCAGCGAGCGACCGACGGGTCGCACCTCCCGTCACGATGAATTGTCGGCAGGCCTTCCCAGCATCAGCGCGAGCAGCGTATGCAGCTTGTCGCGCATCTGCCGGCGGTCTACGATCATGTCGATCGCCCCCTTCTCGAGCAGGAACTCGGCGCGCTGGAAGCCCTCCGGCAGCTTCTGGCGCACTGTCTGCTCGATGACGCGCGGACCGGCAAACCCGATCAGCGCCTTCGGTTCCGCGATCACAATGTCGCCGATCATCGCGAAGCTCGCCGAGACCCCGCCCATGGTGGGATCGGTCAGGATGGTGACGAACGGCAGCCTGCGCTGCGCGAGCTCGGCAAGCGAAGCGGTTGTCTTGGCCATCTGTACGAGAGAGAGCAGGCCTTCCTGCATGCGCGCGCCGCCCGTAGAAGTGAAGCAGACGTAGGGCAGTTTCTGCTCTATCGCGACGCGCACGCCACGCACGAAGCGCTCGCCGACGACGGAGCCCATCGAGCCGCCCATGAAATCGAATTCAAACGCCGCGCAGACCACGCCCAGCGACTTGATCGAACCCTGCAGCACGATCAGCGCATCGGTTTCTCCCGTGGAGGTCTGCGCCTCCTCCAACCGTTCCGAGTATTTTCGAGAATCCCTGAATTTCAGGCTGTCCACCGGCAGGACTTCGGCGCCGATCTCGAAGCGGCCATCCGGGTCGATGAGAGCATCAAGCCTGGCGCGCGCGCCTATGCGCTGGTGGTCGCCGCACTTGGGGCAGACGTTCAGGTTCTTTTCCAGGTCGGTGCTGTAGAGCACGGCGTTGCACGCCGGGCACTTGGTCCAGAGGCCTTCCGGAACCTGCTTGCGCGGACCACTGACGCGCTGGATCTTCGGCGGCAGGAGTTTTTGCAGCCAGCTCATGAATCCAGCGCCTTGCGGATCGGACCGATGAGCGCCCTGACGCGCGCCACCGCGTGCTCGGCACCGGCGCTCTCGATTTCCTGCACGATGCGGCTGCCGATGATCACTGCGTCCGCCGATTTCGAGATGGCGACGGCCGACGCCGCATCCTTGATCCCGAATCCAACGCCGATCGGCAGGCTCGAGGCGGCCCGGATCTTCGGCAACTGCGCCGCAACTTCCATGGCATCGACGTTCTTCACGCCGGTCACTCCCTTGAGTGATACGTAATACAGATATCCGCTGCCGGACCTCGCCACCGAACGGATGCGCTCGTCCGTGGACGTCGGCGCCAGCAGGAAGATCGTGTCGATGCCCCTCTTCCTGCATAGCGCGACGAACGGTGCGCACTCCTCGGGCGGGTAGTCCACGACGATCACGCCGTCGATGTCCGCGGCTTTCGCCGCGGCGACGAATTTTTCCATCCCCATCGCCTCGATCGGATTGGCGTAGCCCATCAGAACGACGGGCGTATCGGCATCTTTTTTCCTGAATTGAACGACAAAGTTCAATACATCCAAAAGACCAATTCCATTTTTCAGGGCGCGCTCCGAGGAACGCTGGATTGCCGGTCCGTCGGCCATCGGATCGGAGAACGGCACCCCGATCTCGAGGATGTCGGCGCCGGCCTCCACCAGTGCGTGCAGCAGGGGCACCGTGCTCGCGGGCAACGGATCGCCCGCGGTGATGTAAGGGATCAGCGCCTTGCGCCCGGTGGCCTTCAATGCGGCGAAGCGCCCGGCGATGCGCGACATCAGAGCTTGATTCCCATCCTGTCGGCAACCGTCTGCATATCCTTGTCGCCGCGGCCCGAAAGATTAACCAGCAGGGTCTTGTCCCTCGGCATCGAGGGAGCGATGCGGACCGCATGCGCCACCGCGTGCGCAGACTCGAGCGCGGGGATGATGCCTTCGAGGCGGCACAGCTTGTCGAAAGCCGCCAACGCCTCGTCGTCGGTCACCGACACGTATTCAGCGCGGCCGTGATCCTTCAACCAGGCATGCTCTGGACCCACGCCCGGATAATCCAGGCCGGCGGATACAGAGTGGGTCTCGGTGATCTGGCCGTTGGCATCCTGCAGGAGATAGGTCCGGTTGCCGTGCAGCACTCCGGGCGTGCCCGCGCTGAGAGAGGCCGCGTGCCTGCCGGTTGCCAAGCCCTCGCCCGCCGCCTCCACGCCGATCAGCCTGACGTTCGGATCGCTGATGTAGGGGTAGAAGATTCCCATCGCATTCGAGCCGCCGCCGACGCAGGCGATGACCGCATCGGGTTGGCGCCCGGTGAGTTCGGGCATCTGCAGCTTGCACTCTTCGCCGATGACCGACTGGAAATCGCGCACCATCATCGGATAGGGGTGCGGCCCGGCCACCGTGCCGATGATGTAATACGTGTCCTCGACGTTCGTCACCCAGTCGCGCATGGCCTCGTTGAGCGCATCCTTGAGCGTCCTGGAGCCCGACTCGACCGGCATCACCTCGGCGCCGAGCAGTTTCATGCGGTACACGTTCTGCGCCTGGCGCTTCACGTCCTCCGACCCCATGTACACGACGCACTGCATGCCGAATCGCGCCGCCACCGTCGCGGACGCAACGCCGTGCATGCCGGCGCCGGTTTCCGCGATCACGCGTTTCTTGCCCATGTGGCGCGCGAGCAGCGCCTGCCCCATGGTGTTGTTGATCTTGTGCGCGCCGGTGTGGTTCAAATCCTCGCGCTTGAGGTAGATCTGCGCGCCGCCGAGCAGATCCGACCAGCGCTTCGCGTGGTACACCGGGCTGGGCCGGCCGACGTAATGCTTGAGTTCGTGGTGGAATTCCGCCATGAACGCCGGATCCTTGCGGCAGCGCTCGTACGCGGCGCGCAGTTCATCCAGCACATGGCTGAGCGTCTCGGCGACAAAAACTCCGCCGTAGGGGCCAAAATGCCCGCGCGCATCCGGCAAGTCATACATCTGCATTTCTGACCTCGGTGATGAAAGCGGCAATCCTGGCCGCATCCTTGATGCCCTTCGAGGATTCGACGCCGCTGGAAACGTCGACTGCCCAGGGACGCACGCGCCGAATCGCCTCTCCCACGTTCTCCCGCGTGAGCCCGCCGGACAGAACCAGCGGGCGGGAGCGCTCGGCCGGAACCAGAGACCAGTCGAAACTCTCCCCGACACCGCCGTATTCCTCGACGTGGCTGTCGAGCAACCAACCCGCGGCGCCAGCAAACGGGCACAGGTATTCTAGCAAATCGACGCCCGGCCTCACGCGGCAGGCCTTGATGTAGGGCACGCCGAACTGCGCGCAGAACACGGGATCCTCGTCGCCGTGGAACTGCAGCACCGCGGGCCGCACCCGCTCGAGAACCGTGTACACCTCCGCCGCGGCGGGATTGACGAACAACGCAACCGTGCTGACAAGCGGCGGCAGCTCGATTGCCAGCTGTCTGGCCCACTCCAGGCTGAGAAAGCGCGGACTCGCCGGATAAAACACCAGGCCAATGGCGTCGGCACCTGACTGCGCGGCAGCGCGCGCGTCCTCGATGCGGGTAATGCCGCAGATCTTGATCCGGGTTCTCACGATTCGACCGCCAGGATCGCTGCGTCGACGGCAGTCGCCGGAATATTCCAGCGCGCATCGTATTCCACCGCTTCAAGATACAGGCCTTCCGGGGCGAACGTGGGCGCGGCCAGCGACCGGTCGCGTGATTCCAGCACCTGCAGCGCCCATTGCGGCGGATGCTTGCCCATGCCGACGTACACCAGGGTGCCGACGATGTTGCGCACCATGTGCTGCAGCCAGGCGTTGGCGCGCAACGTGAATTCGATGCACTCGCCCCTTCGCTCGATGCTTATCGCGTGCATCGTTCGCACCGGACTCCTGGCCTGGCAATCCGCCGCGCGAAAAGCGGAGAAATCGTGCTCTCCGAGCAACATTGCGGCGGCCTCGCGCATCGGCTCGGGCGCAAGCGGCGCGTGGTGCCAGCCGGCGTGGCGGGCCGCCAGCGCCGGCCGCACCGGACGGTTCAGCAGGACATAGCGGTAGGTGCGCGACAGCGCCGAGTAGCGGGCATGAAAATCGGCCGCCATGCGCCGCGACCACCGCACCGCGACCGCTTCCGGCAGCATCGCATTCACGCCACGCACCCATGCCGAGTCCGGACGTTGCGCGGCGGTGTCAAAATGAACCACCTGCCCTCGCCCATGCACGCCGCGGTCGGTACGGCCGGCACAGGTGACGCTCACCGCCTCGTCCGCGATGCCGGAGATCGCTGTCTGCAGGGCGTCTTGCACCGTGCCGCCCCCCGGCTGCGTTTGCCAGCCAAGGAAGCGGCTGCCGTCGTACTCGATGCCAAGTGCGATTCTGGTCGTCATAATGAATAAGCCGCGGTCACACTCTGCGCGCCGCGGCTAGGAGGGGATACGGGGGAACCTGGGTTCCCCTGTTCCGAGCGTTAACCCAGGCGGGACAGCATCTGTTGCACGTGGCCCTGCTGCGCGGCGTCGCCTTCCTTCACCACCTCGTTCAGCAACTTCCGCGCCCCGTCCTTGTCCCCCATCTCCTGGTAGGCCTTCGCCAGGTCGATCTTCGTCGCCACCTCCTGCCACTTCGCGTCGCCGCCGCCCCCCGCGCCCGGTGTACCCAGATCCAAGCTCAGGCCGCTAAGATCGATCGGCGCATCGGCCGCTTTCGCCGGTTCCTCCTTGCTACTGCCCAGATCCAGGTTGAGATCGAAATCCATCGACACCGTGGCGTCGGGGTCGGCGGCCGGCGCTGCTGGTGCTTTCCTCGGCATCAGCATGGTCTTCTCGCCATCGTCTTCGTCCGTGATTTTGTCGCCGCCGCCGAGGTCGAAATCCAACCCTCCACTTGCCGCCTGCGTCTCGGTCGTGTCGAGCTTCAGGGTGCCGCCGGCGGCGAAATCAGTCGCCGCCGCGGCAGCCGGCGCCGACGTGCCAATGTCGAAGTCCAAGCCGCTAGGTTCCGCTTTGCTGGGCGCGACCGCTTCTGCGCCACCACCAATATCGAAATCGAGCGTCGGCGCCGCTGCGACTGGCGCGGCTGCTGGCGCAGATTTTGGCGCCGCACCGCCACCGCCACCGCCATACAGACCATTGCCCGGATCGATGGCATTGCCCAGCGCCATCGCCTTTTCCCATTCCGGGCCGGCACTATTGGTCAAACCCTTGAGCTTGAGCGCGGACTGCTCGAAGCTCTTCATATCCTTGCGATTGGCGTATATCTCCAACAGCTTCGCGTGCACCGCGGCACGGTTCGGATCCTTGTTGAGAGATTCCTTCAGGATTTCCTCGGCCTGTGCATCGCGGCCGTACGCCATATAGACGCCCGCCTCGGCGATCGGGTCGACCTCGTCGCTCTCTGCCGGCGCTACGCTTCCCCCGCTGGCCGGAGCCTGGGGCGCGTCTGCGGCGCCGGCGGGAGGAGGTGTATCGGCAGCCTGCGGCGTCGCCGGTAAGAATACTGAAGACGCGCCGGCACCCGTCGCGGCGCCGAGCACGCTATCCTGAAATTGCGACTGCGACGCTTTCTTCTTGCGCCACGCCCAGGTGCCATAGCCGAGCAACCCGAGTACCATCGCCCCCAGAACCGCCATCCCAAGCGGCTGTTCGACGAAATCGATGAATTCCTCGATGATGCCCTTTTCCGGCACCGCCTTGACCGGCGCTGCCGCCGGCTTGGTCTTCGCTTCCTTGGGTGTTTCCTTGGCAGCCTCTTTCGCGGCTTCCTTGGGCGCTTCCTTCGCAACCTCTTTCGCCGCTTCCTTCGGAGCCTCCACCGTCGCTGGCTTTGGGGCCTCCTTCGGTGGCTCCGGCGCCTTGGCCGCAGGTGCAGGGGCTGCCGCAAGTGCAGGGGTCAGCGCAGGTACAGGGGCCGTCGCCGCGGGCTTCGCCGCGGCTTTCTTCTCCAGCTCAGCCATCTGCTGGTTCTTCATCTCGATCAGTTTTTGCAGATCGGCGACAATTTTTTCAAGGTCACCGACACGCGATTGCGATTCCTTCAGCGCGCGCTCGCGTGCAACGCGGTCGTCGTCGCGCGCGGCGCGCGCAGCCGCCCCGCCGAGCTTCGCCGGGTCCGCCTTGGAGAGTTTCAGCTGGTCTTTCTGTTCCGCCGGCGCGGGCGCTTCAGGTTTCGCCGCGATGCGCCCTGTGACTTCGCGCTCGCGGACCGGCGCCGCGGGCGCCGCCGCCACCGCGGCACCGAGCTTGCGTTTGTAGTCGGCGAAATCCGCCATGAGCGACTGCACCAGCTGATTGGCCTCCGCCGCATTGACGGCGGCGATCGCCTCGCGATCCGGCACGTTCAGGATGCGCCCGGCCCTGAGGAGATTGACGTTGCCGCGGATGAATGCGTCCTGATTGGCACGATACAGCGCGACCAGCATCTGATTGAGCGTCACGCCATCCGGCTGGTTCCTGCGCGCGATGGCGCTCAGGGTGTCGCCTTTCTTCACTTCTTCCTGTCTGGCGCCGGCGGGCGCAGGCGCTGCGGGTATGGGACGCGCTTCGGCGCTCGGCGCCGGCTTCGTCGGCGCAGGGACTGCGACCGGTGCCGGCTTCGGGTCCGGTGCGGGCGCAGCGGCAGCCGGTTTCGGGCTCCGGTACTCGGGAGGATCGAGGAGGAACGTGTATTCGCGCACCAGGCGCCCAGTGGCCCACTGCAATTCAATCAGGACATCCAGGAACGGCTCATTCACCGGCTGCACGGTACTCAGGCGGATCACGGGCCGGTTGCCGCGCTTGTCGATCGAAAACTGCAGGCCAATAAGCGCCGAACTCAACTCAAGGCCGGCCTGTTTGAAGGCCTCCGGCCTGGCAAGGCGCGCCGTCAGCGAATCCTCCTCGCCGGATTGCAGCGATACGATCTCGATTTCGGCGTTGAGCGGCTGGCCCAGGGCGGAGTTGACCGTGAGTCTGCCAAGTCCAGCCGCATTGGCCAGAAGCGGCACGCAAAGCATTGCCGCCAAGGCAATACGAATGCCGGTGACTGTTTTCCCCACTGAGCGCACCCTGAGTCGTTCTTCCGGGACTGAGTACCATAACATCATGGCGTTAGCCCTGCAACCTGAGAAACCTTCTCGATTTTGCTGCGATAGCCCCTTGGATATAAAGGAATTTTCCCACGCCCCGCGGGCACCTAAGCCACCCCCGCGTCCAGCAGTAGCCGCACCATTCGCCGCAGCGGCTCCGCAGCGCCCCATAACAACTGGTCGCCCACTGTGAATGCGGCGAGATACTCCCCGCCCATCGGCAGCTTCCGCAACCGCCCGATCGGCACCGAAAGCTTGCCGGTGACGGCGGCCGGGGTGAGCTCAGCCAGCGTTTCTTCGCGCCGGTTGGGAATCACTTTTACCCAATCGTGCGCGTCCGCGAGCATGCCCTCGATTTCTCCCAGCGGAACATTCTTCTTCAGCTTGATCGTCAACGCCTGACTGTGGCAGCGCATCGCGCCGACGCGCACGCAGATGCCGTCGATCGGGATCGGCCGCTCGCTGCGGCCGAGGATCTTGTTGCCCTCGGCCTGGGCCTTCCATTCCTCGCGGCTCTGGCCATCGCCGAGGTCCTTGTCGATCCACGGCAGCAGGCTCGCCGCCAGCGGGTAGCCGATCTCCGACTTGGGCAGCGCGCCGTTGCGCAGCGCCGCGGTGACGCACCGGTCGATATCCAACGCCGTCGCGGCCGGGTTGTCGATCAGCGGTTTGGCGGTCATGCCCAAGTGCCCCATTTGCTGCATCAGTTCGCGCATGCTCGCCGCACCGGCGCCCGACGCCGCCTGGTACGTCATGCAGGTCATCCACTCGACCAGGTCGCGCTGCAGCAGCCCGGCCAGACCCATCAGCATCAGGCTCACGGTGCAGTTGCCGCCGATGTAATCCCTTGCCCCGCGGCCCAGGCCGTTCTTGATTTCCGGCAGGTTCACCGGATCGAGGATGATCACCGCATCGCTCTTCATGCGCAACGCGCTCGCGGCGTCGATCCAGTAGCCCTTCCATCCGGCCGCGCGCAGCTTCGGGTGCATGTCGCTGGTGTAGTCGCCGCCCTGGCAAGAAATGATTGCCGTGAGCTGTTTCAGCGCTTCGACGTCCGTGGCATTCGCCACCGGGCCGGTGTCCCGGCCGATGTCCGGGCCCTTGCTGCCTGACTGCGAGGTCGAGAAAAACATGGGGTCAACGTGGTCGAAGTCCTTCTCCTCGCGCATCCTCTGCACGAGTACCGAACCCACCATGCCGCGCCAACCGACGATGCCGACTCTCAACATGACACTTTCCCGCGCATTTTCCGAGCTTACAGCCGTTCCGCGACCGCGGAAGCCATCTCCGCGGTGCTTACCTTCCTCGTACCCGCAGTATATATGTCCGCGGTGCGGTAGCCGTCGCGCAACGTCGCTTTTACGGCGTGCTCAAGGCGCTCCGCGGCGGCGCCCTGGTTTAGCGAATGGCGCAGCATCAGCGCCGCCGACAGGATCGTCGCGAGGGGATTCGCAACGCCCTTGCCTGCAATGTCGGGGGCCGACCCGTGGATCGGCTCGTACAGGCCCTTGTTGTTCGAATCGAGCGACGCCGAGGGCAGCATGCCGATCGATCCCGTCAGCATCGACGCCTCGTCCGACAGGATGTCGCCGAACAGATTGCCCGTCACGATCACGTCGAACTGTTTCGGATTGCGCACCAGCTGCATGGCGCAGTTGTCGACATACATGTGGGAAAGCGCGATATCGGAGAAATGCTTTGATTCCTGAGTAACGACCTCTCTCCAGAGACGGGAGGTCTCGAGAACATTGGCCTTGTCCACGGAGCACACCTTCCCGCCCCGCTTGCGCGCCGCTTCGAACGCGACCCGCGCGATCCTGCGGATCTCGGCTTCGGTGTAGCGCATGGTGTCGAAGCCTTCGCGCCCGCCCGTGGCGTGCTGCCGGATGCCTTTCGGCTCGCCGAAGTAGATGTCGCCGGTGAGTTCGCGAACGATGAGGATGTCCAGCCCAGCGACGACCTCGGGCCGCAGCGAGGAAGCATCAGCGAGTTCCGCATAGACCTGCGCTGGTCGCAGGTTGGCGAAGAGGCCCAGTTCCTTGCGCAGGCCCAGGATCGCCTGCTCGGGACGCTTGGAAGATTCCAGGTTGTCGTATTTCGGATCGCCTACAGAGCCGAACAGGATGGCGTCGGCACGCCTCGCCAGCGCCAACGTCTTCTCCGGCAGCGGATGGCCCGAGGCCTCGTAGCCGGCGCCACCGACCGGCGCCTCCTCGAACTCGAATTTGAGTCCGAGCCGCCCCAGTACCTTGATGGTTTCGGCAACGATCTCCTTGCCGATGCCGTCGCCCGGCAACACCGCGATTTTCATGGCCAACCTACCGGAAAAGCCAGGGAAACTGGGCCTGCCGGCGCGCTTCGAAGGCGCGGATCTCGTCGGCGTGGCGCAACGTGACGCCGATCTCGTCCAGGCCGTTGAGCAGTAAATGACGGCTCGAGGGGTCCACTTCGAACTTGTACGACTTCGAGCCGTCGGTGGTCGACACCGTCTGCCGGTCCAGATCCACGACGAGGCGAAACCCGGGCAGCGCGCAGTCGTAGAACAGGCTGTCGACTTCGGACTCGGCGAGCACCACCGGCAGGAAGCCATTCTTGAAGCTGTTGATGAAAAAGATGTCGCCGAAGGACGGCGCGATGACGCACTTGAAGCCGTACTGCTGGAGAGCCCACGGTGCGTGCTCGCGCGAACTGCCGCAGCCGAAGTTCTTGCGCGCGAGCAGGATCTCGGCGCCCTTGTAGCGCGGCTGATTCAGGACAAAGTCCGGATTCAGCGGGCGCTTCGAGTTGTCCATCCCCGGCTGACCGATGTCCAGATATCGCCAGGCGTCGAACATATTCTCGCCGTAGCCAGTGCGCTTGATGGACTTCAGGAATTGCTTCGGGATGACAGCATCGGTATCGACGTTGGCACGGTCCAGCGGCGCCACCAGGCCATTCAGCAAGGTTAATTTTTCCCTCAGCGCCAGCTCCGCACGTCGACGAAGTGCCCGGCGATCGCCGCCGCCGCCGCCATTGCCGGGCTGACCAGGTGAGTGCGGCCGCCGGCGCCTTGCCGGCCTTCAAAATTGCGGTTGGAGGTGGACGCGCAGCGCTCGCCCGGCTCAATGCGGTCGGCGTTCATCGCCAAGCACATGGAGCAGCCAGGCTCGCGCCACTCGAATCCGGAATCGCGGAATACCTTGTCCAAGCCTTCCTTTTCCGCCTGCGCCTTCACCAGGCCGGAGCCCGGCACCACCATCGCGACCTTGATGTTCGGGGCGACCTTCCTGCCCTTTGCCACCGCCGCCGCGGCGCGCAGGTCCTCGATGCGCGAATTGGTGCAAGAACCGATGAACACCTTGTCGAGGAAGATGTCCTGCATCGGCGTGCGCGGCTTCAGTCCCATGTAGATGAGCGCGCGCTCCATGCCTTCGCGCTTGGTCGGGTCCTTCTCCTTGTCCGGGTCGGGAACATGGTCCTGGACGGCAACCACCATCTCCGGAGAGGTTCCCCAGGTAATTTGCGGCGCGATGTCGTGCGCATCCAGTTTTACCTCGCGGTCGAACTTCGCGTCCGGATCACTCGTCAGCACCTTCCACGTCGCCACGGCCTGATCCCACTCGGGCCCGGAAGGCGAGAACGTGCGCCCCTTCAGGTACTGGATGGTGGTGTCGTCCACCGCCACCATGCCGGCGCGCGCGCCGGCCTCGATCGCCATGTTGCACAGGGTCATGCGGCCTTCCATCGTCAACGAGCGCACCGCGCTGCCGGCGAATTCGACCGCGCTGCCGGTACCGCCCGCGGTGCCGATGCGGCCGATGACGGCGAGCGCCACATCCTTCGCGGTGACGCCGCGGCCGAGCGTACCCTCGACGGTGACGCGCATGTTCTTCATTTTTTTCGTCACCAGCGTCTGCGTCGCGAGCACGTGCTCGACTTCCGAAGTGCCGATGCCGTGCGCGAGGCAACCGAAGGCGCCATGCGTGCTGGTATGCGAATCGCCGCACACCACCGTCATGCCGGGCAGGGTCGCCCCCTGCTCCGGCCCGATCACGTGCACGATGCCCTGGCGCTTGTCGAGGAACGGGAAGTAGACCTTGGCGCCGTATTCCTTGATGTTCGCGGTGAGCGTATCGACCTGCAGGCGCGCGATCGGATCCTCTATTCCCGCCAGTCCACGCTCCCAGCCGGTCGTCGGCGTGTTGTGGTCGGCGGTCGCGACCACCGACCCGATGCGCCAGGGCTTGCGCCCGGCGAGCTTCAGGCCTTCAAACGCCTGCGGGCTAGTGACTTCGTGCACCAGGTGGCGATCGATGTAGAGCAGCGCGGTGCCGTCGGCTTCCTCGCGCACCACGTGGCTCTCCCAGAGCTTGTCGTAAAGAGTGCGGCTCATCGTCTTGTTTCGCAAATAAGAACGGGATTATCCCACAATGAATCAGCGTTTTGCGCGCGCAGATTCGTACAAAGGCATCACTTTTTCTGCATTGCCCCTCAGGTCGTTGATCCTGCTCGCGTGCGAAGGGTGCGTGGAAAGGAATTGGGGAGGCTGCGAGCCGCCGACCTTGGACATTTTTTCCCATAGCGTCACAGCGGCATGCGGATCGAAGCCGCTGCGCGCCGCGAGCTCGACGCCGATGCGGTCGGCTTCCACTTCGTCCGTGCGCGAATTCGGCAGGTTGAAGGTAAGGTCGAGAACGGTCTGCGACAGGTCCTGCGCGCCCCCCGGCAGGCGCAGCAGAGCGCCGACCAGCGAAATGCCGATGCCCTGCGCCATCGCCTGCGAGGCGCGCTCGCGGCCGTGCTCGCGCAGCGCGTGCGCAATTTCGTGGCCCATCACCGCGGCGATTTCCGCGTCCGTCGCCTGCAGCTTCTCGATCAGCCCGGTATAGAAGGCGATCTTGCCGCCCGGCATGCACCACGCGTTCACGTCCTTCGAGGTGATGACGTTCACCTCCCAGTGCCAGCCCGGCGCGTCGGCGCGAAACGCGCCGGTCTGCGGGATCAGCCGGTTCGCGATCGCGCGCACGCGCTCCAGTTGGCCGGCGTCGCGGTTCAACTGGCCTTTCTTCTGCGCTTCGGCCAGCACCTGGGCGTAGGCCTTCACGGCGCTGCGATTTACCGTATCCGAGGAGACGAGCATGCTCTGCTTGCGTTCCACGCCGACGACGCCGGGCTGCGTCGTATCGACGCTCTTGCAACCGGCAACCAGGACCAGCGACAGCACGAGAATTTTCTTCATCATTGCCGTAAGCCTACACGCGAACCTTCCAGGCGACGAGGATTGCGCCCCCTGCCCCGAATAACGCGCTGAGGGCGAAACTGGATGACGGCCCGAGTGCGACCCATGACCACCCGGCGATCAGCGAACCTGCGGCGCCCCCGAGCCCGTACGCGATACTGGAATAGAGAGCCTGGCCGCGCGCCGCGAGCGCGCCCGGAAACAACCGGTGGACGGCCGCCACGCTGCCGGCATGAAACACGCCGAAGGTCGCCGCATGCAGCAGTTGCGCTGCGGCCAGCAGCAGGAACGAGTCCACGGCCCAACCGATGGCGAGGAAGCGCAGGACCGCACAAACGAAGCTCGCCAGCAGCAGCGCGCGCAGGGAAAAGCGCCGCATCACCTCGGGCAGGCGCAGGAACAGGACGATCTCGGCGATCACCCCGACGGTCCAGAGCGCGCCGATGAGCGTTTTCGAATAGCCGGCCTGCTCCAGGAAGATCGAATAGAACACGTACAGCGTGCCGTGCGCCGCCGTCATGCAGAAGCATGCGGCGAAGAAGGCGAGCACCTCGGGCCGGCGCAGTACCGCACCCAGCCGCTGTCCGGCCTGGTGCGCGTGGGCGGTTCCGGCAGGCAGCGCGAGTGCAGCGACGCAGGTCATGCTCGACAAGCCGATCAGGACGTAGATCAGGATCGATGCCGGCGCGCGGTCGAGCCAGGCCCCGACGCCCATCACCGCAAGAATGAAACCGATCGAGCCCCAAAGGCGGATCGGGCCGTATTCGCCAGCGCGGCCTCCGGCTTTTCCTTCAAGCGCCGAAAAAGTAATCGCCTCCACCATGGGCGACGCCCCGGCGGAAAACAGACTCAGCAGGAACAGCGTGAGCGCGATGGCCGACGTCCGCTCCTGAAATTGCAGAGACACGAACCCCGCGAGCATCGCAAACGCCGAAAACACGATGATCGCGCGCCGCGCGCCCGCGTAGCGCGCGCCCCAGGCGTCAGCGAGCCAGCCCCAGAGGGCCGGCGCGACGATGCGCGCCGCCTGCGGCATCGCGACGCAGAACCCGATCTCGCCGGCCGAGAGCCCGCGCGCCGCGAGGTAGAGCGAAAAGTACGACACGTACGCCCCGGCATGGGCGAAGAAAGCGAAGTAGTACGCGGCGAGGCGCGCGGCAACGGGCATGAGCGCAGCATGATATAAGCCCCGCCATGGCGCCGCCGCAATTCCCCCGCTATGCGTTCTATCTCTTGTTCGTCGCCTCCGGCTTCGCCGGACTGATCTACGAATCCGTCTGGACCCACTACCTGAAGCTGTACCTCGGGCATGCGGCCTACGCGCAATCGCTGGTGCTGATCGTCTTCATGGGCGGGATGGCGCTCGGCGCTGCGTTCTGCGCCCGCTTTTCCACGCGCATCCGCAATCCGCTCCCCGCCTACGCCGGCGACTGAGTCAGCGATATTGGATAGACGTGTTGCTGTCCCGGGTCAGCAGGCTCATCAATTTCGGGTGAACGAAGAGCTTTTCCTTGCCGAAAGTCTGTTCACGCAAGACGCCAATCTCGACGAACGCTTTCAGATACCGGGAGGCGGCCTGGCGCTCCGCGAGCTTAACCTCGACGAGGTTTGCGATCCGGCAGTACGGCTGCTCGAAGATCACATCGACGAGTTCGCGGCTGTAGATCTTGGGTAGTTTGATCCGCACGAAGTCCGCCGTCTCGTTCGACAGCTTGCGAATGGCGGCGATCTTGGCGGTGGTCCACGCCGCCGTTTCTTCGACACCGCGGAGCATGTAGAGCAGCCACGCTTCCCAGGCGCCCTCGCGCGTGACCGCGAGGAGCAAGCGGTAGTAGTCCGCCCTATTGTTGATGATGTAGCGGCTGAGATAGAGGATTGGCAGTGTGAGCAATCCTGTTTCGACGAGGAACAGGCTGTTCAGGACACGGCCGGTACGGCCGTTGCCGTCGGTGAAAGGATGAATGGCCTCGAACTGGTAATGCGCCGCTGCCATGCGGATCAAAGGGTCGAGCGTTCCTTCCTCATGCAGGAAGCGCTCCCAGTTGGCGAGCAGATCGCGGATGCGCGCCTCGCCCTCGGGCGGGGTGTAGATGACCTCACCCGTGGTGCCGTTGGTGAGCGCGGTGCCGGGCACTTTGCGCACGCTCATGTCGATGCCCTTGATGTGCGTGCAGATCGATTCCGCGGTGCGCGTGGTGAGCTGCCGCGTTTTCAGAGCCTTGACGCCTTCCAGCAGGGCGCGCCGGTAGCGCAGGGCTTCCCGGGTCGCGGCATCGGCTCCGCCACCGGCCTGCGCGTACTGAAACAGCCGATCAGCCGTCGTAACGATGTTTTCGATCTCGGAACTCGCCCGCGCCTCAAGGAGCGGCAGTGTGTTGATGAGCATCGAGGGGTTGGGGATCAACGCTGCGGCCTGTTTCAGCTCGCCAAGCGCCGCTCTCGACTTAACGCATTGCTTTAAAACGTCTTTTGTCTCTATCTCGATGGCCGGCGGGAGCTTGGGAAGGTCGTTGTAGGGCCGCTCTGGGTTCCAGTGGCTCCCCTTGTTCGTGTTTACGAAAGCGGCTTTTTGCGACACGTCAACAGCTTATGTCGCTGGCAGCGACACGTCAAGAGAACGTGTCGCCAAAACGACTTTTCTGCGACACGTCACACCACCACTAAGCGGATCGTCAGGAGCGCCCCCGGAGGCGCAAGGCTAGGCGCGCTTGCGCCCGGCCGATTTGTTGCGCGGCTGCTTTTTTTGATTTGCCGCCGGGCTTGCCGCCGGACTTGACGCGCGGCGCGGACTTGCTGTGCCCGAGGGCGCGCTTGCGC
This sequence comes from Betaproteobacteria bacterium, assembly GCA_009693345.1. Lineage (GTDB taxonomy): Bacteria > Pseudomonadota > Gammaproteobacteria > Burkholderiales > SG8-39 > RBG-16-66-20. Next base: position 15,837 of record SHXL01000024.1, read on the forward strand.
ACCGGGGTCTTTCTGTTCTCGTCGTAAGGGTTCCTGCCGGTGCGCAGCTCGATGCGCAGCGGCGTCCCCTGCAGCTTGAATTCCTCGCGGAACCAGCCCTCCAGGAACCGCTTGTAGGCGTCGGGCACATGCTGCAGCGAGTTGCCATGGATGATGACGCGCGGCGGATTGGAGCCCCCTTGGTGGGCGTAACGCATCTTCGGGCGGGCGTAGCCCCGGCGATGGGGCGGCATCTGGCGCTCGACGGCCGCGATCAGCGCGCGCGTCAGCTTCGGCGTCGAGAGCTTCGCCATCGCCGCCGCGTAGGCGGCATCGGCGGAGCGCAGCACCTCGTTCACGCCCTTGCCCGACTTGGCGGAGATGAACAGCGTGTCGGCAAAGCCGAGAAAGCCCAGCTGCCAGCGCAGTTCGTCCTTGATGCGCTCGCGCATCGACTTGTCCGCCGCCTCCCACTTGTTCACCGCGAGTGTCACCGCGCGGCCGCGGTCGAGAATGTAGCTCGCCACGTGGGCATCCTGTTCCGTGATGCCCTCCACTGCATCGAGCACCAGCACGGCGACGTTCGACGCCTCGATCGCCTGCAGCGTCTTGACGATCGAGAATTTCTCTACCGCAGCGCCGTGAGACCGGCCGCGCTTGCGCAGCCCGGCGGTATCGATCAGCGTGTAGCGGCGGCCGTTGCGCTCGAACGGCACCTCGATGGCGTCGCGCGTGGTGCCGGGCTCGCCGTAGACGAGCACGCGTTCCTCGCCGACCAGCGCGTTGACCAGGGTGGACTTGCCGACATTGGGCCGGCCGACGATCGCGACGCGCGGGTTCTTCGCGTCATCGACGGGCTCGGCCTCCTCGGGAAACGGCTGCAACACCGCTTCGATCAGCGCCATCACCCCATTGCCGTGCGCGGCGGAGATCGCGACCGGATTGCCCAAGCCGAGCTCGTGAAATTCGGCCGCGGCGGTTTCGGGATCCTGTCCCTCGGACTTGTTGGCGACGATCCAGACGCGCTCCTTCAGGCGCCGCAGTTTCTCCGCGATCACCCGGTCTCCGGGCGTCAGCCCGGCGCGCGCGTCGGTGACCAGGATCACGGCATCGGCTTCGACGATCGCCAGCTCGGTCTGGCGCGCCATCTCGGCGTAAATGCCATCGTCCGAATCGGGCTGCAGGCCGCCGGTGTCGATGACGATGCAGCAACGCCCGCCGAGCAGGCCCTCGCCGTAGTGGCGGTCGCGCGTGACGCCGGGCACGTCGACCACGATCGCGTTGCGCCGCCGGGTCAGGCGGTTGAACAGCGTGCTCTTGCCGACGTTCGGCCGGCCGACAAGTGCAATAACCGGCTTCATGCCGGTCCTGTTATCGGTATCACTGCAGGCTTAGCGCGTAGAGGCCGCCGCTCTGGGTCTGCACCAGGAAGCCCTCGGGCAGCCGGATCGGCGCGGCACGCACCGGGCTGCCGTCCGTGGCGTGGCGCGCGACAAAGGCGCCCGATTCGCGCGCCACGAAATGGACGTAGCCCTGCACGTCGCCCATTGCCACCTCGGTGCCCAGCGGCAACGGCAGCGAGAGCTGCCGGTACGCGAGGCGATCCTGCTTCCAGATGCTGCGTCCGTTGGTGCGGTCCAAAGCGTGCACCACGCCCTTGTCATCGCTCACGAAGGCATAGCGCGCATCGAAGGAAACGCCCGTCAGCGTGGACACCTCGCGCGACCACAGCTGGTTGCCGTTCTGCACGTCATAGCACGCGACGCGTCCCTGGTAGGCGGCAGCGCAGACTTCCCTGCCCTGCACCGAGGGATCGCCCACGATGTCGGTGACGCGTTCCAGCTCGGTTGCGCCTTTGGGCAGCGCCACGGTGGCTTCCCAGCGCACCTGTCCATTGGCAAGCGAGATCGCGACCAGCTTTCCGCCCGAGAACCCGGCGTAGGCCGAGCCCTGGAGCGCGCTCAGGCCGACGGGCGCGCGCACGATGAGCGCGCTCGCGGGGCGCTGGTACACCCAGCGGCGCTTGCCGTCCTCGATGCCGAAGGCGAAGATCCTGCTGTCGGCGCTGCGCACCAGCACCAGTCCTTCGCCTAGCTTGGGCTGCGCCAGCACTTCGCTCGATACCCGCGAGCGCCACTTCACCACGCCGGCCTGCGCATCCAGCGCGAACACCTCGCCGTCGTCGGCCGCGACCACCACCAGCGTGCCGTCGCTGCCGACGCCGCTGGAGATGCGCTTGCCGAGCGAGACCCGCCATTTGGCCGTGCCCGACGCGGCGTCCAGCCGCGACACCGTGCCGGCGCGCGAGGCCGCATAGACGCCGTCGCCGATCATGACCGGGCTGAAAAAGAATCCTTCCGCGGCGCCAATACTCGAGGACCAGAGCAGCTTCACCGGCTGCGCGTTGGTCAGCACCGGCAATTCGGCAGGCTTGGGGCCCGACGAACCCCTGCTGAACCAGTCGAGGGGATTCATGCTCGGCATGCTGGAGCAGGCCGACAGGCCCGCGGCCGCGAGCAGCGGCAGGAACAGGCAGCGCATGGTCACCCGCCGAGCGCGTCCAGCCGCAACTGCACGCTGTTGCGGAACGCCGTGCTTCTCTCGTCGGACTTTTCCAGCGCCAGGCGGTAGGCGGCCCTGGCCTCCGCCGAATTGTTCTTCGCCACCAGGATGTCGCCCTTGAGTGCGGCATACTGACCGTCGAGCGGTGCCGCGTGTTTCGCTTCGAGCAGCGCGAGCGCTTCGTCGTGGGCCTTTTCGTCGAGCAGCACCGCCACCAGGCGCAGCCGCGCGAGGTCGCGCAACTCGTCGGACGGCGAGCGCTCGACGACCCATTGCAGCTGCGCCTTGGCGTTCTTCAGGTCTGCGCGCTCGACATGAAAGCGCGCCACCACCAACGCACCCAGCGAGGCGTGGAGCGTGCGGGGGAAACTCTCCACGAGCGTGCCGCCGGCATCGCGCAACGCCTTCGCATCGCCGTCCTGCGCCGCCTTGATCAGCGCCTCGTACTGCGCACCCGCCTGCCGCGCCTGGTCCGCCTGCCAGAGGCGCCATCCCTGCCAGCCCGACCCCACGATCGCCGCCACGGCGATCATGGTCAGCACGCGCGTGCCGTTGTCGTGCCACCAGCCTTTTACGGAGGCGAGCTGTTCCTGTTCTTCGAGATCGTATGCCATGCCTATGCCTTGACCCTTTGCAAAGTTGCCGCGAATTCCTCGACCACGCGCCCGCGACCGATGCGGTGCTGGTCCCCCGCGCTGCGCAGCGCTTTCACCGATATCTCGCCCGCGCGCACTTCGTCCTCGCCGACGATCAGCGCCAGCCAGGCGCCGCTCGCATCGGCCTTCTTCATCTGCGATTTGAAGCTGCCGCCGCCGCCGTGCAGCACGACCGCATGCCCCGCCGAACGCAGCGCGTCGGCGACCATGAACGCGTATTCGAGCGTGCCCTCGCCCAGGTGCATCACATATGCGTCCGGCGCGCACGCCGCCTGCGCGCCGCCGGCAGCCTTCATCAGCGCAACCAGCCGCTCGCAGCCCATCGCGAATCCCACGCCCGGCGCGGGCTTGCCGCCAAGCTGCGCGAACAGGCCATCATAGCGCCCGCCGCCGCAGACGGTACCCTGCGCGCCCAGCGCATCGCTGATCCATTCGAACACGGTCAGGTTGTAGTAATCCAGGCCGCGCACCAGGCGCGGATTGAGCGTGAATTCGACTGCCGCCGCCGCGAGAAGTTTCTTCAGGCCCTCAAAATGCGCAAGCGAAACTTCCCCCAGATAG